>JABJDB010000084.1 GCA_018668425.1 Nitrososphaerota archaeon | reverse complement strand
CTCTTTTTCTATTTTCTTTTTATTAAAGCAATTATCGCTAAGATAATTGCTGCTGCTGCAATAGATAATCCAAATATTGCAAAGTCATAAGCTGCGCCACCATCATAGGATACATCAGATTCTCCAGATTTTAATTTGGAAATATCTTGTTGTAAAGATGAAATTGCATTTTTTAGAGCAGCAACATCTCCTGAACCTTCACTATTTGAAGGTGGAAAATCTAAAACTGCTGTAGGCTCTACATCTTCTACTGGGATTTTAATATCAACGGGAGTTCCACGAATTTCACCTTTCAATTCGACTTGATAAGTTCCGGTTTTAGTTGGAATAATTGGTGAGTAATAATAGCCAGGTCTAGGATCAGAATTTACATCAATTTTTTTTGATGCACCTCCAAACATTACAGTTGCATCAACTCCTTTGAAGACACTAGTGATTCCTGTAAATTTACCTTCATCACCTTCTCGTTCAATTACTTTTAGAACAATATCATTTCTTATTCCAACAACTGGAGGTTCAATTGCCCAACCTGCTTCAATTTCATATTGCTCAACATGAACTGTAGTATGAGCAAATGAAGGTACAATCATACCAACTGAAAATAATAATCCAATAAAGACAAAAAGTGCAATCTTCATTACAATCAATCTAGAATTAGACATTATTATCTTTACGTGGATTGGTACAAATCCCGAATTATTTGAAAACTGTTTAAATTATCATATATGTCCTCAAGAGTAAATGAGGAAATTACTGATAGTATTACTTGTGTTGTCATTTTCATCAGTACCATTAGTTTCTGCACATCCATTTACTGAAGAAACCATTCCAAGTTTAACATCAAATGCACCTGCTGGCACTACAGAAGTAATTGTATTTTTTTCAGAGCCTGTTGACATTAATTTTAGTGAACTCAAAGTTTTCGACACAAACGGAGATCAAATCGATAAAAAAGATACACAATATTATGATGATGAACAATCTCTAATTGTTTCAACTCCACCATTAGAAGATGGAGTGTATACTGTATCAACTAAAGTACTCTCAAAAGTTGATGGTCATTTAGTTCCAGATGCATTTCTGTTTGCAGTTGGAGACGCAATAATTCCACCTTCTCTATTAGATACAGATAGACCATCAGAATTGATATTTTTGCCTGAAGCTGGTGCTAGATTTCCAGGAATTGTAGGTCAAACAATTGTTTTGGGTGCAATAATTGCATCTCTAATAATTTGGGGAACACAAAACAAATCATCTATCAAAGAAGAATTAGAGAAAATTGAGATTAAACACCATGCAAAGTTTATGTCAATAACAGGAATTGGTTTAGGGTTAGTTTTTGTTTCAAATATTTTGATGATAGTAGTTCAAACTATTAGATTAGAAACATCCCCACTTGATGCAATTCAAACGGACTTTGGAAATATTTGGTTAATTAGAATGGCAATTACAATTGTTTTATTAGGAATATGGTTTGGGTTAGATAGAAAAAAGATTCTATCAAAGAAAAATCAGATTCCAATGCTTGTTGTATCACTTGTATTAATTGCAACTACAAGTTTGATTGGTCATGGTGCAGCTAGTGGAGAAACTCCAGCACTAGTATTAGATTATGTGCATAATTTGGTTGCAGCAGTTTGGATTGGAGGTATTTTCTACTTTGTTTTTGGACTACTTCCAGCATTATCTCAACTAAAAGAATCAAACAGAGAAAAACTAAGTTTAGTACTAATTCCGAGATTCTCCATAGCATTTGTTATATCAATAGGAATTGTAATAATTACAGGCCCTATACTCATGTGGTTCTTAGAAAGTGATGTAGGACTAATTGCAGAATCAGTATATGGTCAATTGATAATTCTTAAAATTGTAATTGCTGCAATTATGATTGGATTAGGAGGATTCTTTCAGTTCAAAGTACAAAAAAATGGAGAAAAGAATTTTTCATCAGGAAAAATTTCAGTTCACAAAAAACTAAAAAGATCACTCAAAGTTGATGCCGTTTTAGGGATTATTCTTTTAGGGATAGTTGCATTACTGACTAACGGCACTTTGCCTGCAGGTGAAATTCAAAAAGTAGAAGCACAAGAAATCATTTATGGTTTTAAAACAATAGAATTTTCTGAAAACACCAAATTTGATATTGATATTTCACCGTTTTCAAGTGGAACAAATACAATATCAGTGAAAATTGGGGACTCTAAAGGAAATCCAATTAATGATTTATCACAATTAAAAGTAAAAATTTCAAATCCGTCAAAAAATATTTCTCCAATTGAAATTCCATTAGTTTCAGATCATAACCAAGATTTAACAAAACCTGATGTGTTTAATGGAGAAATAACGTTTGGATTCTCAGGGCAATGGTTAGTTGAGATTGAAGCTATTAGAACAGAAAATGCTAACGAATCAAAAATCATGAATTTACTAGTAAAACCAAGACTTGCAAACATTCAAACTCAAATTATTGAATATGAATTACCTGAAGATGTAAAACCTCTTTTCCCGTTATATGATGGAAAAAATTCTATCTGGCTAAGTGATGCGTTATCTCCACGATTATGGCAATTTTCATTAGAGACACAAGAATTTACAGCATATTCATTTGATGGACTATCTACAACAATTCTAACACTGGACAATAATGGAAATATTTGGTTTGTAGATAAATCTAGGAATCAGATTGGTTTCTTTGATCCAGAAAATAAACAGATCACAACAAAAACAATTCCAAATCTAGACCCAACAATATCGGAAAATACTCCAATATTCATTCAAGCAGACTTTGATGGGAATATTTGGGTAAGTATCATTAACAAAAATAGTATTGTAAAATACTTGCCAGAATCTGATACGTTTGAAGTGATACAACTTCCAGAAAGAGAATCATTCCCATTTGCTTTGACAATAGATAGTAATGGAATGATTTGGTATTCTACATCAGGTACAGGAAAAATTGGATTCATTAATCCTGAGAATAATCAGATAACTCAATTCTCAAGGGATTCGCCACTTCAGTCTCCAGAAGCATTGTTGTTTGATAATAATGGGAATCTGTGGATTGCGGAACA
The DNA here is from genome assembly GCA_018668425.1 of Nitrososphaerota archaeon. Taxonomy (GTDB): domain Archaea; phylum Thermoproteota; class Nitrososphaeria; order Nitrososphaerales; family Nitrosopumilaceae; genus Nitrosopumilus. The sequence goes on along the minus strand of JABJDB010000084.1, from coordinate 2,203 downwards.
CTCAGGCTTGGCCATAACAAAGTTTAACCCAGTTTTAGAGACATTTGAAAAAATTTCAGTGCCAAATAAAGATGCCTTACCATTTGGAATGACATTTGATAGATATGGAAATATTTGGTTTGCACAACATACAGTAGATAGCATTGGGGCATATGATCCTGATAACAATCATCTAATTGAAATTCCAGTACCGACTGAAACATCATTCGTACAATTTATGACATCAGATGATAAAAATAATGTGTGGTTTGTAGAACAACAATCAAACAAGCTTGCAACAATCAAAATGACAGAAATTCCAGTAATTGCATCACAGATTAAAACATCAAACAATTTTGAATTAAAATATACAGAAATTGCATCACCATTAATGGCATTAGGGATTATTGCAGCATCATTATTTTTTGTTAAAAGTATTCAAGACAAACGAAGACTAAACTCTTTGATTACTTCCTAGATAGTAATCCTGCAGATTTTATTCCCATTGTACCTCCAAGCAGGCCAATAGATATCAAAACTATTGTTCCTGCAGGGGTGATATCAAAAATATATGAAGTTAAAATTCCTACAACAACAGAAAATACAGAGAAGCTCATAGAAATTATTGCAGTTTGTTTGAAACCACGTCCATACATTATTGCAGTAACATTTGGAATTACAAACAAAGCAGAAATCAACAAGACACCTACAAGTTGAATTGATGTTACTACTGTAATTCCTGCCATAAAAATAATCAAATAATTTATTTTTTCTACAGGAATTCCACTGACTTTTGCTTGTTCTTCATTGAATGTAGAATAAAGAATTTGTCTGTACAATGACAAAATTACAATTAGAATAATTCCCGTTAAGGCTAAAATCAAAACAGTGTCATCTACACTAACTAAAAGAATACTTCCAAAGAGAAAACTAAAGATATCAATAGTAAATCCACCTGATAATCCAATAATTACGAGCCCAACTGCTATACCCGATGATAGCAAAACAGCAATTGATGCATCACCAGAAATATTGTATTTCTTTTTAATTTTTGTAATAATTAATGCACTAACTATTGAAACACCATAAGCAGTCCATAATGGATACACTCCAGCTAACAATCCCAAAGCAATTCCACCAAAAGATGAATGTGCAATCGCATCACCAAATAATGAATAACGTCTTAAAACTAAAAACAATCCAACAACAGAGCAAAGAATAGCAATTGCTATTCCAGAAATTAATGCTCGATGCATAAAGCTGTAGGTTAGAATTTCAAAAGACATGATTAATGATGATGCATGTGTTCCTGCATTGATGCTTCAGAATATTGCTTTACAAGTTCATCATCAGAGAAAAATTTCTCAGAAATTCCATGGAAAAATAATGTTCTATTAAGACATGCAACATGATTTGCAAGTTTGTTTACTGCATCCAAATCATGAGAAGACCAAATTATTGTAATTTTTTGTTTAGAATTTAATTCACGTAAAATGCTGTAAAACAATTCAATACTTTGTTGATCAATTCCAGTTACTGGTTCATCTAAAATCAAAACTTTGGGGTTATTTACAAGAGCTTTTGCAATAAAGACTCGTTGTAATTGTCCTCCAGATAATTCACCAATTCTTCTATTACTGAGTTCATGAATCCATAATTGTTGTAAAATTTCATCAATTTTATTTTCATCTGATTCATTTCTCAAACCCATTCTTACAACATCATTTACTGTGGCAGGAAAATTTTTCTCAAAAATTGGTTTTTGTGGAACATATCCAATTTCTTTAAGATAGTTTTTTGATTTTCTAATATCTTCTCCAAAAAACTTGATTGTTCCTTTGTATTTTGTATTAAGGCTAAGCATAGCATCAAAAAGTGTTGATTTTCCTGCTCCATTAGGTCCAATTATGCCTAAAAAGTCACCTTGGTTCACTGTAAAACTAACATCGTCAAGTGCTTTGACATCAGGATACTGAACAGTGAGATTTGTAATTTCAACTATCGACATAGTGCCACCTTTAGATTTTCAAGATTTTCAGTCATTTTAGAAATGTAAGTTCCATCAGAAGCAATTTCTAATGGAGATAAAACTAAAACTTTACCATTTATTTCATCAGCAATAACATTAGAAGTTTTAGAATCAATTGTATCTTCATTGAAAATAACTGTAATTCCTAATTCTTTAGATTTTGAAATTACATTTTCTAATGTTTTTGCAGTAACT
>JABJDB010000083.1 GCA_018668425.1 Nitrososphaerota archaeon | reverse complement strand
GGAGTTAATCCCATTGTTCCATATCCATAATATGCTAATGGTCTAATGTAACATTCTTTGAGCCCACTGGTTTTTACAGTTTTTAAAATTGCATCTGAAATTTCCTTTTTTGAAAATTGCATTTTCATAGAATACAATTTTGCAGATTTGAAGAATCTATCTACATGTTCAGGAAGTCTAAAGATTGCAGGACCATTTGGTGTATTATAACATCGAATTCCTTCAAAAATTGATGTTGAATAATGTAATGCATGAGTTAGAACATGTACTTTGGCATCCTTGAATGGCACTAATTTCCCATTCATCCATATTTTGCCAACCTCTTTCATAGGAGAGGGAAAAAACTCTTCCAATTTAAAGAATTATTTTTTTAAGGTTTTTTTGATTAATTTGTAAACTACATATCTGGTAAATCATATGTTATACCATGGAATGGCCATTAGGTTTTGCAGGAATAATTTTACTTGTAATAGGCTTAATTGGTCAGGCATTTGAGATGCGAAAAATTCGTCTAGACACAACTGCTGAAGGCGAATTAGGTTCTCCCAATATCTTTACTCACAAAAAGAACTTCAAGTGGTATGCTATCATTGGTATTGGAATAGTACTTTGGTATATTGCTGAACGTGTTTGATTATTTCTATATAGATCAACCCTTTATACTAAAATGACTTAGTATTATTATCGCGTGTTTTGGGTAACGCCGGACTAAATCTAGATAATGGTCCAAGAATAAACCCTTGATGGCGGTACTGGTGTAAAAACCCGTAACGTCACACTTTTCATTAAATAAAATTAATTTTTGATACTTCTTGATGAATTGCAATTATTGCTTTTCTAATGTTGTCTTCTGCATCTTCAACTACTATAATTATTCGTGATGTTTCTTCTTGTGCATCCATGTTTAGGATATTTAATCCCGATTCACCTATTTTTGCACTAGTTCGTGATGCAACTTGTTGAACTCTCCACATCTCATCTCCAATTAATGTAATGACACCTCGATTGAACGTAATTGTTGCAAGTGAATCAAATCCTAGAAAATATTTTTCATTTCTTTTGACATAATCACCATCAAGAAACAATATTCTTGAAAATTCAATTCCATCTTTTGTAAATGGCGATAGGATGATAAATTCACTATAATGTTTGTCTTTTTCTAAAGATGTTAATAATTTTTGAATAGCACTTGTCTCAATTCTAAAAATAGCACAATTTTCTTTCCCTGTAACTATTTTTATTGGATGTCCTTTTTGTTCTTCCAAATTTCTTTTAATAGTAGTTATTTTTTCTGGAGATTTCATATTTGTAATAGTAATTGGTATATCCACACCATTTTCTACAATTTCTTTAATTGCAATTGGATCTAAAATTTTCATTCCAAACATCCCTGCAAGTCTTGCCTCATTATATGATAATTGATAAATTTCTCTTAGATCGGAATCAACAATTTTTGGATCTGCAGAAACCACCGAGCTGTCTTTTTCAAAATCTATGCTTGTTTCATATTTTTTATGAAATAATATTCCTAGATCAGCTGCTGTTCTGTCTGAACCGCCACGCTCGTATGTTGTAGTAATACTGTCTACTGTTTTTCCAATAAATCCACCTATGGTGACTACTTCATTATTCTCTACCAGATCTACGGTTTTGCTCATTTTCTCTCTAGATTCTGCAGTCAGAAAATTTGTAAATTCAATATTTTTATCTGTGATAATTGGCCAATCATCAAATTTCACTGCTTCAGCTTTGATGCCATTGCTTCGTAGAATATGGTTCATGACGTGAGACATCAAAATCTCCCCTGAAAATGCTAATGCTTTAGATCGTACTTCATTTGCAAATTCTTTGTTGTTATAGGCATCATCCAGTGCACTTTGTGCTTTTTCTAGATGATAATCAATTGTTTTTTTGCAATTTTCTTTATTATTCTCATCTACTTTTTCCAGAATTTTTTGATAAGCTGATTTTACAATATCTAGAGATGGTTTTTCACCATTTTCTGCATTCCTACCCTGCTCCAAAATAACATCAGTCAATGAATGTTTTTTTTCATCGTAAATTGTTAATGGAGCTGAAAAAACTGCAATCACTTTGGAGTCTGTTTTTAATTTATCAATTCTTTGAATAATTTTTGGAATAAATTCACCATTTGGACCTAGTGCACTGCCACCAAATTTGGCAACTATTAGCTTAGTCAATGTACTTTATCAAATCGAAATTGCCTTCTATTAAG
>JABJDB010000082.1 GCA_018668425.1 Nitrososphaerota archaeon | reverse complement strand
CATAATGGGTGATATCTTAGACGTTACCGCTGATGGTGGTCGTGATGGAATCATTGTATCTGCAATCTCTCGAAAGGCTAACCTTTCTCACTATGCAGTACTAGACAAATGTGAGAAATTGGTAGAAGCAGGCTTAGTAGAGTCAGTCAAAAATGACCGAAATAGAGTCTTTCAGATTACTGAAAAAGGACTTCAATTTTTTCAAGAGTTCAAGAGATTCCAAGGTCTAGTGGAGAGCATGAATCTAAGGTATTGAGCATATGGAACAACAATTCGTACCAATACATAGGAAAGAGTCTCTTGGAGAAGATGGAATGCTTTTTGTAAGGAATGATGGCGTTATTGATACAATGGTCAAAGTACCTCTTTTGGTAGCAAGTGTGATTATTGTAGCAGCTATAATACCAATTCAATCCTCATTCAGTTCTCCTAGAACCCTAGATCTAATCATTTATCCAGATGGTTCAACACATGTTTCTACAGAAATTGATGTAGATTCACTTGCAAGTGATTATGAACTTGAACTTTTTGGAAATACAATTGATAATTTAGTAGTTGTAGATGAAAATGAATTTTTACTTGATGCTGATGTTTTAGATGATTATGCATTAATTGGAACTTTTGGTTCATCTGTAATTTCTGTAGAATATGATATACATGATTTAGTATCTAAACAAGGTAGGGTTTGGACATTTTCATTAGATGCCCCATCTGATTTCACATTACTTTTACCTAAAAATTCAGCTATTGTTGGTATGACAAATTTACCTATTGATATGAAACTAATCAATGAACAAAACCAATTAACCTTGTCTAGAGGACAAACAGAAATTGATTATCTCTTTAGTACTCCTACAATTTTTGATCCTATAGAACCAATTGACACAACATCAAAATCTGATTATCTACTGTATTCAATTATTGGTGGAGTAGTAGCAGCTATTGTTGGAGTGATTATAGCAATTACTAAAACTAAACAAAAAACTGTGAAACCAGTAGAAGAAATACAAACAATTCAAACTAAACAAAAAGATGAAATCATTGATACTGAAACAATATTCAAATTAAAACCAGACATACGTGAAGATGATAAAGAAATAGTGAAGTTTATCTCTAATAATGGAGGACAAGTACTTGAAAGCGAATTGAGAAAGAAATTCCTACAGCCAAGAACCACAATGTGGCGTGCAGTAAAAAGATTAGAACGTAATGGAATAATTGAGATTGAAAAGAAAGACCTACAAAATTTAGTAAAACTACGAAATGATATGGAGGAAGAAGAATGAAAACATTAGCAATATTTACAATATTTGTATTAATTTTTGGAACAGCATCAACATCATTAGTTAGTGATGCATATGCACAAAATGATCTCAACATTTTAGTACGTATTGCAGGACAAGCAGATACACAAATCAATAACCAACTAACAACTTCTTATGGTGCTGATCGTACTCAATGGCCTTCAGATATAGAATCTCTATATGTTAAAGGACATGCAGCAGTAGAATCAATTTCTAACTCCTTACCTGACAATCCAGAACAAGCAAAAAAAGATTTTCTTATTGCAATGAAATCATTTAGAGAAATTTCAAAAATACTTTCAGAACCAGTAACTGAATCAAAAGTTACTAGCTCTGATGTTTCTGATAAACATCTATCTAGCCAACTTGATAGAATAGAAAAATATGTTAAAACTTTAAAGACAATTTCTGAAAAACACGGTTCTGACGTTGATTTTGTACAAGTAGATATTCTAATCAGAGAAGCAAGAGTTCAAGTTGATAACGGAGTTGAAGACCCATCTGAGACAATTGATCAATTAAAACGTCTCATTAACTCTATCCAGAAAGAGATTCGTGAATATACTTCACATGGAGCATCAGATAGAGTAAAACAATTTGTAAATAAACAATTAGACAACATAGAGAGAAAATTAGTAAAAGCATTAGATGCTGACGCTGATCAGACTCAAATTGATAATGCTTATCAATTAATTGATGAAATTAGAAATTTAATTTCAGAAAATCAGATTGATAATGCAAAATTTGTTTTTCATGAATTAAATAAATTATTGAAAAATATAGAACGTTCAGTGCGTTAGATAGCATAAGCTTCATATACATTTTCTAAACAATTTGAACATGGCCTCAAAAGCAATTATTGTTGGTGTGGGAATTCCAATGATTATTGTTGGTGCTTTAATGGCATGGTTATGGGCTCCAATTGAAGGAGAATTGCAAAATCAAATTGAATTAGTTGGAAGCACTATTGGAATCTTAGGTGTAGTATTTTTTATCTCTGGATTGTTCTATTCTAAAGAACCAGTAATGCATTAGAAACTCATTGAATAAATAATGAAAAAATTTAGTATTATTGCTTGAAAGTTAGAATTTTTGAAATATTTACGTCAGTTGAGGGAGAAGGTATTCTTTATGGAACAAAAACTCTCTTTGTAAGACTTGCAGGATGTCCCTTTACTTGCTTTTATTGTGATACCAAAGAATCTCTTCCACTTGATTCTGGGACTGAATATTCTATTGAAGATGCAAACAAGCTAATTGATTCAAATTTAAAAAAACAAACATACAAAGTAAATTTTACAGGAGGAGATCCATTAATTCAACATCAAGCAGTTGCACAACTTGCAAAACATATCCAAGAAAAAAATATTCCAACATATCTTGAATCATCATGCTTTGATGTTGAGAAATTCAATCATGTTTTACCATTTATTGATATTGTAAAAATTGAATTTAAAACAAAAGATTCTGAATTTGTAGAAGAAAAAATTTATGATAAATTCATTACTCATACAATGAAATGTTTAGAGTCATCAGTTAATGCAAAGAAAACTACTTTTATCAAAATTGTTGTAAGCTCTAAAACAAAATTAGATGATTTTAAAGAATTGACAAATCAAATTTTTAGTACTGTTTCAAAAAATAATATTTCAGGTTTTGTAATTCAACCAACATATGGTGTTTCTGAGCCATCATTGGATCTTTTATTGGATTTGTATGATATTGTATATCCAAATTACATTGATGTCAAAGTTGTCCCCCAATTACACAAATTCATTGGTGCACCTTAGATAACTTTCAGCCTAAAATTCTGATTAGGTTCAAATACTAGAAAAATTCTGTGAAATTATTAAAATGAATGATGATCGTGTAAAGAAACTCATTAGAGAATTAATCATTGAAGTTGGTGAGGATCCTACCCGTGAGGGATTACGTGAAACTCCTGAAAGAATTGCCAACATGTACAAAGAAATCTTTGGTGGATATGATTCTGATTCAGAACTAGCTGTACAATTTTCTGAAGATTCTGATGTAGTAATTGCAAGAGATATTCAATTTTATTCAATGTGTGAACACCACATGTTACCATTCTTTGGAAAAATACACATTGCATATTCCCCAAATGGTAGAGTTTTTGGAATATCAAAACTGGTTAGATTGGTTGAGAAATTTTCAAAGAGATTACAAATTCAAGAACGTTTGACTAAAAATATTGCAGATGAACTATTTTCTCAAGGAGTAAAGGGAGTTGTAGTTTTAGCAGATGCTGAACACCTATGTATGAAAATGCGTGGTGTTAGAAATGATGCAACTCTTTCATCATCAGCTTTTAGAGGAATTTATGAAAATAAGGAAGAAAAAGCAGCAATTATGACACTAATTAGAAAACGTGCCTCAGATTCTTACGTTTAGTGATACTGAAAAATTAAATAATCTAAATTTTTGATGATTGACATGGGAGTGCATCCAAATATTCACATTCCAAAAGAATCGTGGCCTCATTGGACATGGTATGCAATAGAAGTTGTAATTGTAATTGCAGTATCATTATTGATTTCAAGAGAAATTACTAATTCCATTGAAGGACTAACCCCTGAAATACAAAATTATTTGTTCATTGGAATTATGGGGATTGGTTTTTTAATTTGGTATGTGGGAATCAGAAAAATTATTCTGACAAAATTTCTTAGAAACGGTTACTAGAATTTATTTTAGATATTTTGTTTTATCTTTAATTCCAGCTTTATCAAATGCAATCTTTCTGTTATTACAAGACTCACAAACACCACAATGATATTTTTTACTTGCATAACAACTCCATGTTTTAAAAATAGAGTCACCTAAAATCTTGATTCCTGATTTTAGTAAATCACTTTTTGATAATCCTTCACGATATGGTGACCAAATTTTTATTTTCTTTCTTAATTTTGAATTTATTCCATCAATTTCTCCTTGATTAAATGCAGCCTCTAATTTTTTTGCAAAAACTGGTCTACAATCAGGATAATGTTTGTCTCCAGTATGTGCACCATAAACAACTAGAGAGGCATTAAGAGTATATGCCCAAGCTGATGCAACTGACAAAAATACTGCATTTCTAATTGGAACTACAATTGAATATTCAAATTTACTTGGAATCTTCCTTTTTTTGCTTGTTAAAACATTAGAATCACCATACAAGTCTTTCATAAAACCAATATCGATAATTTTATGTTGTTTTAACCCTAATTTTTTTGCAAAAGATTTTGCAGCATTAATTTCCATGTCTGCTTTTTGTCCATAAGAAAATGTAATTCCATACAGATCATACTTTGATTTTAAAAAAGAAACTGCACAAACAGAATCTATTCCTCCACTAAAAACAATAACTGCTTTTTTCATAAACACTCATCTGAAATTATTTTGAATCAACTGCACCTTTACTAGGTTTACAGATAACTACTTGAGATTCAGTTTTTGTAGAAGTAAATCCTTTAGACATTGCTTGACTGATTTTTTTCAAATTAGAAGATTTTTTTGAAAATGCTATCACTGAAGGTCCAGCACCACTAATTGTAACACCTGTTGCACCAGCTTTTAGGGCATTTGCTTTTACTTTAGAAAACCCTGGAATCATATGTTGTCTTGCAGGCTCTACTATCACATCTTTAATTGAATTTCCAATCAAATCCAAATCTTTTTTTAAAAATCCAGCAACAATTGCTGATGCATTTGATAGATTCACAATACTATCAGTTAATTTTACATTTTTTGGAATAACTCCTCTTGAAACTTTGGTTTTCTTTTTTGGTACAACAAGTTTTGGAACTGCAATACACATTCTAAGATTTGTTGGTGCATCTATTTTGGTTACATTCAAAGGATTAGTTTTGACAATTACAAATCCACCTAATACAGAAGCTGCAACATTATCATAATGAACAGTTCCTGCACTTGCTTTCTCACCATATCCTGCAAATTCCACTAAAGAGTTGTTATCTAATTTTAATTTGAATAATTTATCAAATGCAACGGCTGCAGCTGCAGCTGATGCTGCACTACTTCCCATTCCATATCCTGCAGGAATACCTTTCTTAATTTTAATTTCAATCCCATCTTTAATTTTGAATTTATTTTTCATGTTTTTTACAACTAATCCTGCGGTATTATTTTGAGGATTTGTAGGAATATTATCATCTGTAACTATTGAAATTCCATTTTTTGTTTTAGTTAGAGTTACTGTATCATAAAATGCATCTACTGCTAACCCAAATACATCAAATCCTGGTCCTAAATTTGCAGTAGATGATGGTGCATTGATTGTAATACTTGATACCACTAGTCTTCTACCTCTTCACCTAAGTTAAGAATTCTGCTCAAAGCTCCTTCTAAATTAATAAATCCATCTCCGGTAACATTTGAAATTGGAATTAATCCTTGTGCAAATCCACTCAGATTTAATCCACGTAAAATGTTTGTAGTTAGAGTATAGGTATCCCCATCTGCTTCATCAGCTATTGCATTTTCTAATGTATTCAAACTTGTTGACCATTTTAAAATATTATTTAATTTTGTTCCAATGATATCTGTTTTAGTTAATACATTAACTGTTGGTAAATTCAAACGTAATCTAATTGATGTAGCTAACAATGCAATTGATACAAAATTTACTGGGGATGTAATTAATGCACCATCAAAAAGAAAGATATTCGTTTTATCTTCAGATGAAATATTTTCTACAAGAAAACGTCCACTAGAACGATATGCAAATAATTCAATTTGACCAGGAGTATCTACAATTAGATAGTCTGGATTAACTCTGTTTACTTGATCTTGGATTTCATCAATTTTTGAGGCAATCAAATCATTTGCCATAATTAATGCACCATTAGGACCTAAATCATATTGCTGCATTACTGATACAATATCTACATAATCTCTTACATCAATATCACAAGTGTATGGCATACTTTCTACACCTGGATCTAAATTTAGGGCAGCTGCAAATGCACCATTTTTTGTATAATATTCAAGTAATTTTGATGTTAATAGTGATTTTCCTGAACCTGCTGTACCTGAAACAAAAACTGTTTTCAACTATCTGGTTCTTTTTTGCTTATATTTCAAACTAGCTTGTCTCTGTTTTGAAAATTCCAAATTGGTATTGAAAAACCCATTAAATTTCCACTTTATCTTTAAGTAAATATGCTATGATCTATTTGTGGAAAAAACAGTATTTCAAAAAGAAGCCTATCTCAAAGATTTAGTTTTACAATTACTCCACAAAAAAAACTTTACTGATTATGACATGCTAGATTCTTTATTTACAGAAATTAAAGAAGAATTTCAAAATCAACATTAAAGTAGATTTTTACGCCTAAATTCAGGCATGAAACAATTGTAGAGTAAAATTTTACTTAACTTTCATATTTGATCCCATAAAAATTTCATTCAGATGAATTGGAGATTAGTTGCCATACCTGTAACATTAATTCCTATTTTTATAATTGCATTTCAATTTGATATCAAAATAGAAGATATTTTGGCAATTGGACTTTTGCCATTTGTTGGTGCAATTGTTGCTATAATGATTAAACTAGGTCTTCAAGGAATAAAATTTGCATATATCACAAGAAAATATCTTGGTCATTTTGATTCTTTTTGGAAATTAATTGGAGTTAGAGTTGGAAGTGAGTTTATCAAATTTACAACTCCTATGTTTATTGGTGCAGAATTTGTTGTAATTTACTATTTACACAAAAAAGGTGTTAAACCATCAAAAGCAATGTGGATTGCAATTATGGATATTGTAACTGAAGTATTTGCTGCTGGTTTGTTGGCAATAATGGCGGGAATAATTGCATTAATGAATGGAGCATATGTTGTTGCAACTGTAATTTTAGCAACTAGTATTATAATTACATCTTTGTGGTTGGTAATGTTTTTCCTATCATCAAAACATACATTCCAAGTTCCACAAGCATTAGGAAATTTAGTTAAAAAACTTGGAAAAGAAAAAGGCGCTAAATACATTGATCAAACTAATTCTTGGATGGAAGAGGTATGCACAATGAGTAGAGAAAATCTAAAAACTTCTGAATCTAAAAAAATATTCACAGTTTCATTTGTTATATCACTTGCATCTTGGACATTTTATGGAATTTCATTTATGATAATTGCAATGGGAACAGGATATGTCATTAATGCATTTGATTCTATAATGGCAGTAATGGGTGCTAATGCAATAGGTAACTTACCAATAACAATTGGTGGTTCTGGTTTAGCAGAATTTGGAATCATTGCATATCTAAATAATTTGAATCCATTTGATTTTACTATAACTGAGGGAATTGTTGGTTGGAATGAAGTAATTGGATGGAGAATTGCAACATATTATGTTCCAATTGTAGTTACGTGGTTACTTTTAGTTAAATTAGCCTTGAGTAAAATTTCAAAACCCCAATCTAATTAGAAACCACTTTATCTTTAAACAATTTTTTTAATTTGTGGATTTCAAAAACAAAACTATTCTAATTACTGGTGCATCTTCTGGAATTGGTAAACAAACTGCAATAGAGTTTGCAAAAAATGGCGCCAATTTAATTTTAGTTGCAAGGAGAAAAGAAAAACTTGATTTAGTTGCACAAGAATTGGAAAAATTTCAAACATTAGTTATTGTTTGTCCATGTGATGTTTCTGATAAAGACCAAGTAAAAGAAATGTCAAAAATTGTTTTAGAAAAATTTGATTCAGTTGATATTTTAGTTAACAATGCAGGTTTTGCAATTTATGGTTTAGTATCTGATTTATCAATTGATGAAATTGAATCTCAAATGAAAACAAATTATCTTGGAATGGTATATTGCATCAAAAATTTCCTTCCATTAATGCTTGAAAAAAAATCAGGTCATATAGTCAATGTTGCATCAGTTGCTGCAAGCTTTGGTTTACCTGGAATCGCTTCATACTGTGCATCAAAATTTGCAATGTTAGGTTTTTCTGAAGGTCTAAAACATGAATTGAAAAATTCTGGTGTTGGAATTACTGTTGTTAGTCCAATTATGGTCAAAACTAACTTTTTTGATCATCCTTCTTTTGAAACCATGCCAAAATATTCACCAACATCTCTTAGTTCTAAAACTGTTGCAAATGCAATCTTAAAGGCATCCAATTCCCCTAGGTTGGAAATCATTGTTCCATCTGCGGTTAGAGTGGCTGTTTGGTTAAAAAACACATTTCCATATTTTATCAACCCTATCTTGGGAAAATCTTTCAAAAATCAATTAAAATCTAAAAATTAGTTTTATTCTTCTTCAGTATCATCTGTAGCCTCATTAGAGCCTACTTCCATTAATTCTAGAGATTTTAATTCAAATTGATAAATTGCTTTCATATCAATTTCTTTTTCTTTTTCAAGAAACTCTGAGCATTTTTTACTTAATGGAGCTTTATGTTGATCAAAAACAAATTCATAAACTTCACCTTTTAGTAAATCATCCATCTTGATGTCTTTTACTACATCCATAGTTACAATATGTCGTCCATCTTCTACATTTTCATACAATTGTATGTCAACTTTATTGTCTTCATAATAAAATTCTAAAATATATCCTGCCTTTTTCATCTCTTCAGGTTTTTTGAATTTTGCATTTTGAATTTCATCAGTAACCCATTCTGGAATTTCATCTTCTTTCTTTTTTACCATAATAAGTTCACTCTAGTTTTCTGCTTTTTCTTTTTTACTCTTTGACCACCATTCTAAATAGTCATCATGTTTATCATCACGAGTTCTTTCTTTTTGATTCAGTTTGTATCTAATATCTGAAATTTCTTCTCTTGTAGCATACAAACCACATCTCTTACAAACAAAGTGTCTTCGATTTTTTTCATCCATCTTCATTGGAATTTCAATTTCATCAAATAATTTGAACAATGCATCTCTGCTTCTGTCTTCTTCTTCTGGAAAATCTTCTATGTACTTTGCTTCAATTTTCTTTTTTTCTCTTCCAGCACATTCAGGACAGTTAGGCACTGTGAACTGACTTAATATTTTCCATAAAAGCGTTCCCACATTCTATACTGATCGATATTAATCTGACACGCGGATTTTTTCATCATCCCTTTCGGTCCGTTCGCCCATCGAAATCCCGCGTGCCAGATGAGCGAAATTCTAAAAATTATGTATTATCTCTTTTCTTCTAAGATTTCAGCAGCAATCTTGGCTGAATTTTCTGCTCCATTAGGAACAAAGTTTTTTGAAAATTCATTCAAATTCCCTTCAAATTCCTCATAATTCTCTTTAATTTTGGAAATTGCATGTGTTACTTGGCTTGTTTTAATGGCCAAAACCCCTAGATTTTTTTCATGAGCCCATTTGATGTTATTTGTATGCTCATCATAAATTGGAATTCCAATGATTGGTTTTGATTTACCTCCCATAATTTCACCCATTACAGTGTGAGAGCCATTAACAACTGCATATTTACACAAATTAAGAACTGTATCTTTTTCTTGCTCTGAAAGAAAACCAATATCAATCTGAATCCAATCAATTTTTTTCTCAACAGCTTCTGAAATTGAATATTTTTTACCATCTTTTCCAATTACTCTATCAATTGTAGACTCGTTTCTTGCATGTGAAATTATTCTTTTCTCATTTTTCATTTCACTTTGATGAAACACTTGTTCATATCTTTGACCAGTTCCATCATTAGTTGATTTATTTCCAGTTCTCATCCAATAACCAAAATCATTATTTTCAATAAGTTTTTCAATATTTGTTGTTTCTATTTTTTTAATTTGTTTACTATTTGTAAAATGACCTACATACGTTACTTTTTCTTTAGCTTCTTCAATGAAATTTAGATTATACTCACACATTGTATATGGAGGTGGAGAATCTGCAACAAGAATTTTTGATGCTTTAGAAATTTGTTTTGCAACAAAAATTAATGATGGATAGAGATATGATCTTGAATTATACAATTTTGGTCTAAACTGATTTGTTATAAACAAACTTGGAATGTTTCTATTTTTTGCTAAAATATTTGATCCCATATCTCCATCATTAATTACAAGATCAAATTTTTCTTTATTGTAGAGTTTTCTTTCTTCCCTAAGATAATTTATGATTTGTCTAATTAGTGAGGGATTATTTTCAATTGGTAATAGAATATTTAGTAATGATTTTGAAACACTAGGACCAAATTTCCCATCAATTGGTGTTGGCATTAAAATCTCATGAATTTTTTCTTTTTTGTCTGGAATTTTTTTAATTAATTTTTCATAAACATGATCTTTACTAGAATAGTGAACATCAATTTCATCTTTAATGTAATCTCCTAATACTTCATCTAGTCTCATCATTCGTGAATAGTGTCCACTCCCCCATGGATAGATGAATTCTCCTATTTTGAGCACAATATGAAACGAATTATGCCTGTTTAAATTCTCAATGATTTTCTTCTAATGAATCTAAAATATCATGAACGTTGTTAAATCCAACTTTGATTGAGATTGTTTTTTTTGTTTTAATGGCATAGTCCACTTCTTTTTTCAAAAAAGAAGGAATTTCATTACTAGTAAAAATCAATTTTTCTAATTTTTTCATATTTTTTTCAATTCCTATCTCTTTTGCATCATCAAACAAATTACTATCAACTCCTGCAAGAGGAATTAATGGAATCTTTTCTCTCTCAAATACAATTTTTGATGAATTATCTATAAAATCAGAAGAAAATACTAGTGGAGATAAAGCAAGTGATATTCGACTATTTGTTTGTCTTATCATAATTTCTAATATGGAATTTACATAAATTAAATAATTTTTTACCCCACTAGATTTTATTTTCAAATGATAAAATTCCAATTCAATTTTTTCTTTAACTAATCTTGGAATAATTTGATTAATTGATTTTACAATGTTTAGTAATTCAGATTTTTGTCTATAACAAACAATAATTTTTGTATCATAACCCTGTTTAATTGTCTCATAACATGAAACTGCAGATAATTCATCATATACTGCACAAATGGTTTTTTTGTTTTGTGATTGGTATGGTATTCCATTATTTCCTTTATCTGAAAAAATAGAAATGTATGCATTGTTTTTTGTTAGATATGTGTATAGTAGTTTATCAAAATTTTCATCAGTTCCTGGATGAGCACCTAAATTAGATTTTTTTTCAATAATGCTTGATGTTGCAGCAATCTCTACATCTTTTACTAGAAATCCTTTTGAATTTCCTTCCACTTTTACTAGAAATCTTTCACTTTTTAGGAGTAAATTACCACTAACTGTAGTAATTTCTGATACCATATCTTGAAAATTATTTTTTATTTGTCTTGCAATTATTATTTTTTCAATACCAAATAGTAAATTAATTGCAGATGATGCAAAGACTGGATCATTTGCATTAACTAGAATTACATCATCGTCACGTTTAATGGATTTGAATTGTTGATTTTTTATCTTTAGAATTTTTTTGATATTTAATATTAATTGTGGAATTTTATTTTTTGAAAATATTGTGGGAAATACTACAACATATGATATTTCATTCATATTTTCTATTTTGAAATGTACTTGTTTATAATTTAGGACAAAACTTTAGGTAATCAATATAAAACAAATACTTCAAAACATAATGTGGCAAAATTCACTCAAGAACAAGTAGATGAACTAAACTCAAAAATTAAAACAACTGAAGAAGCATTACAGTGGGTTTCAGATAATCTTCATCCTAAAGTTGCAAAAGCATCAAGCTTTGGAGCAGAAGATGCTGTTGTAATGGATATTATGTTAAAAATTAATCCAAAATTTAGATTTTTTACACTTGACACAGGACGATTACCACAAGAAACCTATGACATTATTGATGTTGTAAGTAAAAAATACAATATCTCAATTGAAGTGTTATTTCCAGATACAAAAGAAGTTGAAGATATGGTTAAAGAAAAGGGAATGAATCTTTTCTATGAAAGTATTGATAATAGAAAGCTATGTTGTGATATTCGAAAGGTACATCCAATGAACAAAATGTTGGGTACTTTAGATGGTTGGATAACTGGTTTAAGACGAGAACAGACCAAAAATCGAGAAAATGTAACAATTTTTCAATTAGATCATGGTCATGGAGGAATTTTAAAAATTAATCCAATTGTTGATTGGACTTGGGATCAAATTCAAGAATACATTAAAAAAAATAATTTACCTTACAATAGTCTTCTTGACAAAGGATACCCAAGTATTGGATGTGAACCTTGTACTCGAGCAATAAAGCCTGGGGAGGATATTCGTGCAGGAAGATGGTGGTGGGAACAAGGAGGTAACAAAGAGTGTGGCCTTCATATAGACCCTTGATAGAGGATTTATCATGTCAGAGAATAATTCAATCAAACCACATGGTGGAGTACTAGTAAACAGAATTAACAAAATTGATTCCACTGGGTTATTCTCAATTACAATTAGTGAAGATCTTGCAAATGATGTAGAAAATATTGCAGATGGAATTTTTAGTCCTTTAGAAGGATTTCTAGGACAACAAGACTTTGAAAGTGTTGTATCTCGTGGAAGATTAGCAAATGACTTGGCATGGACAATACCAATTGTTCTTGATGTTGATGAAGATATTGCCTCAAAAATGAAAGAAGCAGGAGATGTTTTATTACAAAATCCAGATGGAATTGGAATTGCAGTATTACATGTTAGTGAGACATTTACTTTTGATAAAGAAAAAACAGCTCAAGGAGTATACGGCACTACAGATTCTACTCATCCAGGTGTTGCATATACAATGTCAATGAAAGATTATTTGGTTGGTGGAAAAATTGATTTTATCCAAAGACCAAACGATACTGAAATTAGAAAAAATAGATTAACTCCAATTCAAACCAGAGAAGCATTTGCACAAGCTGGATGGAAAACAATTTGTGCATTTCAAACTAGAAATCCACCACATGTAGCACATGAAATGCTACAAAAAACATCAATAACAACTCGTGATGGTGTATTTGTAAACCCAGTAATTGGTAAGAAAAAATCAGGAGACTTTGTAGATGAAGTGATTGTAAAATGCTATGAAACCATGATAAAATCATACTATCCTGAAAATAGATGTCGTCTTGGAACATTACATACACAAATGAAGTACGCTGGTCCAAAAGAAGCAATACATCACGCAATTATGAGACAAAACTATGGTTGTACTCATATTATTATTGGACGTGATCATGCAGGTGTTGGAAAATTCTATGATCCAATGGCTGCACAAAAAATCTTTGATGATTATCCAGAATTAGATATTTCACCAGTATTTTTCCCACCATTCTTTTACTGTAGAAAATGTCTTACATACACAACTCCAAAAGCATGTCCGCATGATAATGATGTAAAAGAGCAAATCAGTGGAACAGCACTAAGAGAGATGATTCAAAATGGTCAAGCACCTTCCGAATTTATTTTAAGACCTGAAGTTGCTAAAGTAATTTTAGATCACCCAAAACCGTTTGTTGATTAGATTTTTATTCAATCAAACTAGATTCAATTTGTGAAGTATATCCTTGCACTAGTTTTGTTTATGGGATTTTTAATAACTCCTGCATTTGCTCAAGAAGTGAAAAATCCTTCATTAATTATTGACTCAATTGAAATTCCTGCAGAAAATTTCAATTTTGTATTACGAGATGCAGAAATTGTAAAACTAGGAGATATTCATGCTGTTAGCTGGCAAGTTACAATTGATAATAATTTACTTTATGCAAATCCTGATGGAAATGCTGTATTGCGATTATACAATCAAGATTCTGAAGACAGATTCATTGAAGTAGGAATGGGACCTAAGCCTGATAACAAATTTTGGGTTGCAGTTACCACTGAAAAAGAGGGATACATTGTAGTTCACAAAGATTTGGATAGAGGTTGGTATCCTGAGATAAAATCAATCATATCATACACTGACAAAGCAGGATTAACAGTAAACAATGGTGCAAGAATTGTTGTAACTAATTTGGATATTGGACAGTTTGCAATTGATTCGTACTCTGTACATGGAAAAGAAGGTACAACTGATCCCCCTGCAGTAAACTCTGGAAGTTTAATTCTTGATTTTCTATCTGGCGATCCTGCAAAAAACATCTTTGCATTTTTCCCATTTTATGTAGCAGCAGGTATTGGAATTATAGTTGCAGTATTGTTTCTAACTAAGAAGCGAACTTAGTTTTATAATATTTACAATTTTTCTTTATCTTACACACATCACACATTGGAGAAATTGGTTTGCAAATATTTTGACCATACATTACAAATGTATCATTAATGTCAATCCAATATTTTTTCTTTATAATTCTCATTAACTCTTGTTCTGTATCTTCAGGATTTTTTGTTTTAACTAGTCCTAGTCTATTTGAAATTCTATGAACATGAATATCAACAGGAATTGCTGGTTTTTCAAATGCATATACTAATACACAGTTTGCAGTTTTACGACCAACTCCTGGTAATT
Source organism: Nitrososphaerota archaeon (assembly GCA_018668425.1). Classification (GTDB taxonomy): domain Archaea; phylum Thermoproteota; class Nitrososphaeria; order Nitrososphaerales; family Nitrosopumilaceae; genus Nitrosopumilus. The sequence continues at coordinate 296 of JABJDB010000082.1, read as the reverse complement.
CCACTAATGTATCTAAATCGTCAGGAACTTTATTTTTGTATTTTAAATTAATTATTTTTGCAACTTTGATTATTCTTTTTGATTTTACACGAAAAAACCCGATAGATTTTATTATTTTCTCTACATCTTTAACTTTGGCATTTGCAAGTTGTTTTGGATTTTTATATTTTGCAAACAATACTTTGACTGCTTTTGTTGTAGCTTCATCCTTGGTTCTTGCAGAAAGAATTGTCCCAATTAGAATACTAAATGGACCTGTTTGAGCATCATGAAGATCTCTTAATGCTGTAATCCTT
>JABJDB010000081.1 GCA_018668425.1 Nitrososphaerota archaeon | reverse complement strand
CTTGTTTGGCATCAAGAATTCCATGGGGACAAAGAGTTACAGCTGAAAGATTAGCTAGAATTGAATATGGTGAAATACTTGTCAAACAACTTACAAAAACAAAACAAGTACGTGTACGTGATTTTAATGGTGTTGCAAAAATTGAAGTTGAAAAAGAAATGATTCCTGTGTTTGATGATGATATTTTAAAACAACTTGACACAAAATTACAAATGATAGGGTTCTCTTCAATTCAAATTGATCCAGAAGGTTATAAACCAGGAAAAATTAATGTGATTGCAGATTGATATATTTGGATAACGCTGCATCAACAAAAATTCATGATGACGTATTAGAATCAATGCTACCCTACCTTAAAGAGCAATTTGGTAATCCTTCGTCTATTCACCGTTATGGTAGATTGGCACGTAAAGCAACTGAAAAAGCAAGAAAACAAATTGCATCTTTAATCAATGCTGATCCTTCTGAAATTTTATTCACTTCAGGTGGTACAGAATCAAACAACACTGCACTAAATGGGGTGGTTATGAAAAAACCATCTAATCAAATTATAACATCTCAAATTGAACATGATGCAATTTTAGAACCATGCAAAAAATTATCTCAAAATGGATTTGATGTAAAGTATGTTTCAGTAGATAAATTTGGAATGATTGATATTTCAGAATTAGAAAATTATCTTTCTGAGAATACTGGCATTGTCTCAATCATGTATGGTAATAATGAAGTTGGTACTATTCAACCAATTTCTGAAATTGTAAAACTATGTCATGAAAATGATACTATTTTTCACACTGATGCTGTTCAAGCAGTAGGCAAAATTCCCATAGATGTCAAAGAATTGGGCATAGATTTACTATCTATTTCATCCCATAAACTTTATGGTCCAAAAGGTGTTGGGGCATTATACATAAAAAATGGGATTGATATTGACCCTGTAATTTTAGGTGGAGGTCAAGAACATGGATTACGTTCTGGTACTGAAAATGTTGCAAATATTGTAGGATTTGGAAAAGCATGTGAAATTGCAAAAAATAATCTAACTGAAAATATTTCTCATATGAAAAAACTCCAAGAAATTCTAGTTGATAAAGTCCATAAAGAAATTCCCAAAGTCACTTTAAATGGTTCAACTCAATCCAGATTACCCAATAACGCTCATTTCACATTTTTGGGTGTAAATGGCGAGGATTTAATCATCAAACTTGATGAACATGGAATTGCAGCATCTACTGGTTCTGCATGTTCAGTAAATACTCAAAAAGCATCACATGTTTTACAATCCATGGGATTTTCACATGAACAAATTACTGGATCCTTGCGATTAACTGTTGGAGTAAATAATGATGAAAATGAAATCAATCAAACAGTTGATTCTTTAAAAAATATAGTTTCAGAACTTCGTTCTGTTTCACCGTTTAAAGAAAAATATTCTTTTACTTTTGATAACTAGATTCTCATTTGAAATCTATTTCTTGTAACTATAACTGTCATCATTATACCTACCATCAAAATAATCATTACAATACTGCCAAATTCTGGGATAACATATGTCCCAATTATTTCAATGTCTGAATCATTTTGCTCAAAATTAATTGTAATTACTCTAGATTCTGAAAATACAACTGATTCTTGATATGCAACTTCAACACCATCAATTAATATGATAAATGTGTCATCTTTACCATTTTGTTTTTCAGCACCGATAAATTCTCTAGGTAAATCCAGTGATATGGTTCCCTCATCTGTTGCATCAATTTGTACTATTAATGCAAAAATCTCAGAATCTACAATCATATCTTTGATTGTTCCACCTATGATGGTGTATTCTACATCAAATGTTCCATGACTTCCTGCATCTACTTCAAAATTTGTTGTAGTTTCAATTTTATCTGATTTTGGTGTATAGGTAAATTCTGATTCTGCAATATTCCCTTCTCCATATGAAACTCTTACAATGTATTCTCCTTGTTTATTCCATAGTGGACCTTCTGCAAGAACTGTGTGTGAATACGTTCCATCTTGTGCCACTATAATTTGTGCGATATCTACTAGATTCCCTTCGGTGAAGAGCTGCAATGTTACTGGTGTTTTCCCTACTACTGTAGAGATGTTTCCTGAAATAACGATGGTATCCCCTTCATCATAATGGTTATCATCTGTTTGAACTGAAACTAATGAAATTGATTCTTGTGCAAAAACCACTCCTGTTGAAATTATAAGTAAAGGGATGATTGCATAAACTATTCTGGAATCCATATAGCATCAGATGCATGTTTGTATATTTCCTTTACTATTCAAAAATTGATAGACATTTGTTGTTTACAATTATTTTTTCAAATATATTGAAAAAATCATGACTAGAAATAGAGGTAACATTATGGGTATGGTATGCCCTTGTTTTGTAAACAATGTGATGAGAGACGTGTTCCAATATTTCAAAAAGAAGAAAATACCTCATTTTGGTTATGTGAAAAATGTGAAAATTTTGTTGATGCTGATGATAACATTTTACGAGAACTAAAAGAATCAGAAAGAAAGACATTGGATAAAGAGATAAAAGATTTTGAAAGAGATACTGAATCTCTCCCAAAAGAGAAAATGACTAGAAGAAAAGGCGTAAATTAATTATTAATTTTTAATCATTTAGATTTAAAATATTTTTGAAAAATTTTTTGTGAAAGTAGTTTGATTAAAAATTAAAAAATGAAAAAAAGTTGTAATTTTAGTATCTTGGCATAATGCTAAGTCTTGATTTTGAAGATATTGCAACTATTGAGATAATTGCTACTGCTAAAATCATGGCTGCGATTGTACCAAATTCTGGAATTACAAAGGTACCAATTATTTCAACTTGCTCAGCGCCTGCTGGGAACATTACTGTTACTTTGTTTGCAACAATTTCGACATCATCCCATTCTTCTCCATCAACTAATACCATGAAGATACCGTTTTGGACTGAATTTGATGGTGTTACTGTTAATGTTCCATCATCATTGGCGTTGATATTAATGATAATTGAGTTATCATTAGTATTGAGAGTTGCACTAGTTACTTCTCCACCTGAAATACTAAATGGTACACAATGACCACTTGCAGATATTTCACTTGCACTACATTGTTTAGATGTGTCTGGTGTTGAGTAGTTTGATTCCCATGCAACTCCACCACTTAGTGTAACTTTTGCACTGTTACTTTTTTCAGCGCTTCCATAGTTTGCTTTAATGGTGTAGGTACCGTCATATTTCCACAATGCTCCTGCTGTGTTTAATGTAGTCTCAAAAGTTCCATCATTGTTTAAACTGAGTTGATCAATTGTAACAATAGAATTTAGAGGACTAACAACAGTGATTGTAACTGGATTTCCAGAATACATGTGTGCTACTTGGCCTTCTACCATAATCATATCACTATGACTATACTCTGTTTTATCTGTCCAAACAGATACTGGGATATCATTTAACAGCATTTCATTTGCTGTTGCTCTGACATCTTCTAGAGTACAATCTGCACATGCTTCTTCAGCATATGCTGATGACATTGTTATAGTACCGACTGCAGTCAAAACGGCCAATAGCGCGAACGACGTACGGTTGTTCATCTTGCTTGCGATTCGTATTCGTCTCTATTTATGTATATATAAAAAATGAAAAAAAGTTGTAATTTTAGTATCTTGGCATAATGCTAAGTCTTGACTTTGCAGATATTGCAATTATTGAGATAATTGATACTGCTAGAATCATAGCTGCGATTGTTCCAAATTCTGGTACTACTAGACCATCTTTGATATCCACTTCAGTTGAAGTAGTATATGCTGAACTAGCAAATTGTTGTGCAGTTACTGTATAGATACCATCTTGTGTCCATAATGGTCCTCCAGTTGTAATTACTGAAGTAAATTCACCGTTAAGCATTGGTGATACTTGATCTATTGATACTACATTTCCATTTGGTGCAACTACAGTCAATGTAATGTCTGTACTCATTCTGTCAGTTGATCCGGTGATCGTAATTGTATCTGATCCCATTTCAGTTTCTGCACTAATTTCGATTCCTGCATCTCTAGTAACAATTTGTTCTATTGGTTTGAATAATCCTGTTTCTAAATTAGATTCAGTTACAGATGTTTCTTCAACCATTCTGTTTGTTACTTCAACAAGTACCTCTAAAGTATACAATGAACTTTGAGTAATAGCTTGCATAGCTGAAATTGTATAAAATCCATCTTCAGTCCATGTTGGACCTACTTTGAATTCAGTAGCAAATTCCCCATTATCATCTGGTGAGATTTGACCTACAGCAACTACATTATTTCCACTTGGGGATGTTACTCTAAATGTAACATCTGTAATGTCTGAGATTGTCTGACCTGTGACAGTAATAGTGTCTGAGCCTTTATCAGCTGTTGCTGTAATTGTCATTCCTTGACTTTGAGCAAAAGCATCTTGTTGAATTGAAGTCACTGAAATTAATGACAGTACCATAAGAGCAATTGCCATTGATGTTGTAGAATGTTTGAAATTCATACTAATTGAAAACGGATATCTCTGTATTTATGTATATTTAAAAATAGAAAAAAGATGAAATTTAGTATCTTGGCATAATGCTAAGTCTTGATTTTGAAGATATTGCAACTATTGAGATAATTGCTACTGCTAAAATCATGGCTGTGATTGTACCAAATTCTGGAATTACAAAGGTACCAATTATTTCGATCTCTTCAGCACCTGCTGGGAATGCAATTGTAAGGGTTCTATCTGTTGATGAAGTCATTTCATCAAAGTCTACTTCTTCTCCGTCAACTAGTACGAAAAAGTCGTCATCTCCACCATTAATTGTTGCATCCAACACTGCTCTAGGAATTGTTAAGGTAATTGATCCATCTTCTGATGCATCAATTGAGACAATTAGGGAACTTGCATCTACATCAGGAATGATGTTGAGTAATTTTCCACCTGTAATCTCATATCCTACCAAATCACTAGAACCTGAAACTGAAACTGTTGTATCAGTAATTGTTGCATCTTCGACATTGTTTGTTGGAATAACTGTACTTCCACCAAAGTCAAATGATGTTTCAGCTGATCGATTCTCTGTTCCGTATTGAACTGTAACTGTGTATGCACCTTCTGCTTTCATTAATGCACCTCCTGCCGTAACTTCTGTACTGAATTTTTTATCAGCACCAACTGTTACTTGTGCAATTGATACCAAGTTCCCATTAGGAGCTTTGACAATAACACTAACTGGAGTTCCAGAATACAGATCTCTTACTTCACCTGTTACTAGGATTGTTTCACCTTCTGAATAGGATGTTTTGTCTGTAGTAACAACGATTGAGCTTTGTATTTGTCCAAATGCTGGTGTCATACCAATACTTGCAAATAAGATTGCAGTTAAGGCAAACACCGTCATGTGTGATTTCATTAAATTTACGCCAAAATTTCGACTATTTAAGGTTGTGAAAAAATTTGTTGACAAAAAAGAAAAATGATTGCTTGCTGCCGAATTTCAGATTAGATATATATTAACCTGAGCGCGAATTTTTGACAGTTTGTGTGTTTTCATTACTATTACATTTAATGTTCTTCGTGGAGGTTTTGTAAATGGCAACTAAGAAAAACCAAGTATTGGTTCCTGATCATGTTTATGTTCCAAAACATGAGATCATCCCAAAAGCAGAAGCTGAAGAAGTTTTAGAAAAATACAACTGTAAACCAACTGAATTACCATTAATCTTTGTAAACGATCCTGCAATTTTGGGACTAGGTGTAAAACCTGGAGATATGATAAAAATCACTAGAAATTCCCCAACTGCTGGTACAAGCCTCTATTATCGATACGTGGTGGAAATCTAAAATGGTTCACCCTTCTACAAAACGATGGCCAGTAATTCAAGATATTCTAAAACGAGAAGGTATTGCCAGACAACATCTAAACTCTTTTGATGAATTTTTAGAAAGAGGTCTTCAAAGTATTATCAACGAAGTAGGACAAATCGATATTGAAAATGCAGAATATCCATACAAGATTCAATTAGGTAAAGTAAAACTTCAACAACCAAGAATGATGGAACTTGATGGTTCCATTACGCACATCACTCCCGCAGAAGCTAGATTGAGAAATGTTTCATATGCTGCTCCTGTAATGATGGAGGCAAGTGTTGTAGAAGATGGGAAAATTTTAGAATCAAGATTTGTTCACATTGGTGATGTACCAGTTATGGCAAAATCAAATGCATGTATATTACATAATTTCTCTACACAAAAATTAATTGAACATGGTGAGGACCCAAATGATCCTGGTGGCTATTTCATTATCAATGGTTCTGAAAGAGTAATTGTTGGATTAGAAGATCTTTCTTACAATAAAATTATTGTAGATAGAGAAACTGTTGGTGGAAACATTGTACACAAAGCCAAAGTATATTCTTCAATTGTTGGTTACCGTGCAAAATTAGAACTTGTCATGAAAAATGATGGATTAATTGTTGCTAGAATTCCTGGTTCTCCTGTTGATATTCCAGTTGTCACTTTGATGCGTTCTCTTGGATTAGAATCTGACAGAGAAATTGCAGCTGCTGTATCTTTGGTAGATCAACTTCAAGATGAACTTGAAGGCTCATTTGAGAAAGCAGGTGATGTTCCAACTGCAAAAGATGCAATTGTATACATCAGTAAAAGAATCGCACCTGGAATGCTTGAAGAATTCCAGATTAAACGTGCTGAGACTTTACTTGATTGGGGACTCTTACCTCACTTGGGCAAACACCCAGAAAACAGAAAAGAAAAAGCCCAATTTTTGGGAGAAGCTGCTTGTAAATTATTAGAACTAAAACTTGGCTGGATTAAGCCAGATGATAAAGACCACTATGGAAACAAAGTCATCAAATTTGCAGGACAAATGTTAGCTGACTTGTTTAGAACAGCATTTAGAAATTTGGTTAGAGATATGAAATATCAATTAGAGCGTTCAGGACAAAAACGTGGTATCAATGCTGTAGCTGCTGCCATTCGTCCAGGAATTATTACAGATAAACTAAACAACGCAATTGCAACTGGAAACTGGGGTAGAGGACGTGTTGGTGTAACTCAATTACTTGATAGAACAAACTACCTTTCAACAATTAGTCATCTTAGAAGAATCCAATCACCTCTTAGTAGAACTCAACCAAACTTCGAGGCAAGAGATTTGCATGCAACCCACTTTGGAAGAATTTGTCCTAGTGAAACCCCTGAAGGATCAAACTGTGGTTTAGTCAAAAACTTGGCATTATCTGGAATTATTTCTGTAAATGTACCTTCTGAAGAAATTGTAGAAAAACTCTATGATTTGGGAACTGTACATTTCTTTGATGCAAAAGAAGACTTGAAAAAAGATGGAACTAGAATCTTTGTTGATGGTAGACTAATTGGATATTACAAAGATGGTGAAGAATTAGCAGCATCACTACGTGACCTTAGAAGAAATTCAAAGATGCATCCTCACGTTGGAGTATCATTTCATAAATCAGATATCGAAGGTAGTACAAGAAGACTCTATGTCAATTGTAATGCCGGTAGAGTTTTGAGACCACTAATAATTATTACAGATGGAAAACCATTACTTACAACAGAACTATTAGATAAAATTTCAAAGAAATTAGTTTCATGGACTGACCTTCTTAGAATGGGAGTTTTAGAAATGATTGATGCTAATGAGGAAGAAAATTGCTTTGTAACCCTTGATGATAAAGATACTAAAAAACACACTCACCTTGAAGTTTTCCCACCAGCAATTCTTGGTGCAGGAGCTTCAATCATTCCATATCCTGAACACAACCAATCTCCAAGAAATACATACGAATCTGCAATGGCAAAACAGAGTTTAGGATTCTCAACACCAATGATGAATACTAGTACCTATGTTAGACAACACTTTATGCTATATCCACAAGTTCCTGCAGTTAACACAAAAGCAATGAAACTTTTAGGATTAGAAGACAGACCTGCAGGTCAGAATTGTATTGTAGCAGTATTACCATTTGATGGTTACAATATCGAAGATGCAATTGTACTTAGTAAAGCATCAGTTGATAGAGGACTCGGACGTTCTTTCTTCTTTAGAATTTATGATGCAGAAGCTAAACAATATCCTGGCGGAATGCGAGATAATTTTGAGATTCCAAATGCTGAAGATAACATTAGAGGTTACAAAGGAGAACGTGCATACCGTCTACTAGAAGAAGACGGTGTTGTTGCATCTGAATCTCCAGTTAAAGGTGGAGATATTCTAATTGGTAAAACTAGTCCACCAAGATTCATGGAAGAGTATAGAGAGTTTGAATCAACTGGTCCTTACAGACGAGATACATCAGTTGGTGTAAGACCATCAGAAGCTGGAGTTGTAGATACTGTTGTCATGACACAATCAAATGAAGGTGGAAAGATGTTCAAGATTAGAGCAAGAGATATGAGAATTCCTGAAATTGGTGACAAGTTTGCATCAAGACACGGACAAAAAGGTATCCTTGGAATTTTAGCTAAATGTGAAGATTTACCATATACTGCAGAAGGAATGTCTCCTGATGTTTTGATTAATCCTCATGCATTCCCTTCAAGAATGACAGTTGGAATGATGATGGAATCTATCTGTGGAAAATCTGCAGCATTACGTGGAAAAAGATTTGATGGTTCAGCATTTGTTGGAGAGAAAATGGATGAAGTCAAAGAAGTAATGGATGCACACGATTTCAAATATTCTGGTAAAGAGATAATGTATGATGGACGAACTGGTAAAGCATTCCCAGTTGAGGTATTCATCGGAGTTGTATACTATCAGAAACTACACCACATGGTAGCTGACAAAATCCATGCAAGAGCACGTGGACAAGTCCAGATGTTAACTAAACAACCAACAGAAGGTAGAGCAAGAGGTGGTGGTTTGAGATTCGGAGAAATGGAGAGAGATTGTTTGATTGCCTATGGTGCATCAATGATTTTAAAAGATAGATTGCTTGATGAATCTGATAAATCTGATATTTTTGTATGTGAGAGATGTGGTCTAGTTGCTTATCATGATGTTAAACAAAGAAAATACGTATGTCGTGTTTGTGGAGATAAAGCCAAAGTATCTTCAGTATCTGTTGCATATGCATTCAAATTATTACTTCAAGAGATGCAAAGTCTCAATGTTGCACCTCGTTTGTTAATCAAGGAGAAACTCTAAGATGTCTATTCAAGCAATCAAAGCAATTGATGGTATTCGTTTCTCTGTATGGTCTCCAACTGAAATCAGAAAATATTCAGTAGCTGAAATCACTGCTCCTGAAACTTATGATGAAGATGGAATGCCTGTTCAAGGAGGATTAATGGATGGCAGACTAGGTACATTAGAACCTGGACAAAAATGTCTGACCTGTGGTAATACAGCTGCTAGATGTCCTGGACACTTTGGTCACTTGGAACTTGCAGAACCAATCTTACACATTGCATTTATTGATAATATCTACAAACTATTACAATCAACTTGTCGTTCATGTGCAAGACTTAAAGTTCCTCAAGAAGATCTTAATGCCTTTAAAGCAATTAAAGAAAAAGGAGCAGCATATACTACAATTTCTCAAAAACGTATTCCTGAACAAATTATAGAAAAAGCAAAGAAAGCAAAAGAATGTCCTCACTGTGGTAAAACACAATACGAATTAATCTTTACAAAACCAACTATCTTTGTAGAAAAAACAGAAATTGGTGAACACAGATTATTGCCAATTACAATTAGAGAAAGATTCACACAAATTCTTGATGAAGATTTATCATTACTAAATTATGATCCAATAACTGCAAGACCAGAGTGGTTTATCTTACAAGCATTTCCTGTACCTCCTGTAACTGTAAGACCATCAATTATTTTAGAAACTGGAATTCGTTCTGAAGATGACTTGACACACAAGATGGTAGATATTATTCGTGTAAATCAAAGACTAAAAGAAAGTAAAGATGCTGGTACTCCGCCATTAATTGTTCAAGACTTAGTTGACCTGTTACAATATCATACAACCACATACTTTGATAATGAAGTATCTGGTATTCCACAAGCTCATCATCGTTCTGGACGTCCTCTAAAGACATTAACTCAAAGACTCAAAGGAAAAGAGGGACGATTTAGAGGCTCACTATCTGGAAAGAGAGTCGACTTTTCTAGTAGAACTGTAATTTCACCTGATCCTAACTTGGACTTGTCTGAAGTCGGAGTTCCAGAACAAGTTGCCATGAAATTAACAATTCCTGAAATTGTTACAGAGTGGAACATTGAAAGAATGAGAAAATTAGTAATTAACGGACCTGAAAAATTCCCTGGTGTAAACTATATCGTTAGACCTGATGGTGTAAAAATTAGATTAGATTTCGTAGAAGACCGTTCTACAATTGCTGAAACTTTAGAGATTGGATATTTAGTTGAACGACATTTAGCTGATGGTGATATTGTCATGTTTAACAGACAACCATCCCTGCACCAAATGTCAATTATGGCTCACTATGTCAGAGTGTTACCAGGAAAAACATTCAGACTACACCCATCTGTTTGTCCTCCATACAACGCAGACTTTGATGGTGATGAGATGAACCTTCACGTTCCTCAAAGTGAAGAAGCACGTGCAGAAGCTATTCTACTAATGAGAGTTCAAGATCAATTAATGTCTCCAAGATATGGTGGTCCAATTATTGGAGCACTCAGAGACTTTGTAACTGGCGCTTACCTCTTAACTAAAGATGATACTACGCTATCTCTTCAAGAATTCTCAAACCTTGCAATGCTTGGTGGATTTACAGACAAGTTACCAAAACCTGGAACTAAAAAAGATGGAGAACCCGCATACACTGGAAAACAACTATTCTCATTATTCTTACCAAATGATTTCAGTTATGTCTTGACATCAAAATGGGCAAAAGGTACTGGAGGAAAGTTAAAAGATGTTGTAATTAAAAACGGTGAATTAATCAGTGGTGTAATTGATAAAACATCAATTGGTGCTGAAGAGCCAGAAAGTGTTTTGCACAGAATCGCAAAGGATTATGGAAATGAAGTTGGCAAAAACTTCCTAAACTCTATTCTAATTATGGTAAAACAATTCATCACACACTATGGATTCAGTTATGGTTATGGTGACTTGGAAGTTCCTGAGAAAAATGTACAACAAATTCTAGATGATATCCAAGACACATACGATGTTGTAGATGATTTAACTAAACAATATGAAAAAGGAACTCTCAAACTAACAAGAGGTATGCGTGCTGAAGAAGCTCTAGAGGCATACATTGTAAACGAATTAGGTAAAGCAAGAGACAAAGCAGGTTCTACTGCAAATGACTCCCTTGATGATAGTAATGCAGGAAAAATCATGGCAACAACTGGTGCCAGAGGTTCTTCACTTAACGTAGGTCAGATGGCAGGAGCTTTGGGTCAACAATCAAGAAGAGGAAATAGAATGAATGATGGTTATGAAAACCGTGCTTTAACTCACTATAAACAAAATGATTCAAATCCTGATGCACATGGATTTGTAAAATCAAATTACAGAACAGGACTATCTACTTTAGAATTCTTCTTCCACGCAATGGGAGGTAGAGAAGGACTCGTAGATACTGCAGTTAGAACACAACAAAGTGGTTACATGCAACGTAGATTGATCAATGCACTTGAACATATCAGATTAGAATATGATGGAACAGTAAGAGATCCACACGGACACATTGTACAATTCCTATATGGTGAAGATGGAATTGATGTACAGAAAAGTGATCACGGTGAGGCATTTAATGTTGAAAGACTAACTGAATCACAATCAATTACTGACTCTGGAAAGAAAGCAACTAAAGATGAAATTGAAATTTTGGCTAAAAAATACACAAAGACATACAATCCAAGATTAACTGAAAATGTAACTACAACATTGCATAAATCTGGATTAAGTAAAGATGGTGTAGATGCAGTATGTAAGAAAGGATTATCATTATACAATAAAGCCAAAGTAGAACCTGGCGCTGCAGTTGGTATTATCACTGCACAATCAATTGGTGAACCTGGTACTCAGATGACTTTGAGAACATTCCACTTTGCAGGAATTAAAGAAAGAAACGTAACATTAGGTTTGCCTAGATTAATTGAACTAGTTGATGCAAGAAAGAAACCAGTTACTCCAACTATGGATATTTATCTTGACAAAGAATCTAAAACTTCTCGAGAAAAAGCAATCGAGGTTGCAAGAAATGTCTTACAAACTAAAGTTAGTGCATTAATTGCAGATACTGAAACTGATTATTCTACTAATATCAAATTAATTCTCAGTGAGAATAGATTAAGAGAAAGAGGATGTACCGTTTCTGAAGTAGAAGCAGCACTTTCATCTAACAAGAAATTCAAGATGGAAGTTACAGGTGAACTAGTTACACTAAACCTTGTTGAAGAGGTAGATACTGCAACTGCAATTGCAATTAGAAATAAAGTTCTAAACACCACTGTTAAAGGAGTTCCAGATATTGAACGAGTTACTTTGGTTCAAAAAGATGATGAATGGGTTATACAAACAACTGGTTCAAACATTGCCAAAGTTCTTGAAGTAAAAGGAATTGATAAAAAGAGTGTTAGAACAAACAATGTCTTTGAAATTGCAGGAACTCTTGGTATTGAGGCAGCACGAAATGCACTCATTGATGAGCTAAACCATACTCTAGGTGACCAAGGATTAGAAGTTGATAATAGATACATCATGTTGGTATCTGATTTGATGTGTTCACGTGGTTACATGCAACAAATTGGTAGACATGGAATTGCAGGTACTAAAGACAGTGTCTTGGCAAGAGCTGCATTTGAAATTACAGTTCCAACAATTGCAAAAGCAGCACTTGGTGGAGAAATTGAAGCACTAAAAGGAATTACTGAAAACGTAATCGTTGGAAGTAACATCCCAATTGGAAGTGGTACAGTTGACCTTTACATGCAAGTCTCTAAAAAGAGTAAACAAAGTTAGGAAAAAATCATGGCTGACGAAATTACTACACTAATGATTAAGAACAAAAATAAAAAACTACTCTTGCGATTAAGAAACACAAAAACTGTTACTGGAATTTTAAAAGATTTTGATATTCACATGAATTTGTCTTTAGATGATGCTGAAGAAGAATTTGAAGGTAAAACAGAAAAAGTCGGTAAAATTTTGTTGCGTGGAGATAACATCTTGTTAATCTCTTTACCAAAAGAAGACTAAAACATTAAATTTTAAATTTTATTAAATTTGTAATATTTTGTTGTTTGAATTATTTCTGTTATTTTTAATTCCATTTGCATATGGTGAAGTTCCAGATTATGATGATCCTTTTGCCCCGATATTTTTTGACAAACCATCTTACACTTGGACTGATAAAATTAAAATTACAATACTTGCTCCTAGCTGGAACACTGATAGAAATCTAATTGATTCGATTGGTGGTGATTCTACTCACCCAGTTAAAGTTTCAACTCGAAGTGAATCACTAGAACCATACAGACTAACTGAAACTTCAGAAAACAGTGGAATGTTTTCAGGTGAAATTATTCTTTCAGGATTTTTGCATGATGTTGATGGTGATGGTGATTTTGATACAACACCTAGAACTATTGGAAGTGGACCTACAAGTGGATTTTTAGAATCAGAAAGGGATTCCGCAATTACTGTATCTTTTGAATTTGCAGACGGTGTTGTGTTAAGTGAATCAGTTCCAGTAACTTGGAATGTTGGAGTAATACAATTTACAAAAGAGATTTTTCTCTCTGATGATATAGTATCTGTTCGATTAATTGACAAAGACATGAACCTCAATCCTGAAGCTGTGGATAATGTAGAAATTGAGATTTTTTCAGAATCTGATGTTGGTGGTATTAGTGTTAATGCTGCTGAAACTGGTGATAGTACCGGTATGTTTGTTATTGATTTTTCACTTTCTCAAACATCTACATCCAGTGGAAATAGGCTCTATGCCTTGCCTGGGGATGAGATTTTTGCTACATATGATGACTATACTTTACCTAAACCACATTCTATTTCTGATAAAAAAGAAATCAAAGAAATGGCAATTGTTGAATCATCAATAATTCCAACTAGTAGAATTGATAATGGATTGATATTATTCACAAATAGTTTGGGTGATGAATTTTTATCTCACTCTAAAAATAATCAAGTGCAAATTGTTGGAACCATTACAAACCAGCAAGAGTATGATCAAAAATTTGTGTATTTTTTCCAAGTGAAAAATCCTTCTGGTAACATTGAATCACTTTCATGGATTCAAGGCAAACTTTCTCCAAAACAAACACTTGATGTATCTCAATCTTGGAATCCTCAAATTTCTGGAGTATATACAATTGAGACGTTTGTTTGGGATTCTTTTAGTGATCTATTGGCATTAGGACCTACATCCTCTACAGAAATTATTGTAGAATAACGAGTATCTTTTCTACGTGAGTATTATATAGAAAAATATGATTTTTTGATTATTGAAGTATTTCCTAGGAATCATACTTGCAATCTTTACAATGTTGTTTGTATTTTCAACCCCTGTATTTGCTGATTCCTTTGATGTTTCATTTAATGATGATAAATTCACAACAGGAGATGCTATGGTGATTTCTGGTCAAATTTCTGAAATGGGAATGCCAATAATTGCAATGAGTATTTTTGATCCTGATGGAAAAATTCTATCTGCAAATAATTTGGAAATTGTTGATTATACATTTGGAAAATCAATTCCACTCGTTCCCCCCTTTTATGAAAAATCTGGGAACTATGAGATAAAATTTGACTATGGTCAAAACAGCAAGAAACATCATTTTACAATAGATAATGAAGATTCAGTATCTGAAATAGTGGTATCTGAGAAAATAGAGCCTGAAATTATCCTACTATATACTGAAAAATTCCAATACACTGATGGTGATACAATCGAAATCACAGGCCTTGTAAATACACTAGAATCGCCTACTGTTCTAATTGGAATTTATGATCCTTTTGGAATGCCTGCTGGATTTTATTTTGGTAATGTAAATTCTGATTTAGAATTTTCTACAAGTTTCCTTGTTAAAGATAGTGTAAATTTTAGAACAGATGGTACATACTTTGTTAAAGCACACTATGCAGAGTCTGAAGTAAAATCCTTTTTTGAATATAGTAAAATTTTAGATAGAGAAATAATTGAAACTGTCGTAGAAGATAATAAAATAATTGATCATATTGTTGATGAAATAATTGAGGATGAGATTACAGAAGAAATAGTTCTTGAAACAGTTGAAGATGATGTTATCATTGATACTGATGAAATATTTTCTAAACCTATTGTTATTTTATCCGATGAAAAAATAATTGAATCTGAAATCATTTCTACACAAGAGAAATCTGTATCACAAGAAAAATCTTTCAAAGAGAAAAAAGAAAATAAAATAATTTCATCTAAAGAAACAAAATCTAAAGAAAATAATTCAAAAACTTTGCCTAAAATTCAAACAAAACAAGATAATCTCTCAGTTGAAGATATTGAACTTGGAAAATTATTAAATCAAATTAATTTAGAATGTGATTCAAGTCAATTCGTTGACATGATTACATACTATGATGGAATGGGTCCTGCATTGTATCGATTATGTAAATTTGATAGTTCATTGAATTTTTTTAATGAATCCTTAATTCAAGATCATACTAATGTTGAAGTTCTTGCTAACAAAGGCTCTACCTTGGGTAAATTGGGTGATTTTATAGATGCAATTCTATACTATGATTTGGCATTGGGAATTAACCCTGACTTCTTACCTGCAAAAAATAACAAGGCAAATGCTCTTGCAAATTTAGGAAATTTTGATGATGCAATTTTGTTGTATGAGGAAATTCTAATTGATAATCCTAATTCTGCAACAACTCAAAAAAATCTTAAAACTGCAATTTCATTTGTATCTGCTCAAAAAACTACAGAAATAATACCTTCTGAAACTGTAAATGCGGTTCATTCTGATTCTATAATTTTTGAAAAACCACAATTACAAAATCATGAAAAACAAAAATCTGAAAACTTTGTTGATCAAATTAATTCTGCATTTTCATCTTTAGGAATGTTGTTTGGTTTTTTTAATTAGAACACCCATGTTTCATGCCTGAATCTTCAATAAACCTATAAAGCCCTCTGGGGACGATCGACGTAAGGAAAAATGAGTAAGATACTTGAAAAACAATTGAAAGATGCCAGAAAAGAGGACAAGTTAACATTTGGCTCTAGACAAGTTTTAAACTCTGTAAAAAATTCCAAGCTAATTGTGTTATCTCAATCTGTGAAAAAAGAAATGGTTGAGAAAATTGAGGAAGATGCAAAAAAAGAAAAAATACCATTAGTAAACTTTCAAGGAACTTCAGTCGCATTAGGAAGACTATGTGGCTTACAATTTAGAATTTCAACCCTATCATTCACATCCATCGACGATGCAAACGTCAAATCAATTTTAAAAGATACAGAAGCTGAGGAAAAAAATGAGCAAGTATAATTTTACTAATGTAGATTTAAATGAGACATTTTTTGTTGGAGATAAAAAGGAAATTCTATGACCCAATCAATTAAACTTACAACTGATCAAATGCGAATGATGTCCTTGTTCCAAAATGTAACTGGTGCAACTGCTCGTGATTGTATTGATGATGAAAAACAAGATAGAGTAATTTTTGTAGTAAACACTGGTAAAATGGGTCTTGCAATTGGTAAAGGTGGTATGCATATCAAATCATTACAAAATATGGTTAAACGTAATGTTGAATTGGTTGAATTTGATGAGGATCCTGCAAAATTTATCTCTAATTTATTAAACAATAAACTGGTTTCTGAAGTAAAAATAAATACACGCGCAGATGGAACAAAACAGGCAATTGTTATGGTAGATCCAAGAAAGAAAGGAATTGTAGTTGGTAGAGAAGGTAGAAATGCAGAAAAAGCAAGACTATTGGCTAAACGATATTTTGATATTGGAAGTGTATTGATTAACAGTCCTGAAAGGGCAACCATGGAGTTATAGAATATGAGAAAATCACCATTAGGATTATTTGCAGGAAGAGTACTAACTAGTAAAAAGAAAAAACAACGTTGGGCAATTTCTACTTTTAAAAGAAGAAAACTCGGTATTGATAAAAAATCAGATCCTTTAGGTGGCGCACCACAAGGTCGTGGTATTGTTTTAGAAAAAGTTGGTATTGCCGCAAAACAGCCAAACTCTGCTATCCGAAAATGTGTTAGAGTTCAATTAATTAGAAATGGTAAATCCGTTACAGCATTTTTGCCAAGAGATGGTGCCATGAATTTCATTGATGAACACGATGAGGTTACAATTGAGGGTATGGGTGCAACACAAGGTGGTGCAATGGGAGATATTCCTGGTGTAAGATTCAAAGTTTCCAAAGTTAATGGTACATCACTTCATGAATTAGTAATTGGAAAGAAGGAAAAACCAAGGAGATAGAAATGGCTGAAACAAAAAATTTACTATTATTTAGAAAATGGGACTTATCTAATATTGAAATTGTAGATCCTGGATTAAAAACTGCCATATGTTTAAGAAAACAAATTTTACCCTATACTTTTGGCCGTTCTGCATTAAAGAGATTCAATAAAGCTGAAG
>JABJDB010000010.1 GCA_018668425.1 Nitrososphaerota archaeon | reverse complement strand
AGCACCAAATGAACACAGAGTACTAGTTTATGCATGTCCAGATTGTACAGATGACTTTGAAAAACCAAAAATGTTTTCAATTAAACGTAACCAAGTAGAAGATCCTTTAGAAACAGTTGAAATTGAAATTACACAGTTACACAAAAAAGTAGTTGCAAGATAATTATTAATAGAAATGTCATATCCTGAAAAAACTAGAAGTAATGCATGGTTTTTGTTGCCAGTTTTTTTCGGAGTACTAGGCGGAATTGTTGCATTTTTCATATTACGTAAAGACGATCCAAAAAAGGCAAAAAATTGTTTGTATGTAGGACTAGCATTAATGGTAATTGGGCTAGTTCTCAATGCAATACTAGCTAGTACGTTCCCAGGATTTGATTCTGGACTTAGAGTGAATGTATAGAATAGATAGTTTACAGGTAAAGATATTCAATATTTCTAAACTCGAATTTAGAAACATTAAAAATATAGACTAGTAATCCACATGATTTAGAGTCATATAGTACTAGTTTGGAATATTCTGTAATGAGTGCCTCAAGAATGAGAGACAATGTTGAAAGATGGATGATTCATGAAGGAACAGGTTTTGAAGAGATAAAAAATCCAGATAATACGTTTCAAATTTTAATAAAACATGCAGGGCAATATGGAATTCCAGCAGAAATTTTTGAACCAAAAGCACAAGAGGGTATTTTGGTAATTGGTGCCAAAGTTGTGATGAAAAACAATCAGATTTCAAGATATTTAGGATTTACAGAAGGGGAGAAAAAGAAATTTGAGCAAAAAGTGTCAGATTTTTGTAACTCTATTCAAGCAATTAGCAAAGTAATCACAGAAGATGGTAAACAAAAGGTAGGGGTCTATGTTGTATTAGATGATAAAGAAAACATTAACCAGCAAACGGTTTTTGATGCAATGGAGAGAGTCTCAGAAATGCACGAAAAAACATCCAGATTTCTATTAAAGACATTTTAGAAAAAATAGATGATTTATCAGTTCTACGCGGGCCTTATATCAAAAATTCACTTTATTGTAAATATGAAAACAAAAACAACTAAAACAAAATCAAAAGAGATTACCATCTCTACAACTGAATTGTCAAGATTTGGTGCAGGAGTAATGGATAGAGCTCTTAGATTAGTTAATTCAGCAAAAAAAGGCAAAATCACAATCAAACTAGAACAGCAATAATCACGTGTTTGTAGTTTCATTAGGGGGCAAACACCCCCCTTTTTTATTAAAAATTGTAATTTTGGTATGTATTTTCATTAAACATACTCTGTGATTAATACAAAAAATAGGTAAAACCAGTATGGAATTAGAATCATTGTTTAGTATTGATTTGATCATGGGCCCTGCAAATGCATTAGCAGACCAAATGATGGCAAGTACACTGACATTAGTTGATAAATTGATGTCATCTGTAATGTTATCATAGAAATATCAAAAACAATCAAAATAACAAAAATATGCCTAGGCGTTAAACCCCCCTCTAAATTTAGTAGTGTTAGGCACTATACCATATTTTCAAAATCAAGTATATTTCGGGGGGGTTGAACACTTGTGCCTAGCTGGGAAAAGCAACCCTCAAACCACCAAGGTCTCCCAGCTAAAGGTGTATGATCTTTTAGAGTTGTGCCTAGATGTTAAACCCCTCAAAAATTGCCAAAAATCACTCAAAAATACCTCAAAAAACAGGTATTTTTTTGCACATTTTTTACCAAAATTTACCATGATGGAATGTGATAATGAGCAAAAATTCCGTTGGTTTTATGTCATTATTTCATGTATACTAGTTAGAGTTTAGGCCCCAGCCCCTCTCACTTGTGCATTTTTGCACCGGGGTCTGAACACTTTTTTTTAATTCTTCGTTGCAACTATATACCAAAATTATACAATAAATTCATGGTACGTTTTGGCGCAGTTATTGTAATTGGCGCAATTATTGCAACAATGGCTGCAGGTATGTTCGTATATACACAATACCAAACAAACTACATCACAGCAGTTGCAGGTGAAACTGTCACTGTAGGTCCTGTTGAATATACCATATCATTTGAAGGAACCCATGAAGGAAATAAGGAAAACATTCCAGAAAATACATTTGTGATGATTGGTATTATTGCAAAAAATGTTAGTAATGATAAAACACCAATTTCAGGGGGGCAATTCTACATTGTAGATGCAAAAGAGCAAAAACATGAAGCATCATACATTGAATATTCTACAAAAGACCTACTCTTTGAGGGATTAGACCCAGGTAAACCAATTGAAAGAACAACACAGTTTGATATTCCATTTGATGAAGAAACACAATTCAAAATTATCATAAGACCACAAAAAGATCAATCAACAACAGATACTGCACTTGTTTGTTTGACAAATTGTTGATCGCAAATTTCAAAAATATACAAAAAAGTGTCAAATAATTCTATTATTAGCGTCGTATTCTGTGACTTTTACCATATAACACATATGATTTTAGGAAAAAATCTATGGCAATATCTAAAGCCAAAAGGGCAGAAGCAGCTAAAAAAGCAGCACGTACTCGAAAGAGGAATGCAGCTAAAAAAGCAGCAGAAGCCGTAAAAGCAGCAGCTTCTCGTAAGAGAAAGGCAGCAGCAACTCGAAGGAAAAATGCTGGCGGTAGAAAAGCAGCTCCAAAACGTCGAACAGCAGCAAAAAGAAAAGCAGCTCCAAAACGAAAAGCAGCAACTAAACGCAAAGCAGCTCCAAAGAGAAAAACTGCAGCTAAAAGAAAAGCAGCTCCAAAGAGAAAGGCAGCAACTAAACGCAAAGCCGCTCCAAAGAGAGAGGCAGCTCCAAAACGAAAAGCAGCTAAAAGAAAAGCAGCTCCAAAGAGAAAGGCAGCAACTAAACGCAAAGCCGCTCCAAAGAGAAAGGCAGCAGCTAGACGTCGTCGTTAGTACTGTCTATACAACCTTTTTTGAATTACTACATAGTGTTAACTATATTTCTAAATTCGAATTTAGAAACATTCTAAATCATTCACTCATCTTCAATTCAGGCAGAATGAAAACTTTGTCAGGTTTTATTTTTAGAACAACTCTTTTTTCATCATCACGTTTGAATGGATAATGTTCTTTGTTCATGTATTGTTTTGTTAGTTTGTCTGCATGAGAATAATCATAGTCAGGAATTAATTCAGACACAGTTCCCCTAATTGTTGTCATATCAAGAGGATTGTCTTTTGATACAACAGACACTGCGACTCGTGGGTCTCGTAAAACATTTTTGTGTTTTATTCTACCTTCTGCAGTGTTTACCAGGATATGTTCATCCTCATAGTTTGCCCATACAGGTGAAACTTGGGGTGAACCATCCCTCATTACTGTTGCAATGAAAACTAAATTCTTTGCAGAAAATAGTTTGATTGCTTTTTCATCCATTATTTTTTGCCGTTCTCAAACACACTAGTCATTGCTCTATTCATTATCTCCATTACGAGATATTGGTTATAGCTTTCAGATTTTTTGCTTTTTGATTTAGTTTTTGGGGTTAATCCTTTGAGGATCTTTTCGATTTTGTCAGATGTGTTGTCAATGATTTTTGAATATTTCGAATCAAAATCATCAGGGGTCTGAAAGTCAAGCAATTTTGTAGACGTACTGTAGAATTTTGTTATGGCACCGCGTGATTCTTCGATTTTAACGATTTCAATGAGTCCAGATTCTTTGAGAATCTCTAGATGATGTCTTATGGTAGTTAGTGCTTTTTTGATTCCAGCCTTTTTTAGTGCGGTACAGATTTGGTCTGCAGATAGGTGCTGGTTGTACAAAAGTTCTATAATTTTTGCTCGTGCATGTACTATACTTGTCGTAACAATACGATTTACTTTGATTGGCTTTTCTAGCAGTGTTGACATGTTAGTTTTAGGTTTAATTCTGATCTAAAAGATCCTTGTATCATATTTTTTTGTCTAATCGCATCAATTTATTCTCGTTTTTAATAATTTCGTAGCATTACCAAAATCATATTCTCTGCTACAACAAATATTGTAATGCATCTAATATTTTCAATACCACTACAATCAACATAGTATTGGTAAGACAATAATTGTAACGGTTTGAAAAATATCGTAAAATATCAAAAATAGCATGATCTGGCAGACAATGTCTCAAAATGGTGTATGGTGTGATGATTTTGCGTATCATCAAAAAATTAATTCGAGTTGGAAGTTAGCTTCTAGTCAACAATTAATGAATAGTGTATGCTTACAGAGGGCGTCCTGAAAGTTTCTCATATGCTGTAACATAACGATTAGTCATTTTAGAGATTATTTCTTCAGGAATTTGTGGTGCAACAGGTTCTTGTCCATCATCACGTGCATCATCAAATTGTTTTTGGAATCCATTTGCAGTTAACCAGTCTCGTAACAGTTGTTTATCATATGCTTCTTGAATTTTTCCAACTTCAAAGGAATCTTTTGGCCACAATCTATACTCATCAGGACCAATTGAATCACCCAAAGTAATTTTTCCATCAAGTAATCCAAATTCTAATTTTAAATCAGCTAGAATGAAACCGACATTATCTGCAATACTTGCCATCTTTTTGTAAATTTCAATAGATGTTTTTTCTAACCAATTGTATTGCTCTTCTGTAACTAGTTTCATTTCAAGTGCTTTTTGTTTATCAATTGGAATGTCATGCTCAGACTTTGTTGTAGGATCAAAAATCGGTTCTGGAAGTTTGGCAGCCATTGTAGTATCTGTTCCATCAGGAACTTTGACTTCACCTTTTTTCCATCTACTAATCAAACTTCCATAAAAATAGCCTCGAACCACACATTCTATTGGTAGCATTTGCATTTTTTTAACTAGTATTTCATTTTCTGATTCTCTTTTAATGAAATGATTTGGAACATCCAATTCGTTAAACCAAAATTCTGCAAATTTACACAAAACATTTCCTTTCTTTGGAATATCTTGCTTGAATTTCACATCAAATGCTGAAACTCTGTCTGAGAATTTGAATAAAATGGTATTATCATCTACATCATAGAGATCTTTTACTTTGCCACTAGTAAGAAACTTCAAACAATTATTCACAATATTAATTGGATTTAACTGCTAGGGATAGACTGTTTCTAAAATTCATCGAAATTTAAATACAGAAAGAAATAGCACAAGATGTGAAAATTGTAGTAATTTCAGGCAGTCCAAGAGAAACTGCCAATACACAAATTGTAATGAAATACGTTTACGAATATACAAAAACAAAAAATCAAGATACAAAATTTATCAATCTATCAGATGGACAAATTGAATGTTACAAGGGATACGATGTAGAGTATAATGACGCTACAAAGACTGCAGCTGCTGACATTATGGATGCAGATGTATGGTTAATTGGAACACCAATTTACAACTCATTTTTTAGTTCAGCCCTGAAAAATTTGTTTGAATATGTAGATTATAAAAAAACAGTAGGTAAAGTTGCAGGTATGGCAATTCTTGCAGCAGGAGACATTGGTTTTATCAATGTACAAAATTTACTCACACAATTATTATCATATTTCAGAATTGTGACAAATCCAAAAGCAGTATTTCTCACCACTAAAGCCATTTCTGAAAATAGTATATCAGATGAAGAGGTAAAAAAGAGACTAGTAGAAATGGTAGATGAAACTTTGGAACTTGCTACTAAAACACAGCAATAAGTTATTCAGTTGAAATCCAACCAGATTTACCAAAAGAGTAAAAGCGATCTTTTTGTTTAGGGTTAATTTTCTTGTAACTCAATAAAATTTCTAAATTTTTTTATCATTTCAAAGAACCAAGTCAACATTAGTATCGATCAAAGTAACTAGGATTTACTAAATACATATTTGTCAAATTACTTTTTCATTAAATCATGAAGTCAATTAATGATGAATTGAATTCTTTACTTTCAAAAATAGAAGAACACGTTAGAGTATCAGAAAAAGAAAAGGTGCAAAATATTACGTTATACTTTGATGATAATATTTTAAACTAAAATCACTTTACGTCTACGCCATTCCAAAATGCAATCATTCCTTTAATTTTGGATGCCGCATCATTTGGTTCTGCATAGTACCATGCACAATCTTTGTTAGTTTTTCCATCAACTGTTACTGAATAGTAATTGGCCATACCTTTCCAACCACAAAATGTAGTTAGTTTAGTTTTTGTGTAAAACTCCTCTTTGATTGAATCAAACGGAAAATAGTGATTTCCCTCAACTATTACAGTATCATCACTTTCTGCAATTACTTGTCCATTCCATATTGCTTGCATTACTCATTCACCCTTGATTTCTTCCCTACTCTTGAATTCAGGCGTAATTCCAAGGGAACCATAATCTCCAGAGGCGCATGTAAAGCACATTGAATCTTTTCCAATTCCAACAGCTGCTGCCAAATTTTCAGCATCATTATATCCCAAAAAGTCAGCACCAATACTTTTTCGTACCATTTCTGTAGTTTCCTCTTCAGTCATGTTTTTATTTTCAGAAAATGTTGCAAGTTCTTCTTGTGATGGGAAATCAATTCCAGCATAACAAGGGTATTTTATTTGAGGATATGTAATGACCATGCTGATTTTTCTAGCACCTGCACGACGTAATGCTTTGATTATAGCTTTTGAACTAGTTCCCCTAACCAAACTATCATCAATTACTACAACATGTTGACCTTCAATAATTTCTCTAATTGGAATAATCCATCTGTTAATTTCTACTCTGTCTGATTGATGAGGTTCAATGAAACTTCGTAATGGTCCTTTCTTGCTATACCTATCTTTGAGTAATCCCTCATCAAATGAAACACCAAGTTCTTGTGCATATCCTAATGCTGCAGGACGTGCAGAATCAGGAACCGGAATTACCAAATCAGCATCTTTGATTGGGAATTTTTTTGCCAAGAATCTACCAATATTTTTTCTTGCAACATAGATGTTAGTTCCCTCCATGTTACTTGATGGATGTGCAAAGTATGTGAATTCAAATGAGCAATGTGCACGTTCAGGTGCATCTGAAAACATTTCAGTCTCCAATCCTTTTTTAGATAAATGAATTAATTCTCCAGGTTTTACATTTCGTTGCATTTTAGCACCAACTGCAGATACTGCTGAAGATTCTGAAGCTACAATGTAGGTGTTATCTGATTCTTTATGTCCTAATACCATTGGACGAAATCCTTTAGGATCACGTGCAGCATAAACTGAATCATCATCGGAAATAAATGTAAAACAATACGAACCTACCATCTCATTTTTTAGTACAGATAGTGCTTTTCCCATCTCACCATTATCAGAAATTAAAGATACCAGTCTTTGGGCTGCAACCAAAGTATCACTTGCACTTTGAGGTGTAAATGAGCAACCTCCAACTAGATTTGATAATTCTTGAGCATTAGCAATAGTACCATTATGTGCCACACACAAGTCTTTGACTTTGAGTGGTTGTGCGTTTTCAAGGGAACTCCTACCCATAGTAGAATATCTTACATGGCCAATTACTGATGATGAAGCATATTCATCTGAAATTGCTTTGAATTCAGATGATGCAGAAGATACCAACCCTAATTTTTTTAGAGGAATTTTATTTGGAATTGCCAATCCCCAAGCTTCTTGTCCCCTGTGCTGTAATGCTCGTAATGCATCAATTGCCATAGGAATTACATTTGTTCCATCTAAACTAAAAATTCCAATTACACCACAATTTTCTTTTGGTCTATCATCAATGCAATCCATGCTATGAGTATTATCCATGTGATATCAAATCCCCTAACGAATTTACCCAAGTTTTATGCGCCTTATCAACTCTTAGATCAATGATTGGTTTGTTTTTGTTCTTAAATTGAATTTTATCTCCTCCAAACTTTCCAATGATACCAAATGATACCTTGTTCTTTTTGAGAATGGTTTCTATTTTTTTGATATTTTTTGAATCAACTACCAACAAATACCTAGAATGACTTTCAGAAAACAAAATTCTGTCGTCTGATAATCTCTCACCTGGAACCTTATCCAATGATGTAACACATCCAATTTGATTAGTCATTGATAGTTCAGTTACTGCAACTGCCAAACCACCTTTAGAGCAATCATGAGCAATTTTTGGAATTTGTTTTTTAACAATATCAAGAACGGATTTCATATTTTTCTTTGATTCTTTAAAGTCAACTACAGGGCAATTACCGCCAATAAACTTGTGAATATACTCAAAGTACTCAGAACCTCCAAGCTCATCTTTAGTATCTCCAACAATTATCAGAGAATCACCTTTTGTAATTTTTTGAGAGACAAGCGGTTTTTTGTCAATTAATCCCAAGATGCCAATTAATGGAGTAGGTTTGATTGGACCCTTTGGAGTCTCATTATACAGGCTCACTTTACCTCCAATACATGGAATTTCAAAGTCTTTTGCAAAGTCTGTTAGTCCCTTTAGTGATTCTAAAAATGTCCAAAATATTTCAGGATCTTTTGGACTACCAAATTGTAAATGATCAAGCATACCAATTGGTTTAGCCCCTGTACACACAACATTTCTGCATGCTTCCTCAAAGCATCCAATTGCACCTTCTCGTGGATTAATGTAACATTGTTTTGGATTACCATCAATTTTTACTGAAAGATATTTTCCATTATCTAATCTTAATACAGATGCATCAGCACCCGGTTTGATTACGGTTCTAATTCCTACTTCATGATCATATTGACTGTACACCCAAATTTTACTTGCAATGTTTGGGGATGCCAATAGTTTCATCATTGTTTTTGAATAATCAGTAATTGGTTTGAGTTTCTTTTCTTTAGTTATTGTACTCAAGTATGCAGGTTTCTTTGATGGTAAATCAAGTAGTGTGGCATTTGCAACAATATCTGCTGAAATATTTGCAAATGTTTTTTTGCCTTTTTTAATGTGAACTTTGCTATCAAATTTTACACTACCAATTACAGAGCAACCAATTCTAAATTTCTCACAAATTACTTGTAGTTTTTTTAGTTTAGTTTTGTTTGTAACAATTAACATCCTTTCTTGGGATTCAGATACCATTATCTCATCTGGATGCATGTCGTTTTCTCTTGTGTGAACTTTATCAACATCCATTTCAATTCCAATGTCTAAAGCTTCTGCAGTTTCAGAAACTGCACAAGACAATCCACCGCCACCCAAATCTTTCATTGCATGAATTAGTTTTTGATTTCTAGCTTCAATGATTGCCTCGATAATTAATTTCTCAATGAATGGATCAGGGATTTGAACTGCAGAACGGTCCTCAGATTCAAGAGAATCAGATGCAAATTGAGAACCACCAATACCATCCCTGCCTGTAGAGCCACCCATTAGCACTACAACATCGCCTTTTTTAGCATGATTTTTGATTAAATTCTCTCTTTTTCCAAATCCGACTGATGCAACATCAACTAGTGCATAATTTTCATAACATTCATCAAATTCAACTTCACCACCAATAGTTGGAATTCCTAAACAGTTGCCATAGTCTGCCACTCCAGTTACAGCATTTTTAAATAACCATCTTGCTTGCTTGTCTTTTTCAATATCGCCAAAACGTAATCCATCAAAAATTGCAATAGGACGGGTTCCAGCTGATAAAATATCTCGAACTACACCGCCAACTCCAGTTGCAGCCCCACCATAGGGTTCAACAGCTGATGGGTGATTATGACTTTCAATGTGAGCAGTTACAACATAACCGTCGCCAACATCCAAAACACCCGAATCATATCCTTTTTCGTTAATTACTAAAGGTCCATCCATTGGCAACATTTTAAGATGTTTTTTTGAGGATTTGTAAGAACAATGTTCAGACCATTCAGCTGCAACAATTTGTAATTCAGTTGGAGTTGGGTCTCTGCCAATTTTTGTTTTTAATTCCTCTAATTCATGAGATTCTAAACTCAATTTTCAACACCCATTTTTTTTAGTAATGATTTAAAAATCAAGGTTGATGGTTTGTTATCTTTT
>JABJDB010000080.1 GCA_018668425.1 Nitrososphaerota archaeon | reverse complement strand
ACAATTGATGGAGTCATGGACTTTTTGAATCCAAAAGGTTTTGTCACAGAACATGACAAACGTGAAGATGGAAGCTTTGAACTCAAATACGAATCATACGGATAAAAGTTTCAAAAAATTAATCATTGAAATATGAGAATCATTTAGGAAATCTAATTTGATTACAGCACTATATCTTGCACATCTAAATCCAGTTACAAAAGCTCATGTTGAAATTATAACTGAATTAAAAAAAGAGGCAGATATTGTCAAAGTTATGCCCGTAGTTTTTAAAAATGAGGATAAAGAAGTAAACAGTAAAAGTTTTCCATTTAATTTTGAATCAAGAAAGAAAATGTTAGAATCTGTTTTTGGAGATTCAATTCAAATTACTGATGATTATGCATTTTTGGCACCATTCAAAAAATATCTACCACCGTTAATTAGAAGAAAATCATGGAAACTAAGAAAACAAATTCTCAAAGGAGTTGAAGGTGATTTTTTTTCATATACAGGAGACAAAGCTGAAGGATATATGTTAAAAATTTATAGATTAAAACCAAAGATAGGTGAAAGAAAAACACTTTCTGCAACGTCAGTCAAAGAGAAATTATACGATGCTGCATTAGGAGGAAAATCTTCATGGAAAGATGATGTTCCAGATAATGTTGTTAAAATTATTGAAAATGAATGGGGGACAGTTGAAAAATTTGCAAAGATAGAAGATCAAACTACACGAATAGTAGGAATGAAATTTCCTAAAGAAGGTTATTCAAAATAAATAGAGATTAATACACATATGCTAAAATTTTCCTATGAAACTTCCTCTTTCAAAATATGTTTGGTTTGATAAAAAATATGTATTAACTGAAAAAGCTCAAGTGCCAATAACTACTCATGCAATTCATTATGGAACATCAATCTTTGAAGGGATTAGAGCATATTGGAATGGTAAAAATCTGAATGTGTTTAGACTAGATGAACATGTAAAAAGATTCAGAAGATCAGGACAATTTTATAATATTTCATTAAATTATACAGATAAAGAAATCAGCGAAGCAGTTACAGGAATTTGTAAAAAAAATAATATAAAAAAATCATGTTACATCAGACCATTTTACTTTGTTGGAGATTATGGAATTAATTTACATGTGACTGAAAAAGCTCCTACGAATGTTGCAATTTTTACATTTCCATTTGGGGATTTATTTAACAAAAATGGGATTTCTGCAGGAGTTGTTTCATGGAGAAAATTCTCAGACATGTCAACTCCGCCACAAGCAAAAATGGGAGGAAATTATCTAAACTCAATCATTGCCACGCAAGAAGCAAAGAGAAATGGGGTTGATGAAGCAATTTTACTTGATCATAATGGAAATGTCAGTGAGGCACCAGGAGAAAATATCTTTATTGTAAGAAATGGGCAATTAGTAACCCCATCATTAGCATCATCTGCTCTAGAAGGGATTACTCGTGATGCAATAATAAAAATTGCAAATGATTTGGATGTGGATTTTGTTGAAAGAGATGTTGCAAGAAGTGAATTAGTAATATCTGATGAAATATTCCTCACAGGAACAGCTGCCGAAATTACACCAGTAATATCAATGGATTCAAAAAAAATAGGAAATGGTAAACCTGGAGATATAACAAAAAAAATGATGCAAGAGTATACAGACATAGTAATGAACAAAAATGAAGATTATTCTCATTGGTTAACAGAGGTATATTAGATGAAAATCGTTCAAATTGGAACTGGTGGATGGGGTAAAAATCACACTAGAATATTATCCCAATTAGGAGTACTTGTCGCAGTATGTGATGCTGATTCTCAAAAAAGCAAAGAATATGGAGAAAAATATTCTGTCAATCATTATACATCATTAGATGACATGATAAATTCTGAAGAATTTGATGGTGCATTTGTTGTCACACCAACATCAACACATACAAAAATTGCAAAAAAATTGTTAGAAGTAAAAAAACATGTTTTTGTAGAAAAACCAATGACATACAAATCAGAAGATGGAGATACACTAACCAAACTTGCAGAAAAAAATAAACTTATCCTTACATGTGGATACATTGAAAGATTCAATCCTGCTGTAGATGTTGTAAAAAATATTGTTAAAGAAAAAAAATTTGGAGATTTAGTTATGTTAGAATTTCATCGTGAAAACAGAATGCCTCTTCACATTAAAGATGTAGGAATTATTTATGACACCTCAGTTCATGATATTGATACTGCAAATTGGTTATTTGATGATATGCCACAGGTAGTATTTGCAAGAGCAGGGAAAATAAAACATGAACATGAAGATTTTGCAAGTATTATGTTAGGATACAAAAACGATAAAGTTGCAATTATTTCATCAAATTGGATTACACCAAAAAGAGTTAGAAAATT
>JABJDB010000002.1 GCA_018668425.1 Nitrososphaerota archaeon | reverse complement strand
CAGTTAATGCTGATTCAAAACTTAACATTGATTTTGTTTCTTCTGAAATTTTGATGTTTCTCACTAGTCCAAAAACAATAGCAGAACTACTTCCACCAACAATTGAACCTAATAGAATGCTCTCTAACCATTCCCATCCTAGTGCATAGTGAGTTGCAACTGAAATAATCACAACTGACAAAATAAAACCAAGAATTGCCAGTGTAAATGAAAAATGTGCAGTTTTAATCACATGTTTAATGTCTAAATTTAATCCACCATCAAACATGATAATTATCAATGCTAAAGCTGCAAAATATGGAACAACTTGAATAACAGCTTCTGGTTGAATTATTCCTAAAACAGGACCAAGAATTACTCCAAGAACCATCAAAAATGCTACATCAGGGATTCCTGTTCTTTTGAAAAATGCTTCACCTGCAACCCCTAGAAAAATTACTACTCCTGCTGCAAGTAATACTACATGAGCTGGTGCAATTAATCCATCTTGAATTGATAATGTACCAATGGAATTTTGTAACCCTGCAATTTTATCTAAAATTATACTAGCATCAAAATTTGTTAGTGTAGTAATATCTCCTATTTGTCCTTGAAATAAATTCAAAATAGACAAAATTATAGGATTCAATGACTGGATGTAATTATCTACGGATAAAAATTAAACTAGATTTGTTTAATGATTTTAGGCTCTAAAACTGATTTTTAAATAACATATTAAAAATTAGATTACTATGAGTGCTACAAATCAATTACGTGCAGACCATGATCAAGTTCGTCGTTTAGAAAAAATTGTGTTAAAATGTTCTGATGAAATAAAAAAAGGAACAAAAATCCCGTTTTCAGATCTAACAAAAATTACTATAGTAATTTCAGAATTTGTTGATACAATTCATCACTCCAGAGAAGAAGATTCATACTTTCCATGTGTCGCAAGCTATGAAACTTTGAAAGAAGAAATTCGTAAATTTATGATAGAGCATGAATTTGGACGAAATATCGCTCGACAAATATCACACCATCTAAAAAGATGGAAAAATGGGGAAGATGCACAAGAACCAGTATCACGATTTTTGAGAACATATGGGATATTCCTAAATGATCATCTTAACAAAGAAAACAAATTTTTTGATGATGCAGAAAAAGATGTCTTATCTAAAGAAGAAGAAATTGAAATGTATGAACAATACAAATCAGTTTTTGCCATAGTAAAAAAAGTCGATGAAATGATTGCAGAAATTGATTATTTAGAAAACCAACCTTGGTTCCAAAATTAACGTAAGCTCTTTATGGGCTTTTGAGATATTTGTACTCATGAAACCTTTCATACTTTGGATGACTGGTCTTCCTTGTTCAGGCAAGACTACCATCGTAAAAGATTTGCAAAAAGATATTCCAAACTTGGCAATGCTTGATGGCGATGAACTAAGAGAATGGTTTTCTCCAAAAGATTTTTCAAAAGCAGGACGTGATGAACACAACAAAAAAGTTGCTCATTTGGCAAAACTCTTGTTAAATCACGGTGTTCCAAGTGTAGTATCACTAGTTTCTCCGTATTTTGAGAATAGAGAAAATGCTAGAAAAATTATTGATGCAGGAGATCAATTTGCAGAATGTTATGTAAAATGTTCACTAGAAGAATGTGAAAAAAGAGATGTCAAAGGCATGTATGCCAAGGCAAGAGCAGGAGAAATCAAAGGATTTACAGGAATTGATGATCCTTATGAAGCTCCAGAAAAAGCTGATCTAGTTGTTGATACAGAACAAGATTCACTTTCAGATAGTGCAAATAAAGTAAAGGACTTTCTTAAAGAAAGAAACCTACTCTAATTTTTTAAATTCTTCAACAATTTTGTCATGAATTAATCCATTTGTAACTAAAATCCCGTTTTGATGAAAAACATCTTTGTTGTTGTATGTAATGTCATTACCTGACATGTCTGTCATCTTTCCTCCAGCTTCTGAAATTATACAATAAGATGCAGCTGAATCCCATTCTTTCATTTTGTTTGTTGTTGTGATGTATGCTTCTGCTTCTCCTGAACTAATTTTTCCAACTTTTAATGAACTACCTATACTTGTAAAATCTTCAATTCCTAATTTTTTTATAAATAATTTTTCTCTGTCTGATAAATGATGTCTAGACCCTACTGTTCTACATTTTGGAAGTTCTGAAACGTTAGTTACTGAAATTTTTTTCCATTGTTCATCTGAATATCTAAAAGCACCACTTCCCTTTTGTGCAACAAAAAATGTTTTTTCAGTTGGCCAACCAATAACTCCAAGAATTGGTTTTTTGTTTTTTACTAGTGCAATCATTATTGTAAATTCACCAGTTTTATCAATAAAATCAGAAGTTCCATCAAGTGGATCTACTATCCAAAGAGTATCCTTTGATAATCTACTTTGATCATCATCTTCTTCTTCAGATAAAATAGCGTGATTTGTTTGTGAAAGAATTTTTTTAATAATTTCGTTACTTTTGATATCACCTTCAGTAATTGGAGAATCATCTTTTTTTGTATGTGATTGAAAATCCCTTTGATAAATCTCTAAAATTGCCTCTCCTGCCTCTTTTGCAGCCTGAATTGCGATATCTAATTCAGGAATTTTATCAGGAATGGGAATATTCTGCAATTAAAAACTCACTATGTTGTAAGTTCGGGTTTTAACGTCCACGCTACTCCAAGTACAATAAATGGAATTGACATTACTCCGATAATTGTCATAATTATGTTAAATTGTGATTCTGAAACTTGTGGATTATTCACTATCCATGGTAATGGTAATGAAATGATTATCCAAATTACACCTAAAAGAATTATCAGTTTGGCCTTTGCCTTTTTACTCTTCATACCATTTTTCTCATTTGGGTTGGTATTAAATTCATTTGAATTCATTTGGTTGATTGTCCTCCATCTACTGCTAATACTGCACCTGTAGTCCAAGAAGCATCATCTGATGCAAAATAGATTATGGCCTTTGCTACTTCTTCAGGTTGACCGATTCTACCAAGTGGATGTTCATTATCCATGAATTCTTTATCATTTTGAGTTTTCAAAAATGGTTTTGTCATATCTGTATCCACTACTCCAGGACAAATACAATTTACTCTAATTTTGTCTTTAGCATATTCAAGTGCCCAACATTTTGTTAGAATAATTAATGCAGCTTTTGATGCAGAATATGCATCAGCATTAAATCCTTGATACGCCTTTAATCCAGCATCTGATGAAATATTAATTATTGAACCAGATGTTTTTTGCAAATGAGGAATTGCCTCTTTAGTAAATCTAAACTGTCCTGTAAGATTTACATCTAAAACTTCATTCCATTCTTCTTCTTCAATTTCATGTAATTGTTTTATTTGTGGAAAAATCCCTGCATTGTTTACTAGAATATCTAATCTTCCAAATTTCTCAATAGTTTTTTTTACAATATTTTTAACATCATTTGTATTTCGAATATCCCCTGCAATTCCTATACAATTAGAAATTTCTGAAGATACTTTTTCTAATCTTTTACTATCTTTTCCTGTAATGATAACTGTTGCACCGTTTTCTGATAACATTTTTGCAGTAGCTAATCCTATTCCCCTACTTCCACCAGTTACTAGCGCAACTTTATCTACAAATTTCAATAATTTTTTTGCTAAAAATTCGTAATTTATAGATCGATCATTCTATATCAGGTATAAAATATTTCAAAAAAAGTATTAAAAAATTATAATTTATTATCTAAAATATTAAATAGTTAAAGTTGCTATAGTATATAATGTCGAAAGTTATAATTCCTATCGACTAAAATTGCGTAACCCCGCAGAACTAAAAAGGCAATCATGTGCTTAGGCACTGACCACGAGAGGGAATCTCTCATTGTTCTGCAGTTTAGGGGGTTTCGCCTTTCTTTAATTTTGTAAAATATCTACTGAAACTGAACCCATTACATTTCCATTTGGATTAATTGAAATCTCCACTTCACCTGATTCTGGTATATTGAAAGAATGTGTACCATCATATTCCCATGTAAAATATTCTGATATTCCAGTTTGATGTAATGTATTTTTTAATTCAAAGATTTCATCAAAATTAAAATTTTCTCCTACTACTGATATTGTTAAAATTTTTGGACTACTTCCATTTGGAACAAATCTAAAAGAGTAATCCCCTTTATTGATCTCAAATGTTTTTGTATATTTTCCATTAGAATACAAATCAGGACTAGCTAAAGTTATGTGAAAAATATCATTTGTTTTTTGTGCTGATGGTTCAGATGTAAAATTTATCACAAAAATTGTAATCACAATAATTATTGGAATTATTATAATTTTTTTATTCATTGAAATATTGACTTTTTATGTTATAAAAATAAATTTCTGAATTCAATTTTCTCTAATTTTTCTAGTTAAAACTTCAATTTTTTTAAGATTATCCAAAATCCATGAATCATTAATAATATCCATAATTTCACTCATTTCAAATAATTTTGGTGTAGTAATTCCTTCTTCAAAATCATATAATTTTATGATTCTATTTTTGACATTTTCAGGTTCAATTTTTTTATTATGTGCAAAATCATTTCTTATTTCCCTTATTTTATTTAATTCATGTTGAATTTTAATTCTTGATTTCTCATCAATTTCTTTTTTGTAACTTTTATGATTTTTTATAATTCTTGATAACCAAACAATTTTTGTTCCAAATGATGCAGTTCTATCTTCATCAAATACTGTTTTTGCCCATAGAGGAAAATCATTTTTGTCTCGTAAAAATAAATCAGAAATTATTATAGTTAAAGTTGAATCTAATACTGCAGTATAACTCAAAAAATTACCTCGAATTCTATTAACTAAATTTACATATTCTTTGTCAGTAAGCTCTTTTGATTTATCAGGTAAATCAAAACCAAAAACTTCACTCATAGTTTAGTGCCTAGAAAATGGTAAATAGATTTTTGGATGATTTAGGTTAGTGAAATTTTACACCCTGTAAAGCATTTTTTACACTGGAAATTAAGTACATTTTCTTGAATTCAAATTATGCCTAGTCTTAATGATAAATGGACAAAACAAGCAAAACCAGGAATTGGTGATAAAATTAATGACACCATCAAACCTAAAGGTGCACTAAAACCTAGAATCGAGACAGGAATTAAAAAATTACAATTACAAATTAAAAAATTAGATACAATGCTATCTAGTCTTAAAGAAAAAGATGCAAAATTATTTCAAAGAATTGTTGATGCAACACAAAATCATGATACTCAAACAAGTAAAGTTTTAGGAAATGAATTAGCTGAAGTAAGAAAAGTTGTAAAAATTATGAGTAGTGCAAGAATTGCACTAGAACAAATAGAATTGCGATTAACAACATTTAGCGATCTAGGCGATACTGTAGTTGCTATCATGCCAACTATGGGATTGATGAAAAATCTCAAATCATCATTAGGTAAAGTAATGCCTGGAGCAGAAGCTGAAATTGGTCAAATGTCAGAAATGTTAGGTGGATTTATGACTGAAAGTTTCTCAGGTGATGCAGCATTTGGTATGGATGAGACAACAAATGCAGAATCTGAAAGTATTCTAAAAGAAGCTGCAGCAGTTGCTGAGAGTTCTACAGGAGAAATGTTCCCATCAGTTCCTTCTGCATCAAGTGAATCAACTGCAACTACATCAAAATTTTACTAAAAATATATTCTAAATTTTTGAAATATACTATTCTAATTTTGAGCCCATTTTATATTTTCAAAACTCTTAACTTGCAATCTAACTCTCTAAAGTATCTCTTGCTTCTTTGACTTGCTTTACTCTACTACCTTCATCATCAATAATTTTATCAACACTTGATAGTTTGTCTCGTAAATTATTAATTATAACACCAACTTCATCTGCTTCTGTTTCTACTTGTTTTCTCTTATTTGCAAGTTCTGTAATTCCTCTATTTTCCTCATCGATATACTCGCTGACCTTTTGAAGTTTTTCTTTGAGATTTTTAATATCTACTGATTCTTCTTCAATATCTTTTTCAAGTAAAGTTCTCTTGTCTTTGAGATTTTTAATCATTAAACCAACATAATCAATTGCCTCCTCTAGCTTGGCACGTTTTCCCATTAATTCTCCAATTCCAATTTGACTAGATTCAGCTGGAGCTTCTACTGTTCCTGTATTGGAACTTTCTTCAGGTCTTTCTTCTACCATTTCTCCTCCCTCATCATTCTTGAATTTGTCAAACATTTTATGATTTCTTTTCTGAAATAGGAATAAAAAGTTACTATGAGTCTCAAAGCTGACCATGTGACTGATTTTAGTCAATAAAAAAAGAAAATGGTGATTTCTCACCGATTGAATCTAGGTTTTTCATTTGGAAGATCAGATTTTTCCAAATGGTCATCATATTCAAGAAATTCTGGATTTTGGGTATTTTCAAGAAATAGAATCGAATTTACAAAGTAGATTATTTTCTCACTTTCTAAATCTGAATTTACAATATTTCCTGAAAAAATGACTTTGTAACTTAGTTTTTCAGAATCTTCAGGCAATTCATGCCCAAATTGACTATCTTTAAGCAAATTAGTAGAAATCTCTAGTTTGTTTTCTCCACTTTTTGATGCTTTTCCATCGTATAGTACAATTCCTGATTGAAGTGCATTGTAATTCACATATGCCCAGTTTGATGATTCTTCTTCAAATGATACAATTCTATCCATATCATCTTCTGAAAACTCATCAGGTAGGGAATATTGTTGAATCTGCAACTTTCCATCAACCACTTTTTCAGTAAGAATTACTCCTAATCTTTTATTTTCTAAAAGATCCGAGTTATTTTCTTCAAAGTCTGCAAACGAATAGCTTACAGATAATGGTGAAGTACCAAGCATCAAAAGGATTGCAATTACTCCAAATGATCTAGTTTGGGATTTTTTCATATCCAGGATAACATCAAAATGATACATTAGGAACAGCGAGGAATCATCCTGTTCCTTATATACAAAATTTCTTCAAAATCATCAAATTTTCTAAATTTTTTCTAAAAATATCAAAAACAGTATTTTTTGAACAAAATTGTAATTTCTAAATCAATTTTTTACGCATAAATTCTTTTTAGATTTTTGCCCCCACACAGTTTTTGCTAAAAAATAGGAATTTTTCCAAGCTAAAATACTGTTCCGCTATACGTTCCGCTATGAGGTTTCAAGATGTCCCTCATTAACTAACTAATTCTATACTATAGCATGTCAAAACAACAATACAGGTCCGAAATGGGCATAATGGGTGATATCTTAGACGTTACCGCTGATGGTGGTCGTGATGGAATCATTGTATCTGCAATCTCTCGAAAGGCTAACCTTTCTCACTAT
>JABJDB010000079.1 GCA_018668425.1 Nitrososphaerota archaeon | reverse complement strand
TGGATGGTAGAAATGCTTCAAACTTATGATCATAAAAGAACTCAACCTATTTTTGAACTTGAAAATCTCTATTATAGAAATAATCCAATTTTTCATGATGTTTTATCTGGGTATTCTGAACATAGATTACTTATGGGAATGCCAATTGAATCAAAATTAAATGGAGAATTAAAAAAATCATTTTCTCAAACTAATCAGGTTTCAATGACTAATGGTGGATGTAATTGGTTACATGCAGTTGTACAAATTAAAAAGAAAAGTGAATCTGATCCTAAAAAAATTATTCAAAAAACATTTGATTCACATCGTTCATTAAAACAAGTAACTGTTGTGGATGAAGATATTGATCCAAATAATGCTGAATCAGTAGAATATGCTATGGCAACAAGATTCCAAGCAGACAAAGATTTAGTGATTCTTAAAAAAATTCGTGGTTCTAGTCTTGATCCTTCTAGTGATCAGAAGAATCTAAAAACTGCAAAAATAGGCATAGATGCTACAAGATCATTATCAAAACGTCCTGAAGGATTTGAATTGGCAAAAATTCCAAAAATTGACAAAATCAAACTTGAAAAATATTTCAAATAGTTGATAATAACTGATTAAATTAAATTGGATAAATAATTAATAAAATTCAGATTAAAAATGTCATCAGAAAATCCAAATTCTCGTGAAAAAAGTCCTTCAGAATCTCATGCTGAAGTAATTGTTAGAATGTTTCCTTCAGATGCAAACCCTGCTGGAAATGTATTTGGTGGTGAAATTTTAAAACATATTGATATGGTTGCAGGAATTGTTGCTCAAAGACATTCTCAATCAAATGCTGTCACTGTATGCATGGATAGTGTAAATTTTTTAAAACCTGTTTTTGTTGGAAATGTTCTTACACTTAATGCAAGAATTAACTATGTTCATAACTCTTCAATGGAAATTGAAGTTAAAGCAGAAGCTGAGGATATTATTACTGGAATAAAAACTGTAACTGGAACTGCTTTTGTAACATTTGTTGCATTAGACAAAAATGGAAAACCTATGCATGTTGCAAAATTATCTCTTAAAACAGATGAAGATCGAGCCAAATTTGATGAAGGTAAAATTAGAATGGAAAAGAGATTAAAAAATCGCTAAAAACCATTTTACCTTATTTTATCATGGATCAATTTAAGAATAATGACAATTATCTTTAGTTAATGTCTGAACAAGAAAAAAATCATGAATGGGATTCATTATGGGGAGAATATACAAAATCTCTTGAAAATTGGAAATCCCTTTTTGAACAAATTCAAAATTCAAGCAATGACATGCAATCAAAATTCAATGAAGTTTGGGAAAAAGCAACTGTAGAATCTAGTGCTGAAACCATGAAGTTATTTGGAGAAAATTGGCAAAAAGCTATGACTGATGCAGGAATGAATTC
Source organism: Nitrososphaerota archaeon (assembly GCA_018668425.1). Classification (GTDB taxonomy): domain Archaea; phylum Thermoproteota; class Nitrososphaeria; order Nitrososphaerales; family Nitrosopumilaceae; genus Nitrosopumilus. The sequence continues at coordinate 6,594 of JABJDB010000079.1, read as the reverse complement.
ATTCAAAGGCTTTACTGAAAATTGGCAAAAAGCTCTCAATGATACTAACGCTTCATCTTTCAAACAATTTGTTGAAAATTGGCAAAAGTCTCTGAGCTCATCTGGATTAGAACAGATGAATGCATATGGTGAAATGATGAAAAAATTCACTGAAACTTGGAGTACAATGTGGCCAAAATCACAATAAGTAATTGAATTGAGAGAAAAATTTCTCTTTTTTTTACACATGTACTGCTTTAGAAATAATGACTGCTATTGGAGTTACAGGATATATCTTGAAGAATTCATTTTATCTTTAATTTCATTAGTGGTATTTCCAAAATTAATCCTGTTTCATTTTATCATGGAATATTTTGATAAAAAAAATATTAATCAAAGCCATTCAAATTTTCAAAAGAATAAAAACATGATTCTCTCATAATTTTGTAATGGATGTAACACAGAATGAATGTTTTATTGAATTATCTGGATTTGATGATTTAGCAAGATATGCTTGTGCATTAAGAGAATTTCCTCAAAGAGTATATTCTCAGGAATTTAATAATGATAGAATTATTTCAAGTAGTTTAACTCTTGCAAATACATTGTTGATTTTTTATGTTAAGATGCCCAAATTTGGGAGATATGTTTCATATCAAGTAAATGCCGGAAAAGAAAAATGTGATATTGTAGAATCTACAAAAAATATTTCACATTATGCACCAATTATTCATATGGAATCTAAAATTTCATCACTAACTGAAAAATCTACAGAGATTGGTGACCAATTTCACCCTATTCAGGTAAAAGATTTGGGAAGTTTGGCACGATTAACATATGATCCTGAATTTCCAGATGAACAAAATAGAACTTTGTATGCAATACCTACTAAGAAATCATGGGTATTGGGATATGTGACTTCATTAGAAATGGATGAAGTTTATTATAATTTCAATTATGTTAATTTAGATTCTGAACCTGACAAACATTTTGTAAAATATCAAGGAAACTATGGAAAAGATCCAGAATTTTCTGATAGTTTTGATCATGGTTTTTCATATTTGCCAATAATTAAAATCAAAAATGAACATTCTGTTTTTGGTTTTATTGATTGAAATTATTCCCACGTCGTTAATTTTTTAATTTCTTTTCTTACTTCTATTATCATTCGTTTTAATACTGATATGTAAATTTCAGAAACATATGCAATTTCAATATCCTTGTGGTCTTCGATGTCCATAAATGTAGACGTTGTTATCTGGTTCTCATCAACTTTTGGTTCATTGCTCTTTTTTCTTTTATGATTAATAATTTCTAAAAAAATCGGTAATTGTCGTTTAATTTCTATATTCAGTTCTTCTTTTGAGCGTAATTTTTTATTTGTCAAGTTAACTTTGATTTCTTGATTCACATCATCTTTGTATCTGTCTGATGCTCTAATCATGATTTTAATTTCAGGAATTTTTTTTAATTTCTTTTTAAACTCACAAATTTTTTTCATTGCATTTGGAAATGGATTTTTGTGTTCTTGATCAAATGTTATTGAATACCATTCTGAAAATTTTATTGCATTTTGATCTTTTTTTGATTTTGCTTTATCTAAAAATTTATCTTGAGTACTTTTTTCTGAAATAAATAATCCAAAATCTCTATTTGCTTCTTCAAAAATCAAATTTACTATTTCATTAACCAACTCTATGTATTTTGTAAAAAAATGATTCACATAAAATGGATCTGGATCATATTGTTTGATTTGTTTTGAATAAATCTCACAATTTTTTATCGCTTCTTCAATATTCATTTATTTTTGCCAAATTAAGTAGTTGCATATTTTGATTGTTGTTTTAAACTAAATGATAATTCTTTAAAAATTTCATTTACACTAACATCAACTAAATTGATAGTTGCATTTTCTTTAACAATTTGCTTTTCAAATTTTTCTTTAATTGCAAATGAAACTGACGACCAATGTAAAATTCCTTTTAATTGCTCTTCAACTGTAGCATTTGTTGTTGGGAAATTTGATGGTGAAAAAACAATTCCATTTGTCCATTGCATTGTAGGAATTGCACCCCCTGAAGATCTTGTACTAAACGCAATTTGCTTTACCCAATCATCAAACTTGTATTCAATTACTTCATGAATGATTAATTTTTTCCACGGGTCAACAGAAATTTCCATATCACAATGTCATTTCAAACCAATTATAATCTTATTTTTCATGCCTAAATTCTTGAAAATTTCATTTTTTATCTGATTTCTCACAATTTTGAGAATTTTCCTATATTTTTTCTAATCAATATCATTTTAATTTTTATGAATCGAGATTGCTTAATTAGTAGAAATCCTTCATAATTTTCTATAATGGACAAATGGGCTGATTATTTAATTTCTGAAGTAAGTTATGATTCTGAACATTTGATTTCTGTTGCAATTAGACATAGAGATACTGATGATGGAATTAGTAAAGGACAATCTGTTGATCGTCTAACTATATCTTCTGATATTAAAAATGGATTAATCTATTTTACAATTCATAGTGGAAACAATTCTTGGAAAAAAGGAAAACAAATTCTAACTTATTCAATTGATGGAACACCTTATCTTAGAATTGATAAAAATAAAGTGAAATTAGATTTTCTTGGAGATTTACCTGAAACATTACTTGTTAAATCTGAACCTTCTGAAGAATTAGAGTTACAACCAGAAGTTACACCTTCCAGTTCTAGAGGTTCATTACCAAAAGAATCATCAGAAGAACTACCACAAGAATTAGAGTTACAACCAGAACCTCAAGATGATGAAGCTACTCCTGAACAAGTATCTCAAGTTAGTGACTTACAAAATCAAATTGATGAATTAGAAGACATGTTAACTTCTCAGATTTTATCATCATCTCAACCAGAACCTCAAGATGATGAAGCTACTCCTGAACAAGTATCTCAAGTTAGTGACTTACAAAATCAAATTGATGAATTAGAAGATACATTGTTTTCACAACTACATCCATCATCTGATGAAGCTACTCCTGAACAAATTTCTAAAATTAAAGAATTAGAAAAAGAAATCCAAATTCTTGAATCTACAGATATTGAACATGAAATTATTCAAACTTTACAAAAACAAAATAAAAAACTTGATGATCTTGAGACAAAACTTACTAGTTCAACTATCAAAAAAACCACTCTATCTAAAACTCTTGAAGCTTACTGCGTAAAATGTAAAACTAAAAGAAAAATTAAAAATCCTCAAGAAACTATTATGAAAAATGGTAGGGATGCTATCAAAGGATTTTGTTCAGTTTGTAATTGTAAAGTTTTTAGAATTGGAAAAATGAAAAAATGATTGTTTAGTATTTTATGTATTTACATTTGACCTGATTGCCATGCTTGATTGAATTTTTTAATGGCCTCTTGATATGCCATTATCGAATCATCTCCTGATGTTTTAAGAAATTTTTCCCATTGATCATTGAATTTTTTTACAGATTCAATGTTTGTTTCTTTGAAAATACCTTCTATCATTTTTGTTTGCTGTTTCATATATTCAGGACCAATTTCTTCCCATGTATTTTCCCAACTTGAACTCACTTTTTTCAATAATTCTGCATCTGATTCAATTGCTTTTTGGCAAGCATCATGATATGTCATCAAAGTTTCATTTGTAGCTTTTTGCCATTGTGATAAAGATTCTTTCCACCCATTTAATGCGGAATTGTATTCTTTCCAAGCTTTGTCAAATTCAGGTTTTTTTATAGTAGATTTTGTTTGTTTTTTGGGTTTAGAAGATGTTTTTTTGACAGATTTTTTTTTGACAGGTTTCTTTTTTACGGTACTTTTTTTCTTAGTAGCCATATAATATTTTAAAAATGGTAGATGTTAAATCTTTCAGCAATTCTAAAGTTTAAAAAAATTAAATCTATTTTGGTTAAAATTTTGATGCTCTAGTGAAACTTGGAAAATATCTTTCATTTTTGTTTGAGAATAATTCAAAATGGTTTTTACATAAATTCCTGGTTTCTCGGAAACTAATTTTGACTGTTTTTTCTGCTTTAAACTTACATTCTGAAATACTACACTGCAATGAAAAAAATAATCAATATTTACTAATAAAACTTTGAAATAACATAATTACCTTCTACTAGATTTTTATCGTTGCAGTATATCTAAAAAACATGAATGATGATGAAAAGGGCAAACGTTTTTTGGAATTAATTGATGAACAAAATGATCTCCAATGGAGTCTTGTTGCAAAATTATCTTCTTTGATTGCTTCAAAATGGAATTCTGAAGAATTACAAAAAGAATTAGAAACTTTAGTTGAAAAACATTCAAAAATCACTAAGGAATTAAACAGTCTTGATGATAATGACAGTATGTTATAATGCTGAATCAACCATTAGTGCAATAAATAACACTGCCAAATAAGGACTAGAAAATTTAAACAAAGTCCATGAGGCTTTTTCAACAGGTTTGGCAATTACCCATATTGATAGTCCTACCATTAATGCACCTGATGCAATTGCTGTCCACAAATAAACATCACTTACCATTTCTTCCCCACTTTCTGTAGTTATGAAGAATGGAGCTATTGAAAATAATACCATTACAACTGTAGAGCCTGCAATTGCTCTAGCTGATGTTTTTTCAGATTGTACTGCAGTTAACATTGGGACGTTTACTTTGTTGTAATCATCTTTGAAATGTAATGTTAATGCCCAAATATGCATTGGAATCCATATGAATACTAGTCCTGCCATTGCAAGACCCATTGTCCACATATCTGTCATTGTTACAGCTACCCAACCAATCATTGGAGGTGAGCCACCGCATAATCCTCCTAGAATAATATTTGTTCTAGAATTTCGTTTTAACGCATAGGAGTAGACAAGTACATTGTTTAGTAATCCAAACGCAATGAATGTTGTTGCCCAAACGCCTTGTTCGATTGTTGTAGTAAAAGAAATTCCAAATGCTAACACTAAAGAGATTCCCGCTAATATTAATCCAAAATTTCTTGCCTTTACTGCTGGAAAAATTCTTTTTGATGGAAGAGGTCTATCTTTTGTTCTCTCCATAATTGCATCAATATCTCTATCATGATAGTTTGTCAATGTATTAGCAGCTGCAGAACCTGCAGCAACTGAAAATAACATTAACAACCAAGTTGGTAATGAAATTTCAATATTGTAAATATGAGATGCTGTTAATGCTGCCCCAAATGCAGTAAAAACAAGTAAATACCAAATTTTTGGTTTTGTTAATTCATAATATACTGCAACTCTTGATTCTGATTTCTGCTTTTGCAATTTTAGTCACTACCTTTTGATGGCATATATGGCATTGCTTTTGTTCTTGATTTCATTTCAATAAATGATTCTGATGATTGAATTCCTTCGATTCTACCAATTCTTTCAGATACCATTTTATGCATTTGATCTAATGATTTTGAATACATTGTTACCAATATGTCAAATCTACCTGTAACTTCTGCTACTTCACGAACACCATCTATTTTGAATAATTCTTCAATAATGTGATCTCTTTGTTTTGTATTCATATTAATTCCAGTAAGGGCTTTAACATCATAACCTAATTCTGAGTCATTTACAACAATTGTAAATCTCTCAATTAATTTTCTTTTGACTAGTCTTTTAATTCTGGAATACACCACTGATGAATTTACATTAATTTTCTTTGATAATCGTGGTACTGAAATAGATGCATCATTTGATAATTCTGATAAAATTTGTAAATCTAATTCGTCTACTTTTGCCGTCTAAAACACCTGAGTCGTTCTAGATTTTTCGATCTTATAAAGTTATTATTGAAAAAATTGCAAAAAATTATCTAAATTTTACCTTTTTTGTATAACATTTCTGCTAACAATACTGCACCTTTTGCTGAACCCATTTTTTTGTTATGAGAAAATAACATGTATTTTAGTCCGTGATCAAATAATTCTTCTTTTTCAACTCTACCTATGGTTGTAGTCATTCCATCACCAACGGTTCTTTCCATTCTTGGTTGAGGTCTAGTTGGATCTTCATGAAACGCATAATATTTTTCAGGAGCAGATGGTAACCCTGCAACGGAAATTTCTTGATTAGATTCATTGTAGGTTTCTTTTGCTTTTTGTGGATCAATTTCTTTTGATGTTTCAACAAAAACAGATTCTGTATGTCCGTCTATTACTGGTACTCTAGTACAGGTACAACTAATTCTAATATCTGCATCTTCAATTTTTCCATCCTTTAGCTTCCCTAAAATTTTTCTTGTTTCAAGTCTTACTTTTTCTTCTTCTTTTGGAATGTATGGAATAATGTTATCTGTAATACCCATTGCAGAAACTCCTGACTTTCCACCTCCTGAAATTGCTTGCATTGAAGTCATCATGACTTTTTTGGCACCATATTTTTCTAGTAATGGTTTTAGAGTAATAGCTAAACCTGTTGTTGTACAATTTGGTAATGGTGCTACCCATCCTTTCCAGTTTCTATTTTTCTTTTGAATTTCTAGTAGTTCAGTTTGTTCATCATTAATTCCTGGAATTAGAATTGGTACATCTTCTTCATATCTGTAAGCAGAACTTGTAGAAATTACTGGCAAATCTGCT
>JABJDB010000078.1 GCA_018668425.1 Nitrososphaerota archaeon | reverse complement strand
TCTATTGAATCAAAAGAAGCTCCATGGAGTAATGATGGTGATGGATATCCAATGGGATTACAAGAAGGATACTATCCAAGTACCCCAGCTGATACTTTAACTCCTTACAGAAATGAATGTGTAAATATTCTAAACAAGAATTTTGGAATTTTGTGTGATAACCATCATCACGAAGTTGCAACTGCAGGACAATGTGAGATTGATATCAAATATGATTACATGACAAATGCTGCTGACGCTGCACAATCATACAAGTATGTAATTAGAAACGTTGCACAAAAGTATGGTAAAGTTGCAACAATGATGCCAAAACCAATTGCAATGGATTCAGGTTCAGGAATGCACGTTAATGTTAGTTTGTGGAAAGGTAAAGAAAATCAATTCTTTGATCCAGATGATGAAATTGAATTAAGTCAATTAGGACGATATTTCTGTGGTGGTATTATTAATCACGCAAAAGCATTATCAGCTATTTGTAATCCAACTACAAACTCTTACCATAGATTAGTTCCAGGATACGAGGCTCCAGCATATATTGCATGGAGTTCAGGAAATCGTTCTGCAATAGTTAGAGTTCCAAATCATCTTACAGGTGAGAAATATGCCAATCTTAAAAGATTAGAGTTTAGAGCACCTGATCCATCATCGAATCCATATCTAGTATTTGCAGCAGTAACTGCAGCAGGTCTTGATGGGGTTAAGAAAAAGATGGATCCAGGAGATGAAGTTCGTGATGATATTTTCAAGATGACAAAATCAGATAGAGCTAAAAGAGGAATTGGTGTTTTACCAAGAAATCTCAGTGAAGCATTAGATGAGTTGGAAAGTGATAGAAAATTCCTTAATCCAATTTACACAAATAATGTAATTGACAAAATCATTGAACTAGAAAGACGAGATCAACGTGAGATTGCAATCAGACCTCATCCTCACGAGTTTTACTTGTACTTTGATGTTTAGACTCGTCCTGTAAGTTGAAAGATATAGAATAGTGAAATTCCAATTAAAGCAAATCCTCCTCCAAGAAATATTTCTCTTTTTTTCTCAGATGTAGCTGCTTTGTAAAGTAAGACACCACCTGCAAGACCTACAAACAAAACCAATACTCCAATTACTACACTATCAAAACTGGTGTTTGTGATTAGTGGATGAAAGAATCCTGCAAGTAATGCAAAAAATGCAACTAGATAGATGTACTTGAATCCAGTAAGTAGTCTTGATGAGGTTTTGTTCAATGTTGTTCGTAAATATAGTAATCAAATAAACTTTTTAGAAATAATTTTTTCAAAAATTACTTACATCATTCCGCCCATGTCAGGCATACCACCCATTCCAGGCATTCCACCCATACCGCCCATTCCAGGTGGCATTCCAGGTGGCATTCCTCCTTCACCACCGCCAGGTGGACCTCCACCAGATTTTTGAGTAGCAATAACATCATCGATTCTAAGAATCATACAAGCAGCTTCTGCAGATGCTGATACAATTTGAAGTTTGACTGCAAGTGGTTCAATAATATCACTTGATTTCATATTTGCAATTTTTCCTTTCATTACATCAATTCCAGTCCATTTCTCTCCTTTCTGTTGTTTTGAACGAAGAAGTGTTAGTGTATCAATTGGATCCATTCCAGCATTTTCAGCAAGAGCTAATGGTATTGCCTCTAATGCATCAGCAAATTTCTCAGCAGCTAGTTGTTCTCTACCTTCAAGAGATTTTGCCCAACTTCTTAGTTTTGTTGCAGCATATGTTTCAGGAGCACCGCCACCTGCAACAATTTCTGGTTTTTCCATTACATCTTTTGTAACCATAAGTGAATCATGAACAGAACGCTCAACCTCGTCTACTACTCTTTGTGAGCCTCCACGTAACAATAGTGTGACAGCCTTTGGATGTTTACATCCCTCAACAAATACCCATTTGTCTTCTTCAATTTTTCTTTCCTCAACAATTGCTGCGCTACCAAGATCTTTCTCAAAGAGATCATCCAAGTTTGTAATAATTCTAGCTCCTGTTGCTTTTGCAAGTTTAGTGAGATCACTTTCTTTAATTCTTCGAACTGCAATAATTCCAGCTTTTGCTAGATAGTGTTGAGCCATATCATCTAATCCTTTTTGACACAAAACTACATTTGCACCAGAACCGATTACTTTGTCAACCATAGTTTTTAGCATTCTATTTTCTTCATCTAAAAATGATTTTAGTTGTTGAGGATTTGAAATGTTAATTTTAGCATCAGTTTCTGTTTTACTAATTTCTAATGCAGTGTTAATTAGAGCAATTTTAGCATCAGTTACTTTTTTTGGCATACCACCATGAACAATTTCTTTATCAAGAACAATTCCTTGAATGATTAAAGAATCTTTGACAGAACCGCCTGCTTTCTTTTCTACTTTAATATCATCAATATCAACATTATAATTTTCACCATCTTTTTCAGCAACTGCAAGTACTGATTTTACAACAATTTCTGCTAATTGGTCAGAGTCTTTTCTAACTAGTTTGGTTTGCATGGAAGTTTTTGCAATTTTTGTAAGTGTATTTTTATCATTTGGATTAATTTTTTCTGAAATATCTTCAAGGAATTGTTTTGCCTTTTTACCGGCTTTTCTATAACCATCAACAATGATTGTTGGATGAACATCTTGATCAATTAATGATTCGGCTTGTTCAAGTAAGCTTCCTGCTAAAACAACAACAGAGGTTGTTCCATCTCCTACTTCATTATCTGTAGTTTTAGAAATCTCAACAAGCATTTTTGCTGCTGGATGTTGAACATCAATTTCTTTTAGGATGGTTGCACCATCATTAGTAATAGTAACATCGCCTAGAGAATCTACAAGCATTTTATCCATTCCTCGTGGACCTAGACTGGTATGAACAATTTCTGCTACAATTTTGGCTGCTGCGATATTATTTTTTTGTGCATCACGGCCTTTGGTTTCTGAACCGCCTTCTTTTAGAAGAACAACAGGCATATTTCCTTTTGATGTAGCTTGCATACCCATAAGTGCAAAAACTCTAGATTCCCCTTTTATACCTTCCAGATCAAGATTCTGAAAAATTGAGAAATTATCGGTGTTTTTAAATTGGGAAAATCTTGTTGCAAATTATGGCAAAGTCTCAAAATAAAGAGTCTTACAATAAAATTTTCACAAAATTAAAAGAGCATCACAAATGGTTTGAAAATTCAATTCCGTTAATTGCAAGTGAGAATATTCCTAGTCCTGCAGTCAGAGAGGCAATAATTTCTGATTTTGGAAATCGTTATGCTGAAGGTTGGCCTGGAGAAAGAGTCTATGCTGGTTGTGTCTACATTGATGATGTAGAGTTTGAATGTATGAAATTAGCTAAAAAATTATTCAAAGCAAAATTTGCAGATGTTAGACCAATTTCAGGAGTTGTAGCAAACTTGGCAGTTTATTCTGCATTTACAAATCCTGGTGATGTAATGTTAGCACCATCAATTCCTGCTGGAGGTCATATTTCTCATGGTAAAAAAGAACATTCAGGAACTGCTGGATTAGTTCATGGATTAGAAATCGAGTTTTATCCATTTGATGCCCAAGAGATGACTATTGATGTAGATAAAACAAAACAAAAAGTAAAAGATCTCAAAAAGGCTAATCGTCTTCCAAAGATGGCAATGTTTGGTGGTTCGTTATTTTTATTCCCACATCCTGTCAAAGAATTATCAGATTTTCTAAAAAGTTATGATATGCACATCAATTATGATGCAGCTCATGTTGCAGGATTAATTGCAGGTGGTAAATTTCAAGATCCTATGCGTGAGGGAGCAGACACTATGACTATGAGTACTCACAAGACATTGTATGGGCCACAAGGTGGATTAGTTTTAGGTTCTAAAGAACACGAAGAGTCAATCAAAAAGGCAACGTTTCCTGGTCTTACAAGTAGCCATCACATTCATCACATGGCAGGAAAAGCTGTTGCATTTGCAGAAGCTTTAGAGTTTGGAAAAGATTATGCTGTTCAAGTAATTAAAAATGCAAAGTATTTAGCTGATGCATTAAGTGATGCAGGATTCAAAGTATTAGGAGAGAGTAGAGGATTTACACAATCACATCAGATTGCAGTTAATGTTTTAGATTATTCAGATGGCGGTAAAGTCGAAGCTGAACTAGAAAAAGGAAACATCATTGTTAACAGACAATTGATTCCAGGAGATATCAAGGCTGGACGAAACTATTTCCATCCAGGAGGAATTAGATTAGGAGTTTCAGAAATTACTAGACTTGGAATGAAGAAAGCAGAAATGCAAGAGATTGCATTATTTATCAAACAAGTTGTAATTGAGAAAAAGGATCCAAAGAAAATGCTTCCTAAAGTAAAGGCACTAAGAAAGAACTATCAAAAAGTACACTTTTGTTTTGATAACAAATTAGGCGCCTATGATTATGTCAAACTAAGGTAATTTTTCTAGGAAAAATCAGTTAAGAGTTGTTGGTCACCTTGATTCTTTCCAAATACTAATTCAATCTCATCAGATAGTGCATGAATTCTTCCTTTCTGATATTCTCCAACATCATATTTTTCAACGAGTCTTTTTGCAAGTTTTAGATATTTTTCAACAGAGCCTCGAGTAATTGTTGCAATTAGTTTGTGTCCACATACACATGTTTGAATTAATGGCATTCTACGAAATGATTTACCACAAGCAGTACATCTAAAACTCTGCCTGGCATAAGCCCGAAGATTTCCCATTATATCAGGAACTAAGTGTGTAGAAATTACATTTGAAACAATTTCTGATGTATTTACTGCATCAATTAATTCAGCATTTCTAACTTGCATGTCAAATTTATCAAGCATAGAACCAAGTGTAGAATATGCACTACGTGCTTTTGATGTAGTTAATGATGATGTAGAATGTGTAAAGTGGTAATCATAAAACTGTCTCTCAGTTTCTAATCGAGATTTTATAATTTCTACAGATGTGACATCAGGTGCTTTTGTTTGCTTGAGAGTTGATTCAAAAAATTCCAAGGGAAGAATTTTGGTTACTTCAAGATTATGTGCTTGCGGTTGAGATTCATGAGGTAATACTAGTGGTTGAACAAGTAGTGGTGCATCCATTAATCCACCAATTCTATCAGACAAGAATTGTCTAGAGAAATTAAGTAAACTATCCATTAAGAGCATTACAGAATCAGCATCACCATCTGCATCTCTTCTTTTTGCAGAATGCCAATTAGGAGTTGCAAAACAAACATGAGTTTCAGTATATCCAATAATTCGTCCAACAATTCCTACTGATGTGTGTGGTGCTAAACCAATTATCAGATGACCTAAAAGTTCTTCAATATTTTTTACATTGTAAAATGAAGTTTTACCATAAAATTTTGTTAAGAGAGTGTCAATGTATTTACAAGTAGAAACAAGATATCGTCCACTTTCATATGGAATGATAACATCTTGCATACGAATTTCTATTATTTGATCTGGGTTCTCTATTGGTTTACCATCAATATCATGAGTGTAACCCAATTCCTTTAGCTTCTCAATTGATGTTCCAATCCAAGATGATTTGAATTGAGTGATTGGGGAGTTTGTTGCATCAAATCTTACAGTTCCGTCTTTGAATACAGTTAATCCATAGTTTTGACGTACAAGGCCTTTTTCGAGTGGTTCTGCAATTTTGTCTTGGTTGAGTAGTTCTTTGACTCCTTTGAATGGCTCTTTAGCACGTATTCCCATTTTTTCTTGGGCTGAAAGTAATCTAGACTTTAATGGAAATTCTTTGTGAGAGTATGATGGTGCTTTTCTTTTACATTTTTCACAAAATGGCTCACTAAGTGTATCTCGACATTTGTTACATCTGTAGGAAATTGTAGTTTTTGTGCCACATTTTATGCATTTTATTCCAATTGATGGCTCATTACATTGAGAACAAAATCTGTTAAACATATTTGCAAAAAAGTGCTCATTCCTTGATGCTTTTAGTAAATCTCTAGTTGGTCCACCTTTGTCACTGACAGGAAATAGTACGTGTGTTGGAGGTTTCATTTGTCTAGCTGCTGCTTTTTCAGGTCTTCCGATTCTAACTCCAATTGATGTTGAGAATTTATTTCTAATTTGAATTCCTGATGATGCAGAAATTATTTGAGGAACTGATAATTCACTAATTGTTGGTTTTTCTCTAAATAATAAATTAAAGAAAATTTTTGCCTCCAAGTTTTCTAGAATTATTGCATCATTTTGTACAATGTGAGGAGTGCCAAGTTTTTCTAGAATTTTTTTAGAGTCAAGTGAATATTCAATAGAGTTTTCATTGACTTTTTTTGGTTCAAGTAGTTTAGATAATTCTTGAGATGAGATTTGATCCCAATAGTACAGATAACTTGGATGTAAAGGAATTTGAAAGTCTAGTGATATTTTTAGTGCTTCATCAATTGTAGGGATTTTAGTTAGGAATTGCTTTAGGAATTGCTTTAGGAATTGATCATTAGGCTCATATTTTTGGATTTTTAGTTTTAATTCTTCAATCCAAAATTCTTCTACATATCCAGAAGGTACAAGTGTGGAGTTGTTTTCTAAAAAGTCTCCAAATGTAATTAAAATATCTCCTAGATGTAAGATTTTTTCAATTTCATTTTTAATTTCTAAACCATGTTTAATGTCTCGAATTTTTACAACACTTCCGTTATTCAGACGTACAGTTGGAGTATCAATAGAATCAACAAAGGCTACAGTAGCACCTTTTCCGGGAATATCAATTTTGATTTGAGTTCCTACTGCTACTGTATGATCTAAAATCTCAGCAATTACGGGGTGAATACCAACAGCTGCAAATCCAGTATTGCATGCTCTTCCATATCTTAATCGAAATCCTCCTAGTTTGTTAGGCATGGATAAAACGGATCTGCCTGTAATTACCTCACGCATTCTCTTAGCTGCTGCATCTTCTTGATTATCACCTGTCTGTACAGCACCTTTCAAATCATTGAGCCATTCCCAACCATCAAGATTGTACATTTCAATTCTTTTGAGTAGTTTTTTGGATCTTCCAATTAGTCCATCATTTAGTACTCGTAGAGCTCCACCTCTGACTCTATCAGTCTTAATTCGGGTCATTGACTTGTGATTTACTACCTCATATGGATCAGTATCCACACCATCAAGCTCAACTGGGAGATGAGAAATTACATGTTCGATATCTTCATCTAAAATATGAAATTGGAAACTGCTGGCTTCTCTTTCATAGATTCGTAATTCTTCTACAAATCTACCTGTCTCATCATCAAAGGAGTTTGCCTGAAATTTTGCAAGACCTACTGCTTTTCTTACATGATCTGCAATTAACATGGTTACTGCTGACTCTGTTCCTCCTGCTGAACGCATTGGTCCTGCAATAGAAATTGAGAGGTAGTCAGTACCATCTTTGTTTTTCTTAATTGATACTTCACTGATTCCTTGTAATGGTGCAATTGTAACTCCCTCTGTAACTATTGCCAGTCCTACACGAACTGCCAAATCTAATTTATCTTCAAGTGATGCATCCTCAACTGAGTATTTTCCCAAAGCAATTTCTTTTGATAATAGTAAAGCTGAGAGTTCCTTTCCATGAATTTTTAATAATTCTCTTAGTGGTTGAGCAATATCAATTTCGTGCATTTTTGCAACTCTGTCTGCCAAATCAAATGCGATTTTAGGCTCAATAATCCCTGATGAATCCAAAAGTGTTGATTTAGCTGCTGCTGCCTGCTCAAATATTCTGTAAGATTCTGAAGATAAGTGGGAATAGTAATCCAGATAGTATTGAGGCATCTTTATGTCCTTAATACGAGAAATTGCGTCGTTTTCAGACATGATACAGTTCTATTACTTGCTTCTTTGAATTGCTTTTGCTATTTCTTGGAGTTTTGTGATGCTTCCACCTTTTTCAAGGAATGTTCCAATAACTAATGCATCAGCTCCTGCTTTGACTAGTCCCTCAGCAGTTTTGACATCTTTGATACCTCCACCAACTATCAAAAATCCATTAAATGCATGTCTAACAGTCTTTACCATCTCAGGTGTAACACTTGATTTTGCTCCAGAACCTGCTTCAAGATACACAAACCTCATTCCAAGGAATTGTGCTGCAAGGGCATATGCAGCAGCAATTTTTGGTTTCTCAAATGGAATTCCTCGTGCAGATCCTACAAACCATGCTGTTGTTCCATCACCAATTACCAAATAAGCAGTTGGGAGTGGTTCTAGACCAAATTTGAGCACGCTTGGAGCTCCCAAGGCTTGTGCCTGAGTGATAAAGTATGGATTCTCAGAGTTCATCAAAGAACTAAACAAGATTGCATCAGCATCAGGAACAACACCTGTAACGTTTCCTGGAAACAAGATAATTGGGATTTTGATGCCTTTTTTAATGCCTTTAACAACTTGAGCCATCTCCATTTGATCATTAGATGTAGAGCCACCAACTAGAATTGCAGAGGCACCAATCTTTTCAACATCTTGAGCAAGTTTACTTGAAGCCTCAAGATTTGATACTTCTGAATCAATTAATACAAAGAGTAATGCGTTTTTCTTTTTTAATTCTGATTTTAGGAATGTTTCAACTTTATTTCCAGTCATAAGAGACCTTCGTATGTGTCTCTTTAAAGTTTAATTGGAATAGCTGTATACAGATTTGTATAGCTATGGCAACATCTGAAGAATCTAATTTTAACAACATTATACGTAAAATTATCAAAAAATCACTGTTTACAGAGCGACAAATTGAAATTATTTTAAATCAGAAGGATCTTCAAGAATCAAAGTTTTCTATAACTAAAGGTGCGTATTATAGACAAGTTGGGCAGTCTAGAGAGAAATTAATTGGATTATTCTACTCAATCATACTTTTTCGTGGTTTAGGCATACTTTTGCCTGATGATATTGATGTGATATCTAAACTATCAGAGCAAGTTAATGTGATAAATGAGAGTGATATTTTTCCAGAAAGAGAAGATGAGGTGATTAGTGTGATAGATAGCCTCGTTCGTCAGGCATGTAATATG
>JABJDB010000077.1 GCA_018668425.1 Nitrososphaerota archaeon | reverse complement strand
GCATCAGATGCAAAAGCACCATTAATGGCAATGTTATTTGCAGCAGCATCTATTCAAAATAATAACGGAACAATAATTTTTGTAGGTGCAGTTGATGAGGAAGGAAATGCAACTGGGATAAAAAATTTAGTTAAAAAAGAGATGGATGTTGATTATGCAGTGTTTGGAGAACCAAGTGGAATCAAACAAGTGACAATTGCATACAAAGGAAGACTAGCAATTAATCTCAAAATAAGTGTAGAAGATAGTTCTCATGCAAGTGCACCATGGCTTTCAAAAAATGCAATTCAAGAATCAACTATTTTTGCAAATGAACTCAAAGAAGGATTAGAAAAAGGACAAGAAGGGAAAACCAAAGGGATGTTACTTACTGTAACAATGACTGAAATTAAAGGCGGAACAAGTCATAATGTAACACCAAAGGAATGTGAAACAACATTTGATATTAGAATTCCAGTAGATATGAACTGTAAATCAATTGAACAAAAAATTTCTACACTCGTAAAAGAAATTGCACAAAAAAGAGAGGTTGAGGCATTTTACTCAATTTTAGATGAAACAGAGCCATTTGAGGCAGCGCATAATTCACCATTAGTTAGGGCATTTACCCTCGGAGTAATGGAAGTAGAGCATTCAAGACCAACTCTAATTAGAAAAACAGGTACAGGGGACATGAATGTACTTGGAAATCAATGGAACATTCCGGTTGTAACATATGGTCCAGGTGATCCTCATCAAGCCCATACAATTGATGAGAAAGTCTCAATTGAAGAATATCTAAGAGGAATTGAAATTCTCAAGAAAATGTTACAGCATTTAAAAAGACTTCACGACAAAAAAATGCAATAATGCTGTGGTTTATAGGATTAGGAGTTTCAGGATTCAAATCCATCCCAAATGAAGCATTAGATGTTTTATCAAAAGCAGATATTGTATATCTTGAACAATTTACGAGTCCAATCAGTAAATCAGATTTAACTAAAATCAAAAATGCAACAAAAGGAGAATTCAAACCTGCAAAGAGATGGTTAGTAGAGGATGGAAAAGAGATTTTAAAAAATTCAAAGAAAAAAAAGGTGGCACTGCTATCTTATGGCGATCCATACATTGCAACAACACACATTGAACTAAGAGCAAGAGCAATTGAAGAAAAAATTAAAACATATTCAATCCATGCAGCATCGTCTCTTACATCAATGATAGGGGAATGTGGATTGCATTTTTACAAAGTTGGTAGGATTGCAACTATAATGAGTGAAATGCAACTTACAACACCATACTATGTAATTTACAAAAATATCATCGAAGGAAATCATACAGTTTTACTCTTAGAATATAATCAGAACAAAGATTTTTTCTTAGAACCTAATGATGCATTAAAAGGATTATTGGAAACAGAAAAAGGACAAATACGAAATGTGATCAGTACATCAACTTATGTAATTGTTGCATCAAGAATAGGATTTAAAGATCAAAGTATAATTTCAGGTAAAATTTCTAGTCTAAAAAAAATAGATTTTGGAAAACCACCTCATACAATAATTATTCCAGGTAGAATGCATTTTACAGAATCAGATGCGTTGAAAATGTTTGGACAGTGTATTGATGAGCCTATAGATAATTCAGATAAAGTAAAAAAGATTTCAAAACAAATGATGGAAAAATATGTTCCAATGGTCAGAGATGCACTCAAAGAGGTAGAGCCTATGTACAAAGGGCAAAAAGAATACAAAGTGATTTTAGAAAATGCTGAACTGTATGTTCAAGATGCAGAAAAATTTCTAGAAGATGGACAAGATGAAGTGGCAATTTTGAGTATTGGGTATGCTGATGGATTAGTTGATGCATTAAGGTTAGCAAAAGGCCTTGATCCAAAAATGTAATTTGTATCGATGAATTAAAGAGAGGGAATTAGAGGAGGAAAATCATTGGAACAAACTGAAAAAACAATTCTTTCATGCATGTATGTAAGTGGATTAAACAAAAATTCTGTAATAGAATTAATCAAAGAAAAAATTATACTCTCAGATAGTCAAATTAATTCAAAAATTGATGAATTAATTTCAAAACAATTAGTAAATGATGATAAAAATACTCTAACTGAAAAAGGTATGAATTCATTACACATAGTTTTAGCTGGAGGTGTTTTTGACATTATTCATCCAGGTCACATATCCACACTAAATGCTGCAAAAGCACTAGGAGATGTACTAGTTGTAGTGGTTGCAACAGATAGTACAGCAATTAAAATGAAAAAGAAAAAACCACTACACACTCAAGACCAAAGAAAAGAGTTGGTTAATTCACTTACAATGGTAGACCTTTGTTTAATTGGCCATGAAGGAGATATGTTCAAAACGGTAAATCAAGTAAGACCACAAACAATTGCCCTAGGATATGATCAAACCCATCAAGAAAAATTCATCACAGAGGGATGTAAAAGAATCAATCTTGATGCCAAAGTTGCAAGATTGCAATCACCAATTCCTGATAGTTCTAGCTCCAGTATCAAAAAAGAATATGGCGACTCTATTCACGGAATTTAATTTATGGTTTAGTTGTTAAAACGTGACATTTTGCTTTGTGATGAATTGTGTTGATTATATCATCATAAAGAGTAGATTCAGTCATGGATAATTTTGGATAATCAACTATTAGCAAATCAACTTTATTTTCATTGACATAATCTATCATCCAATGCGTAATTGAATCAGTTAATGCAAATTTAGTTTTAATTGGAACATTTTGTTTTGCTGCTGCTTTTTCCCATTTAGAAAGCTCATTTTTTATCTGATCTTTTCTTTTTTGTAACGCAATTTTATCGGTTTTTGTCTCAAAGAAATGAAATGTTGGTGGTTTTTGATAAAAGCACTCAATTACAGAAAGGGGACAATCCAATTTCTTTGCCAACTGCAATCCAAGTTCAAAGGATTTCTTATCATGTGTAGGAGTAATTATTGCAACTGTGATTTGCTTAATCAAACAAAATCTCTAACAAAGTACCATTAATCAGTTTTTTGTTAGGAAGAAACAGGTATTTTTATTGTAACTTTAGCACCATCTTTTAGTTTTGCAGATTTTCTAATAGAAGTTTTAGAAATCAATTCAACTACAGAATTATCATGATGAGTTCTCTCAAGTAAAATTAAATTGCAATCAACAGAATTGTTTAGTTTTGCTGGGAAACATTTTACCCAGCCATAAGTTCTCTTACCGTCAGAAAAACTTTTGATCATAATTCCATTTAATGAAACAAATTGCTTAATTGCTTCTTGATGAATTTTTTTGTCTATTCTAAGATTAAGAGTTCCAGGAAATGGAATATAACCAATTTTAGATTTGAATTGTTTTGTGTATCCTTTTAGTCCCATGTAATATGCTCCCTCACCCATTCCAGAAGTCAAAATTCCTTTTATCTCCACATGAGAAGGAAAAGAATTCAAACTTTTTTGTAAAATTGTTGAGAGTTTTACCATTTCAGAAAATCCCTTACTAGTTATTTTTACTGAGATATTTCTTCCACTGATGATTCTTTCAATGAATTGGTTTTGTTCTAATTCAAGTAGATGTTTTGATGCAGCTTGTTGTGATTTTTTAATATTTTTTCCAAGAGAGGATGTGGTGATTGTAACATAGTTGTGTTTTGCACCTTTAGATAGTAAATAAGAGAGAGTTAAGATGTGTTGAATTTTTAGTTCAGTCATCAAAAATCTTAAGAGACACCCAGGTCACCGAATGTTTTTAGATTTAGTCCATCAGAGTTTGATAATTTTGCAACTCTATGTCCAATTACACATTCAACGCCTGCATTTTTAGCGCCTTCCAATAATCTTTGAGTAATGATTCCATCTAAGAGAAGATACTTGATTCCAGATTGTGAAGATAGTTTACTTACAACTTCACTGATTGGAACTTTGAAAATCTCATTTTGAGAA
The DNA here is from genome assembly GCA_018668425.1 of Nitrososphaerota archaeon. Lineage (GTDB taxonomy): Archaea > Thermoproteota > Nitrososphaeria > Nitrososphaerales > Nitrosopumilaceae > Nitrosopumilus. Next base: position 900 of record JABJDB010000077.1, on the reverse strand, counting down.
TCATCTAATGCAACAGCTTCAAGTGTTTCATTTAGATTTGGAAATATTTTTGATGCTAATTCTGCAACTGGTTTATCATCTTCACTTTTGAGAGTTGGTGCAGGTTTTCCATTTTTGATTTCATCAGCAATAGGACTAAGAATTTCATCTAGTCTTTGTGGAGTTAATTCTTCTACTTCAACACCAGTATCTGCTTGTAATTCATAATCAAGTGTTACAACTGATTTTAATTCTTTGAGAATAAATCCACCGGCTCTATCACCATCAAGGAATGCAACTACAGTATCTTTAGAATTACATAGTTCTTTGATAGATTCATCAATTTTTGCACCTTCAATTGCTAAAACATTATCATAACCTGCTCTTAGAAGATTAATTACATCTGCTCTTCCTTCAACTAGAATTACCCATTTTGCATCAAAGACACCAGAACTACAAGTTAGTTTTGATGGGCCATATGTTGATAGTTTTTTAGAATCACCTTGATGAACATCATTTAACATACTTTCTCCTTCACTGACAGTTTTTGTTGCCCATTTTTGCTTGATTTCTTTTGCACGTCTTACAATATCGTCTTTCTTTGCAGCTCGTACATCATCAATTCCTTCTAGTTTGAATGCACAGTCAAATGGACCTACTTTATCGATACTCTCAATTCCTGCAGCAATTAATGCACAAGTATCAATATCAGTACTCATTGGAATTAATGCATCACCATTAGTGGTGTTTGATGTAGATTTTGCATTGACTTCAATACGACCTACTTTAGAAACTCGTTGCAGTTCATTCAGATTCATCTCTGGGCCCAACAGTCCTTCTGTTTGGCCAAAGATTGCGCCGATTATATCTGCTCTTTCAACGAGTCCATCGACTTCATAGGAAAGTTTAACGTGATATTTG
>JABJDB010000001.1 GCA_018668425.1 Nitrososphaerota archaeon | reverse complement strand
GCTGAATTGATTCATGAAAAATACAAGTCAAAACTTGTATCCTTAGATGAAACAGAAAGTGAAATCAAAGCAAAACTTGAGGCAAGATTGACAGAGTTGGATGAACAAATGAAGTCTGCAAAAATGTTATTGTTTGATGCAAGAGTACAATTCAAGAGCAATGAAATCTCTGATGCAACATTTGATACTGTGAAATCATGCACAACTGAGGTAATTGAGCATGTAACTCACGAAACATCTGAAATATCAAATGTAAAGAGTAGAATTGCAGATCTAGAATTAGAAGTGCAAGAAATAACATCCCCTCCACAAGAAAATATCCAAGATTCCGCCGTATCATATCTGGAGACACCTGAACAACCACAAATTGTTCAATCTATACTTCCAGAAGCCCCTACAGAACCAATAACAATACCTTCAGAACCAATAGAAGCAGAAACCGAACCCGTTTCCGAATCACCACTACCTGAAGTAACATTTGCATTTCCAGAACCACCTCAACAGGTGACAACAGAAACTTCAAACGACGACACTGATAACGACTGGCTTGCAAGAATGGAAGCACAATAATTTTTTTAAATTATTTTTTTTAACACTTAGAAAGATCATACTTCATACACTTTTTGATGGCTGAGACCTATGATATTGGCCTTGGTAATACTGATTTAGAAACAAGAAAACAAGCTGATTCTGATTTTGTATCATTTTGGGATACTCAGGCAAAGAATTTGTCGTGGTTTTCTTCATGGGATAAGACTCTTGATTGGAAGCCTCCTTTTGCTAGATGGTTTGTTGGAGGCACAATTAATGCCTCATTTAACACTCTAGATGTTCATCAGGGGGCAAAATCCGAAAAAACTGCCATATTTTGGGAGGGTGAAAATGGTGAATCTAGAGTCATTTCATATGGGGAATTATTTCTTAAAGTAAAGAAATTTTCAAATGTTCTAAAATCACTTGATGTAAAAAAAGGAGATAGGATCACAATTTACCTTCCTATGGTCCCTGAATTGATTATAGCAATGCTTGCATGTGCAAGAATTGGTGCAACACACACTGTTGTATTTTCTGGTTTTAGTTCTACATCAATTAAAGATAGAATCTATGATTCAAAATCTGAAATAATAATCACAGCTGATGGTGGATTTAGACGTGGAAAAATTGTTGAATTAAAAAATGTAATTGACGATGCAATTACTGATCTTGATTTTGTAAAACATGTGATTGTTTTAGAAAGAACAAAAACTCCCATCACTTTAACACTGAAAGATAAACTTTGGAGTGATTTAATGGACATTGCATCTGATGTTTGTGATGCAGAACCATTACCTAGTGATCACCCTCTTTACATTTTGTATACATCTGGAACTACTGGAAAACCAAAAGGTGTTTTACATGGAACTGGGGGATATCTAACTCATCTATATTCTACTTTCAAATGGGCATTTGATATCAAAGATTCTGATGTCTTTTTTTGTACTGCTGATATTGGTTGGGTTACTGGTCATAGTTATGTTGCGTATGCACCTTTTCTTCATGGTGCAACACAAGTAATGTATGAAGGTGCTCCTGATTTCCCTGATGCATCTCGAATGTGGGATATTTTACAAAAATATGGTGTAACAATTTTTTACACCACACCTACTGCACTTCGAATGTTTATGAAATTTGGTGATGATATTCCAAATTCATTTGATCTTTCTACATTACGGTTACTTGGAACAGTTGGTGAACCGATAAACCCTGAAGTATGGAGATGGTATTTTAAAACAATTGGAAAAGAAAAATGTCCCATTATTGATACTTGGTGGCAAACTGAAACTGGTGGGATGTTGATTTCTCCTTTACCTGGATTAGAAACCATTCCTCTAAAACCCGGATCTGGAACCTTACCTATACCTGGTGTGAATATCTCTGTAGTTGATGAGAATGGAGAGGATGTTTTACCTAACACAAAAGGATACTTGGTGGTGAAAAACCCTTGGCCTGGAATGCTTTTGACATTGTGGGGTGATGATGAAAAATACCAGAAAGTATACTGGTCAAAATATACAAATTGTTACTACCCTGGCGATTATGCAAAAAAAGACCATGATGGTTATTTGTGGTTACTTGGACGTGCAGATGATGTTTTAAAAGTTGCAGGACATAGAATTGGAACTGCTGAACTTGAGAGTTGTATTGTATCCCATGGTGATGTTGCAGAATCTGCAGTATGTGGTGTTCCTGATGAATTAAAAGGTGAAGTGGTTATTGCTTTTGTTGTTTTAAAACATAATGTAACAACACCAAATGATGATTTGGAAAAACAATTACTAACTAAAATTAGAAATGATGTTGGAGCAATAGCTACGCCAAAACAAATTTGTTTTGTTTCAAAGTTACCTAAAACCCGTAGTGGAAAAATCATGCGAAGATTACTAAAATCAATTGCAAATAATGAAAAAATTGGAGATACTAGTACCTTAGAAGATGGTGCTGCTGTATCTGAAGTACAAAGTGTATTTGATGATATTTCAAAATCTCTTAAAAAAAATTAATTTCTATAATTTCTCTAAATCTACTTTGGATAACATTTCAAACATATTTTTTAAACCATCATACTCTGATTTTGAATCTTCATCTAATTGCTTATAGTTCTCTTTGATTTCATTTAATCTTGAATTTGCGTCATTGAAAAATACTGTATATTCTTTCATTTTTTTGTCATTCATTTCTGTTAAATCAAAAATTACTGTATTACTTCCAAGCAAATTCTTATTTTCATCGTAAAGGCTTGTTGCTTGCAATAATCCTTCAAATGTACTGTTATCTTGTCTTTTGAAAGTAATTTTCCTATCTGTTACTTTTCCTGTTTCAAACCATGTTTTTAGAGAATCATTCATTTCTTCCCATGACTCTTTTGGTACATGCTCAAAAATTGGTTTTCCAATTACTTCTGATTTTGCATATCCTAAGTTGGCAGCATATGTTGAATTACAATCAAGAATTACGCCTATCGAATTGATTCTTCTCCACATGACTGGTGCATCTTTGAGTGTTTTTCTTGCTTCTGTTTGAGGCACTTTTTTAACTATTCACTGGTTCTTATTAAATTAAAAATTGGGATATGTTCAATTCAGACATGATTGTATTTTCAATCAAACTAACAAAAAATTAATGTTTTAAAACCACTGATCTAGGTTTTGACTTTTTTTCTCTAATGCTTTTTTTAATCTGTTTAGTGTGGATTGAATTCTATCTTCAGAGAAACTTCTTTCTTTGACTAGATAATTCATAATTGCATCATAGTTGACTTCTTCAAATACAATTTCATCCACATCTGCAACATCTGGTTCTAAAAAGATCTTTCGTATTTGCTGAAAATCTATTTCTTGCAATTGCTCTTGTATTTGTGGAATGTCTTCTAATCTTGAATGTTGTTTTATCATCTTTAATGCAGTTTTTGGTCCGATCCTTTCAAATCCATTTGGATTAAAATCAGTCCCAATTAAAATTCCAACATCAATTAATTCTTCCCTAGTTAATTTCAAAGAATCTAGTGTTTTTTGAGTTTCAATCATTTCTGGTAAAACATCGATGTATGTATTCCTGTTTGGGATTTTTCTTCTTCCACTATTTGTAAAATTTCTGACTAGTCGTTTTGCACCACATAAAATTGAATCAAAGTCTTGACTTGCTGATGCATATGCCTGTCCTGTGTTTGTAAGATGTGCAGCTGTTGCTTCCCCTTCTGATGGTGCATCGATGTATGGAATTCCAAAACATGTTAAAAGCTGTTTTGACTCTTTTACCATTCCATCTTTCATGCTAGTTGTTTGTTGTGCATATTTTCTGGCATCTTCCATATTTCCTTCAGCCATTGCTTTTTCATATTTCACTGTGGCATCCCTTTTGATCTGTTTTCTACGCTCGATTTCAGCAGTTTTGAGAGATGGTGGTTTTCCATCAAAAACATAAACAGGTTTGATTCCTAATGATAAGAAATTCACATTTCTATACAGTAATCCACTAAGATGACTAGTAATTCTTCCTTCAGCATCTGATAATTGTAATCCATCAGGGCCTCTAATACTTGCTAAAAATTGGTATATTGCATTGTATGCATCAATCGCAATAATTTTTGTAGAAAAAGCATCTAATGATGTTTTTTCTCTTACTACCAAATCTTTTAGATTTAATCCCATATGTGATGACTGTAATTATTGCTCTTTTGTGTTTATCTTTTGTAAATTGATATTTTTTAAAATTAATTTTAATATGAATAAATCTTTGAAGATAATTATGATCGAATTAATTTTGCCTGAACATTTGAAAGATAAAATTTATGAAATTCGTTATTTGTCTGATGATGTTTCAAAAATTGTATCTTATTTTCCTTTAACTATATCAGAAAAAGATGAAATTATATCTATTTTGAATTCACCTTTTGATGGATTTTTTTCTATTTTTTCAGATCCTATCTCTAATGAACAATGGGGTAAAACCAAACAACAAATTAAAAAAAGATTCAATGACGAACTGTTTGATATTGATGAAAAACCTTCTTCCTGATTTGCTTTATTATGGAGAAAATCTTAGACAATGTGCCAGGTTAGCCAAGTGGTAAGGCGGCCGTCTCGAAAACGGCTACGTGCAAGCGTGCAGGGGCTCGAATCCCTTACCTGGCGTTTTAAACCTTCAAAATTAATTTCACTGATTCAAAATGTTTAAAATTACTTGATTAACAAATCATTTTATGACTAGTGGCACTGAATCAAAAATTCAAAAATCAGAAATAACTGATGCTGAATTAATTGCACATTTTAGAGAAAAATGTAAAGTTTGTGGGCATCACCGAATTATGCATGATGATTTGGGAAAATGTGAAGGTGTAATGAATAAACCGTGTAATTCTGGTTGTGATTCATTTGAATCTGAATGATTTTTCTAATTCTTTAATAAGATATTTCATGTACTCTGTTTATGGGAGAGGAAATCAAACATGAAAAAATTTATCCATTAGGTTATGAACCTGAAAATACACCTGATTCATCTGATCCTAATATTAGAAATCAATTAATTGATTTTATTTTAAAATCTGGGCCTTCTGAAGTTATTGATACTGATTTATTTGCAGTGATGGCTAAAAGACGTTCTACTAGAAAATTCTCAAACAAACCTGTTGAAACAACAAAGATTGATAAAATAATTGCAGCAGCTGACACTGCCCCTACTGCTGGAAACTATCAGGGTTTTGAAATATTTTATGTCAAGAGTACTGAAAAGAAAAAACTCTTAGTTGATGCATGTAATAAACAACCTTACGTTAATGCCCCTGTTGTTTTTGTTTTCTGCAAAAATCCTTCTAGAGTAAAATTAGATTTCCCTGAACATATTTTGAAAAAATTTGCCATTCAGGATGCCACTCTTGCTGCAGGATATTCTCAACTTGCAGCTCAAGCGTTGGGATTGAGTTCCATTTGGATTGGAATGTTTGATGAACAAAAAGTAATGGATGTTATTGGAACTGATTTGGTACCCTCTTCAGTTTTGTGTATTGGATATCCTGAACAAACTAAATTCCCTAAACCTCGAAGAAATCTCAAAGATTTAGTTCATGTAACCTGGTAATTTACACCTAAATCATCCAGATTTAAATAATCAATGATATTTTCTACATTATTGACTGATGCGTATGTTATGTTAAATTGTGAATTAGGTGCAGAAGTAACTCTTATTGAAAAATTAAAAGAGATTGAACAAGTTAGCGATGTATTTGAAACTATTGGAACTCATGACATGATGGTAAAAATACAAGCTGAAAATTTTGAAAAAATTAGAGAAATCGTTTCTTGGAATATTCAAAAATTACCTAAAGTTCGCTCTACTGCAACTTTGATCAAAAAAGAATCTTAGTCTGATTATTTTATTTATTGTTTGAAGTTAAAATAAGTCCTAATTTTCTAAAGACCATAAAATAATGACAGCATATTTGTGGGATTTTTGTCCTTCGATATCCTGAATTATTCTGCTCTATGGGTGTTTATTCTAAACAAGATATGCCCAAAATTGATAATTCACTAAAGCATAATTACGATCATTACTTTCTAATTGTAATGCCTGAGGAAAAAAATGAGATTGAAAAACTGATTGATACGATGATCTCAAATGGGGATGATTTAGTTGATAATCTTAAAACCGTGTTACCTAATTCCCTTGCTGACTCTATGGTGATGTTTCATGAATCAAACGTCACAAATCTCAAAAAAATTAAAGAATTTTTAAACAAATAGAATAATCTTAACATTGCTACCATATCCTTTTTAATCATTATTTGTGATTTTTGCTATGGTTCGTTCTAGGACAATTAGTATTACAGTTAATAAAAAAACTGGAGATGCATTTGATGCAATTTTAAAAATGCCTCAAAAAATGATGCCAGATGCTAAATTAAATGACAATGGATGGTGGCATTTTACTGGACCTCATGGAAAATCTAAATTAAAATTCAATGAAGAAAAATCCTATGGTATTTTAGATCACGAATATGTTGATGAAGATTCTGTATGGGATGTTCCGATGCGTGTTGTTCCTAGTGGAGATTTTTCTGAAGTAATTATTACTTTAAACAAACCTGATCAACTATCTGATGAACAATTTGATCAAAGGGTATCTGAATTAGGTGATATGATAGTTAATATGAAAAATATCATTGAATCTGGAAACTAATATTTTTTAATTTGTACCTGTTAAAGTATAATTTATCCTTCAAGGTTAAATGTGAATTTTACAATGTTTAATTGAGAAAAATGCCTTATGAAGAAGTCCATTTCCAAAGAATGGAAGATGAAGAACAAGAGAAAATAAAAATAGAAAAAAGAAATTAATTTTATTCCTCATTATTTCCAGGACCTACAACATCTTCTGGTTTAACTTTGTTGTCCCAATCCCCTTTCATTCCTTTGATTAATGCGATAATTCCTGCAACAATAAATGATAAAATTATGATAAAGAACACTGTTTGATCAAATATTTTAAACGAACAGTTCATCTCAATTGGGGGTTTATCCTCAAAGTATTCATAACATGTTCCAAACTCGTCAGACTCAATTGTTGATGCTTGATAATTATGTCCAAACGCTCCTAAAATGACAAATCCGATAAATATCAAAATTATTCCTGTAATAATAAATCTCATGTCACTCATGATTTTTTTTTGAAATTATCTTATTTACACTTGACGATATTATTTTTCTAACGATGATTTGAGATTTTCAAGTGATGCTTCATAAAACATTCCCATAAAAGCTAGGAATTCTATGAATTGCTTTTCAGACATTTTTTTACTATTAAGATATGATTCCCATGTTATTTCTACTAGTTTTTTTGATTTTGATTTTATGGAAATTGTTGCAACATATGCTCTAAGCGGTAGACCTTCTGTTGCAATATATGTGAAATATTCTTTATCTTTCCATGCAACTACATGCTCTTCAATTTTATTTCCATCTGCAAATGTGATTAATCTAACTGCTCCTACATTTTTTTTCTTTTTAGACAAATAAACTGTTTTTTTTACATCTACTACCCATGTTGGCAATCCAGCAATATTGCTAATTTTTCTCCAAACTTTGTCATGAGTCGCTTTAATTTTGATTGTTTTTTTTACTGTACCTGTATGAAATGATTTTTTTGAATTTTTTGCCATGATATGAACTAAAAACACATTAATTTTAAATTTTATTTGAACAACGATTTTTAATCCCCTGAAGATTATACTAACAAATGGTCTTTGGATGGGGTAAAAAGAAACAAGAAGAAATACCTGTACAGGAAATTCCTCAAACTAAAGAAATTCATTTAGGTGATGTAAAAAAAATTGTGACTGAACTTTATCAATTAAGGACATCCCAAACTGTATCTGAGATCAAATCATTGAGGGATAACACTGATCCTCTAATCACTGATTTGATGGAAATTGGTAAAGTACTTGAAAAAGACAATCTTCAAGTTGATGATATTGATAAACATCTTGCAATAATTGTGGTACGTGGGAAAAAACAGGTAATTGATGTAATAAAAAAAGGAGTCAATAACTTGCCTGATGTATCTGATATTGATGGTGCTAAAAAATTAAATTTATTCTTAAATCAAATTCTCAAAAAAGTTGGTGATGTTTTGGGGAGACAAACTAGAGTAATCCATATTTTTGCAAAAAAATATGCAAATCAATTAAAAGATAATTTAGAAATAATGAATCAAAATCATTCAGAAATCCAAAAAATTCTTAAAAACTTTGAATCTACCCAAACTGCTTCTACTGAAATAAACGATAATCTAAATGAAATTAAGACATTACAAAACTCTAGAATTGAAAAAACACAAAAAATTGTTGAAACAAATAAATCAATTGAGTTATTACAAGATAAAATTTCAACATTAAGTAATTCTATTGATGAAATAAAATCTTCTAATGATTACGCAAAATTTTTGAATTTAAAAAATGAATTGGATGCATTTGCTTCTCAAAAAATTAACATAAAAAATAATATTAGTACTCAATTCACAAAAATTTCTCGTCCTTTGAGTAGATATGAATACGCTTCTTCACTGGACAAGGATCAAAAAAATATTTTGAATAAATTAGTACATGATCCTTTTGAAATACTTTTACCTCAAAATAAAGATTCAATAATTATTATTTTAGAAAATGTCCGAAAAGGAATTTCTTCAGGTTCAATATCTGTAAAAGATGTAGAAAAAACATCATCTCAAATTACAGAAACTGAAGAGATGTTGGATATGTTTACAAAACAGGTATCTGAATATTTTGCAAAGTATGATTCACTTGAATCTGAAATGAATTCTCTAAAACCTGATAATTTGGATTTCTTAGAGGCTGATATGAAGAAAAATATTTCCTTCAAAGATGATTCTGAATTAAAATCTGAAACTTTTCAAGGCGAAATCGACGAAGCTGATTCAAAAATACCTTTACTTGTATCTGAAATTGAAGAAAAACTGCGAAACTTTTCTAATACTACTTACACCGTTTTAACATCTTAAAATTAAATTAGATCTAAACTATAGTGGTTCTGTGCTTTTCAAGAAAAAAAAATTTGAGCGTAAGGTTACCCTTCAAAAAGACGTTCTTGATAGTATCTTGTCTTATTGTCAAATGAAGCATCCCAATGAGGGCATTTTGATTCTAAAGGGAAAATCCAAAAACGGAGAGATAATAATTGATGGATTGGTAATTCCACCCTTTAATGAAACAGGTCCTACTTTTGCAGGTTTTCCGCATTCTTTTCTACCTTTTGATATGAGCTATATTGGAATTGTCCATTCTCATCCTAGTGGGTCTGCAGAACCTTCTGTAACTGACCTTCATAATTTCTTTGGATTGATTTCCTTGATTGTTAAATCCCCATATGATGATGATTCAATTTTTGCGTGGGATAGTAATGGAAATGGTGTTCCACTTTCCATTATCTAAAAATGACACACAAACTGACAAAACTTTATAACCTTTTTAGAGATACTTGAAGTAAATTGTTTAACTACAAAACTTATTTGTTATTTTTAGGTGCATCATTAGCAATCAGTATTGGTTTGCAAATGGTATTACCATTTCCATTTGGTTTGGGAGCTGCACTAGCAATATTTATCGTATTCCCATTATTTTTAAGAAAACGTTACATGAGTAAAATGGGTGGCTATGGTGGCGACTCTGGTTCTCGTGGAGGTGGATTCTTTGGAATGGGTTCTCCTGGAAGTTCCTCAAATGTGAGCTATGTTTGTCTTGTTTGTAACAATAAACACAAAGGTGGAACATGTCCAAGATGCGGTTCAAAAATGAATCGTGCCGATTTTTAATTGATAAAAAATGTCATTAGATACAATTCGTAAAAAGGTAATTTTTCATAATTCTATTGATGTATGGATTGCTGCATGTGGTGAAAAAAATGTCAGTTGGACAAATCCTGAAGAATATAAAAAATTTATTGCATATTTATTAAAAAATAATTTGAATCTTAAAGCGTTCAATCTTTGTACTCATGAAGCAGGAGCTACTGAGGAAGAAAAAACAAAATTTGCAGAAACTCTATCTGAAACAAAAGAAGATCCTAATTCCTTAACATACACTATTCGACTAAATGATACCGCATTGAATTTAATTCGAAGTTATTCTAACTAATTATCTTTTGAGTTTTGGATTAACAATTGCATCTAATGCATTTCCAATAAACACAAATGCCAAACCTGTAATTGCAATCATAATTCCTGGTGGCATTATCCACCACCATAACCCTCGTGATGCGGCTCCAAACGTATTTGCATCATGCAATATTTGTCCCCAAGTTGGAAATGATGGATCTCCTAATCCTAGAAAACTAAGACCTGCTTCTGTTGTGATCGCTGCAGGAACTGAAATTGCAACACTTGCAAATGCATAAGGAAGTAATTGTGGTAAAATATGTTTGAGAACAATTTTTGAATCTTTTTGACCCATCATATTTGCTGCATCTACATACCCTTTGGTTTTAATTTGAAGTGACATACTTCTTGCAACTTTGGCAATCCCTACCCATCCAAAAACCATCAAGAAACCTACCATGACAAAGATACTGTTGCTGATTGTGACTGAAAGTATGATTAGAAAAGGTAATGCTGGTAATGCATAGATGACATCATTGAATCGCATCATTGCTTCATCTGTTTTTTTACCTTTGAATCCTGCATAAACTCCGTACAGTAACCCTGCAACTACTGATGCAATAGATACCACTAGCCCAATAAACAATGCAAGTGGGGTTCCCCACAACAATCCTACTGCTAAATCTCTTCTGAGCTCATCTGTTCCCATTATACCAAATGCTTTTCCACCTATGATTAATTGTGATTCATGTATTTCTGGTTTTGAATTAATTGAATATGTATCAATTAAAAAAATATAATTTCCTTTTAGTGGTTCATTGATTTTTGATTTTGAAAATACAATATCTTCAGTAGATAATCTGTCAAGATTAAATGAAAATTTTTCGGACTGCAATGATAAATTTTTGTTTATTGCATTATCTGTTGAAAAAATTCTTTCACTATGAATTGTTTTAGAATTAGTATAAGGTAGTGCCATTGATAACAACTCCAATTTTATTCCATCTGGTCTAATTACTGACATTTGTAATAATGGTGAATCTACATATTCTGATGAAAAAATATAGATGAAATCATTTGGAAATGACTCGTAATCAAAATTCACTCCAAATTGATGAGATGTGAGAATTATTTCACCATTTGAATTTGTTTGAATATTTGGTGTATCGTAAATTTTATGTTCTGGAATTTTCTCTGTCATGAAATAGTTTACCCATATTGGAATTGCAACTTTTGGATATGATATCCAACTTCCAGGATTATTCCATTCTTGAAATGTTTCTACTGGTATGGTAATTATTGCAATTATTGATGTGGCAATTAGAATTGATAGAATTATTATTCCTGCAATTCCCATTTTACTTTTAAGAAATTCTTGTTTAATTTCCTGTGGACTGATACTACTCATTGACCTGTCCTGACCCTTGGATCAAAGTACCCGTATAACAAATCTGCAATGAATATGCTAATGAGGAAAAACACTGTCAAAATATAGGTCGCACCAACAATTACTGGTAAATCCATCACTGTAATTGCCTCAAAGTACAGTCTTCCCATTCCCGGCCAATCAAATACAGCTTCTGTGATTATTGCACCCCCTAATGATCCGGATAAACTAAGTGCAAGAATTGTAACAATTGGAGGTGCTGCATTTTTTAATGCATGTGTATATATGATCTTTTTTTGATTGACACCTATTGTTTTTTTTGCCATGATAAAGTCTTCTTGCATAATTCCTACCATGAAGTTTCTTACCAAATATGCCCATGATCCAAAACCAATCATTACAATTGTAATTAATGGTAATGCCATGTGGTATAGTAAAGATCCGATGTACTCTGGATCTGATGATGGGATATCTGGTGTGGCTCTTGCAGGAAATATTTGATATGTAAAAGAAAAAAGAAAAATCATCAACATTCCTATCCACCAAACCGGAAAACTGGAACTAATTATTGCAAAACTTGATGTGATTCTGTCTATCATGGATCCAACTTTACTGGCCGATAATGCCCCTAAAAATATCCCAATAATTGAGATAATTACTGTTGCAGTTGTAAATAATAAAATTGTTCTTGGTAATTTTTCAAAAATTATATCTTTTACATCTGATGAACCTTCATCACTAGTCAAAAATGTAGCATGACCAAAATCTAATAATAAAATTTTGTACATTGTAAATCCTATTCGTTGTGGTGAATACCATGGTTCATCTAATCCTAAAATTTTATGCCTTTGATCAATTTGATTTTGAACAAATGTTTCAAATTCCTCCACAGATGAGAAACTATCTGCAATTGCAGGATTTTCAGTTATCTCTGCTCTTACTTGAAAAACAATCCCTTGTTTCAAAATTGTATCCATATTTGAACCCACTAAAGAAATTGTAATTAACAAAGTAATCATTAGTACTCCAAACATTGTTGCCACCCTTGTTGCAACATATCTTTTCATGCCCAATACTGATAACTAAAAAAATCACCTTATAACAATAGGCATTTTTTTTAAATTAAAAAATAGACGAGAGTGAAACGAACTCTAGGCACAATTCTGGGCAGAAATGCAGTTCTCTCGTCGTTAATATCATGTAAAAATAACATTTAAGTTTTTATGAATATATGAACATATTTTAGATTTTTGAGGTAATTTGTATGGTAATTTTTAAAATTATTTTCATTTTTATCCCTGCTTTGTGTTTATTTTAAAAATCAAAGAATAAAAAACAAAGAAATTCCCATAATTTTATGAGTGCTAATACCTTACGTAAAGCAAAAAAATTAGTTGAAAGTGGTGGTGTATCAAAAATTGAAGATGATTTATTTCAAATAAAATCTTCATCTGATCCTGAAAAATCATATTTTGTTACTTCTGATACTTGTGAGTGTCCTGGATTCAAAAATTTCTATAAATTTCATCATGGTAAGGGATTAAAAGCCAATTGTTCACACTTGGAAGCAATTCGAATTTTCAAAAAAGAAAATGAATCCTAATTTACTTTAATTTTTTTTTATCTACTTTTCCAACAAATGCTTTGTTTTTTATTATTGTGATTGGCCGTAAAATTAATCCTGGATGTTTCACCATTAATTTGATAATTTGGGAATCTGTTTTCTTGTTATTTTCTAAATCTAGTTCTTTGTACATTTTGTCTCTTTTTCTAATCATTTCAATTGGTTTTTTTCCTGTCATTTGAATAATTTTTTTTAACTCTGATTCAGAGAATGGGTCTTTGAAAAAATCCCTTTTTTCTATGTCTGCACTAGCTCTTTCTATTTCTGAAATTGTTTTCTTGCATGTAATACATGATGACTTGTGATATACTTTCAATATTAGTTTGATTTTATTTGGACTAAAAATTGTTTACTCTGTATGATTTCAGGCACATAGAATTGATAAATCATTCATCTTCTGAAACTTTAGATTCATCTTCTGAAACTTTAGATTCATCTTCTGAAACTTTAGATTCATCTTCTGAAACTTTAGATTCATCTTCTATGTTTTTTTTATTAAATTCATCTAGGGTGTCTCTTGAAACTGAAATCATCTCCAAATACACTTGTCTTGCCTCTTCTACGGTTCCACCATTCTCCATAATCACTGCTTTTGCTTTTTGAGCTTCTTCAAAGAGATTCTTTGTAAATTCTAGTTGATTAATTACAGTGTCTTTAATTTCTGGATTGAGATTGTCGATATAATTCTCATATTGAAATCCATCATAAACTCCATAGCCTACATTTGCTTCTTCTATCGCTTTATTTTGTAGTTCTTTTGCAATTTTTCTTTGCTCTTCTACAAATAACTGATCAACATTTGGCTTGACTGCCTCTTTTTGTTCTAAGATTAATTCATCTAATAATCCGTGATAATATTTGAATAACATCTGTCCTATTGGATTTTTATCAAAATCACTTTCTTTTGAACCTAGATAATTTCTTGCATCATCTGTATCTAGTTTTTGTTGTAATATGGAAACTTGTGATGCATCACCCTTTACTTGAAATTCTGTACTGGTTAGTCCTGTCATTTCATACCATGTTGCAATTACATTTACTGTATATGTGCCTGGAACTCTTTGGAAGTCTTTGAATTCTCCATGATAAACTCCCCAAGGGTCTGTGAATGTTTTAGTTGTTTCAGATCCTGTTCTGATTAAAACTTCTGCCCCTCTGATTCCTTTGTATGCGTGGTCTACAACTTTTCCAGTAATACTAACTGTTTCTCCAGGTATGATAACACCATTTTTGATATTTGCATCTACAATTAATTCCCATAATTCAGCCTCAGATGTCTGAACAAATGAGAATAACATCAAAAACGAAAACAAGCCTACGATTACTAACTTTTGAAACACAGTTTGTCTTTTGATTTAGGTTGTTATGATAAAGTATGAATAAAAATTAACTTTTTTTCAATTTAATTTGATCAATTTTGATGATTTTTGGTCTCTGAACTTTATTTTAGATTACACTTAAACCTCAAAACGCTTTAATCTAAAATTATGGACTTGGTAAAATTTCAAAAAGATGTTGATGAAATGACAAAAAAATTATCAAAAAATTTAGATAAAAATCAAGTTTCTAAACTGAATTATGTTTGTCAACAATTAATTGAAATGTACAAAAAAAATTTAGTGAAAATTAATCATTCTATCTTGGAATTGATTTGTGCAACTAATTTGATTAGCAGAGGTTATGCTGTAGACGTTGAAAAAGATGTTTCTGAGATTTTAGTCTGTGATATATTTGGAAAAAAAGGGGGTGGCAATACCATAATTGAAATTGAAACGGGATTTACTCCTCCTGATCATGCAATGGATACCATTGATTATTTTTCTGCAAGAATAATGAGTAAAATTGCACGATATAGTAAACATTGTACAAAATTTTCTCTGGCTACTCCGGCAGTTGGATTATTACCTATTGCAAACATTTTCTTACTTCCTCCAAATGCAAGAAAAAAAGAAGATATTCAAAAAATCAAAGACTTGTGTGATCGATATTACAAAAATCCACCTATTGAATATGATGATATTTTGAATGCTCATCTACATTCAATTTTTTTGATAAATATTGATAAAGGACTTGCAAAAGAATTAGATCCTCAAGGATACGTTGATCTTACTGAAAATTTACTTGGTCGAAGTGAAATTCGATACTGATCTGTTCATTATTTAAGAAAAATTCAAATTCATCTATGATTTATCACTTAATAGATGATTTGTGCAGCTTGTGAAACAAGAAAACATTTTGAATGTATTGATTGTATGAATGATCATAAAACTCATCTTTGTTCTTGTGATTGCCACGATGAAAACACTCCTTCTCATCCTGTAGGAAATTCTCATTAATTTTATTTTAAAAAATCTATCTGTTGAATTTTTTAAATCCTTTCTCAGTTGGAAATAATTCAATTTTATTTCCGGTTAGTCCACTTTTGTTAATAACTCTCATCAGACCCTCATCTTCAAATTTCTTTAAAATATTCTCTAATTCTTGATTCTCAATTTTCAGGTTATTTTGGATGTGGTTGAAATCCTTGATTCCTCTGTTAATTTCTCCTAAAACCTTCATTTCATTTGATAGTGGAGGCTCATCTTTGGTCTCAATATTCTCAAATTCCTTACTTTCAAATGAATTTGGGTTCTCATAGACTTCTTGTCTTGGCTCCATTTTTTGGAAATTTTCTTCAAATTGATTATTTTTTATTGGATTGTCCTTGTTTTTCCACTTTCTAATGATTCTTGGAATTACTCTTGCTAGCGGAATCATGAAAAATACTAGATAAATCCACATAAAACCGTCTTCAGCCATGATTATCATTCAGATTATTTCATTATTTGTTGTTTTTGATTATTTGAAAATTAATTTGAGCCTAAATTGTGCTGTGATTTTTTTTCTATAATGTAAAAACAATGTATTATTTTAATTCTTGTAGATTTTTGATTTTTATTTTAATGATCGTAGAAAATATGAAGATTCATAAGTAAAAAAAACTTTCAAACGACAAATTATGGAAACATCCCTAGAAAACATCGGTACACTCGAATATGTTCTTGATAAATATTCTAAAATCTGGAGCTGGAAAGTAACTGGTGATCGTGCTGTAAATTTGATCTCAAGATTGGTTCCAGAAGCATGGTATGGTGAAAATGAACATGAAGTTATTATTCCTGATAGTATTGAAAGTGTAAAACAAATTAAATTAATTTTAGACCGTTATCCTCTTGAAATATTATCTAAAAGTGTATGGCAAAGAAAAATTGTAAAGACATATGCTCCAAAACCAGCTTTACCTCCAATAAAACATAAACTAAAGAAAGCAAAATCTGGTGAACAATTCAGAGGTAAACTTTTGAATTTCCAAAAAGAAGGATTGGATTTTCTTTTAAAATCTTCTGGGAATGCATTACTTGCAGACGAAATGGGTCTTGGAAAAACTGTTCAAACATTATCTTATGTTGCAACTGAAAAACAAACATTCCCATTACTTGTAATTGCCCCTCTTGTCACACTTCAAAATTGGCAACGAGAGATTGAAAAATTCTTAAAGAAAAAAAGTAGAAATGGCAGAATAAATGATTCTTTATCTCCTAGTGTTACCTTGATTAGAACCGGTAAATCAAAAGAACTTCCAAAATCTGATATTTACGTAATAAATTATGAATTACTTTTCAAAAGATATGATGATTTATCTAAAGTTGGGATTAAAACTGTAGTTTGTGATGAGGTGCATAATCTACGTTCAAAGACAACTCAGAAATACAAATCTGTCAAAAAGTTAGCTGCTTTACCATCTGTTTTATATCGAATTGGATTATCTGGAACTCCAATCTATAATCGTGGTTCTGAAATTTGGCCTATTATAGATATTTTAAAACCTGGATTGTTGGGTAGTTTCAAGGAATTTTGTGAGTACTTTTGTTATGTCAATGATAAGGGAAAAGCAATTGTTTTAGAAAACAAACGTACTTCTCTTCGAAATGAATTACAAAAACACGTTATGTTAAGGAGAAAAAAATCTGATGTATTAAAAGAACTCAAAGATAAAGTTCGTTATAAGGAAGTAATTGCATCTGACACTGATTATTATCTAGAAGAATTAGATAAAATTTGGAAAAAACTTGAAGAAGAACAAAAAGTTGCAGAGACTGAATTCTCAAAATCTGCATCTTATCATAGGGCTATCCAAAGTGAAAGACAGATTGCAGGTGTCGCAAAATTACCTCACGTTATTAATTTTGTAAAAAATATTATGGAGATTGAAGAAAGTGTTGTGGTATTTTGTCACCATAAAGTAATTCATAAATTACTACACGAAAGTCTTCAAGAATTTTCTCCTGTTTCTATAATTGGTGGACAATCTGATACATTAAGACAAGATCAAATCGATAAATTTCAAAAAGGAGAGTCAAAATTAATGATTGCAGGAATTCGTGCAGGAAATGTGGGAATTTACCTTACTCGTGCAAAATATGTTATTTTTGCTGAACTTGATTGGAGCCCTGCAATTCATAGACAAGCTGAAGATAGATTGCATAGAATTGGTCAAAAAAATACCGTATTTGCATATTATTTGATTGGCCAAGGAACTTTGGATGATCATGTTGCAAATATCCTAGTCGATAAGAGTTATGAGATTGATGCCATAATGGATGATACCGTTGATACTTATGAAAATAAAGACAAAGCAGAATTGATTTTAGCTCAAATTCAAGATAAAATTCGTTCAAAATAATTTAAATTTGTTAATGATATGTTTGTGTGGAAAAAATGAAAACAAAAAAGGAAATTGAAGAATATCGAAAAAATATAGAAGAAAGACTAGTCAAAACAGATTCTATGGATGCTATGAAATACTATCAAGGTGTTCTTAGAGCATTGGAATGGATTGATACTGGAAAAGATGTTTAAATTAAATTTCTAATTTATCTTTGATTTTTGATACTTTTTCTAAAATAGTATCTTTTTTTATTTGCTCCATTTGTGAATCCTTGATTTCTTTTATTATTTCCTCCAACATACTTGTAATTTCGATTTCTGGTTTTGGATTATCCAATATTTGATTTCCAAAACCTTCTTGTTCTGTTTTATCTATTTTTTCTACTCCTTCTGGAAGTATGTCATACACTTTGATGATTTTCTCTTCTTGTCTTTGTGGCGACATTAATACAAATTGATTTTTTCTTAATTTTTCTAAACTCTCTAGATTTTCTTCTTTTGTTGATTTTAAAATATTACAAATTTGTCCTAGTGTACATGATTTAATTTGCAATAATCGTAATATTTTTGCCCATGTTGGGACACTATCACTCCAAAGAATCTCTCTTGCAATATCTGTGATGGAAAATGATCCGTCATCATTTAGTGCTAATAGTTTTCTGTCTTTTAGGGAAGCTAATGAATCTAAAATTTTTCCAACTCCTAGTCTTTTTAATTCTGAATTCTCTAAACTATTTTCATTGAATTTACCATTTTCATTAATTGCTAATTCCAAAATTTCTAAATCAACTGTGCCTAGTTTCCTCATATGATAATTTATTTTCTTTAGATTTATCTTCTTTTCGACTTTGACTTGAAGAATATATGTGGATTCTTTAGTCTGTAACATATGGTTCAATACGAACTTCCTAAGTTGTCCTATGGTTATGATGAACTAGAACCCTTCATTGATACACAAACAATGAAAATACATCATCAAAAACACAACCAATCATACGTTGATGGTTTGAATAACGCTCTTGTAGAAATCGGCGGAGCATCTCATCCACAATACATTTCATCTATTTTATCTGATTTACAAACCATTCCTGAATCAAGTAGAAACAAAATTGATTTTTTTGGTGGAGGCTTTGAGAATCATAAACTTTTTTGGGAAACTATGAATCCTGACGGTGGCGGTGTACCAAAAGGGAAATTAGAAGATGCAATTGATGTTTATTTTGAAGATTTTGAAAATTTTAAAAAAATCTTTTCAGAAAAAGCAGTTAACATTCAAGGTAGTGGGTGGTGTTGGTTAGTGTTTAATCGAACTTTTAATAAAATAGAAATTCTTACAACTCAAAATCAAACTAGCCCTTGGACTCTACAAAAAGTTCCCTTGCTTGGTTTGGATGTTTGGGAACATGCTTATTATTTGAAATACCAAAACAAAAGACCTGAATATGTTGATGCATGGTGGAATGTAGTAAATTGGGATTATGTTGAAAATCGATTCTCTGAAATTTCGGGATAATTTGGATAAATTCTTTTAAAGTAAAATTAGATTTTCTACATATGAACAAGAGTCTAAGATACATTGCACTTCTTGCAATTTTACCCTTGTTTACAGCAGGTATGACAACAGATTATTTCTCAGATGCTGAAGCTCTCAAAAGCCAAGGTACTGGAACGTCTCAATATGGTTCTAGTACTGGTATCTGTGGATTAGACCTATGTTCTAATTATCCTGGTGGCAAAGCCGCTTGGGAATCAGATCTAGGTCGTACTAGCATTCCTGTAGCTCCAGTTGAAAAACACATGGAAGAAAAACACATGGAAGAAAAACACATGGGAGAAACTATGGAAGATTCTGAAGATTTGACTGAAGCTGACTTGGGTTCTGTACTTAGATTATCAAGAGCAAATGTTCCAGCAACAATTCCTATGCATCAAGGATACTATGACGGTGAGGATGTTTATTACATCATTACTGATTCTAGTGATCCAACACATGCAGATGTAATTACTGCACAACAAGGATGGCAAGTAGAACTTGCTCCTTTGTTAAAGAACACTCCTGAAGAAGCACTTTCTACAGTATACTTGTTTACCAATGGCATTGAAGGCAATGGTATTCATGGATATCAAGGTCAAGTGTTCACTAGTACACCTGCACAAGCAGGTGT
>JABJDB010000076.1 GCA_018668425.1 Nitrososphaerota archaeon | reverse complement strand
CTTTTAATGCTGCAACTCTTGTTCGGAGTCCTTCTTCCCAGTTAATGGTTCCTTGAATTCCTTGTTTAGTGATTTCCCAAATCTCATCTTCTTTGTTGAGTTTTTCTGCAAGAATAGGCAAATATTCTTCATCATACAAAACACCTTCAACATCAAAAATAGCTAACAATTAATTTCTGATTTGCAAAAAAATTGCTAATTATATTAAAGTTTAAACTATTTTCAAAATTAAAAACGCTAGTAATAAATCACCGTAGATCAGGGGATTAGTAATGGCTGATGAATTAGAACATAAATTCGAAGTAGAAATTCTAGAAAGAGAAGGTAGACAAAAGCTACCAGATGACGTCAAAGAGGAGTTAAAATCATCAGGTATGATGGATGAGAAAGGAAAATTAAAACTAAAAGGGGTTAGTCCAAAAATGCTTAAAAGAATGAAACAAGAGTATGTTGAATGCCCCGTTTTAAAAGACCAAATACATTTCATTCAATGTTTTGTGTGTCCAAACTTCCAAAGCAGGGTAATGGGCAAAGTTCTCTGTAAAGGGGACAAACTGTAAACATAAAATTTCTCACGAAAGGCTCATTAGTTAAATTAATTCATGAAACTCTAGTTTGGGTAAAGAAGACGTAGGGATCACTGTTTCAAAAAATGATGATTTTAGTGAATGGTATACACAAGTAGTTCTAAAAGCCAAACTTGCAGATTATGCCCCAGTTAAAGGACTAATTGTTCTCAGACCAGACGGATATGCCATTTGGGAGTCATTAAGGAGCACATTTGACAATAAGTTTTCAAAAAATGGAATTAGAAATGGATTTTTACCAATATTAATTCCAGAATCGCTATTAGGAAAAGAACAAAAACATTTTGTAGGGTTTAATCCAGAAGTATTTTGGGTAACTCATTCAGGAACAAATGAAATAGGAGACAGATTAGCATTAAGACCAACATCAGAAACTTTAGCATATACTTTGTATTCTAAATGGATTCAGAGTTGGAGGGATTTACCATTAAAAATTAATTTTTGGAATACAGCATTAAGAGCAGAAATCAAAGCTACAAAACCATTTCTTAGAACATCAGAATTTTTGTGGCAAGAAGGGCATACAGTTCACGCAACACAAGAAGAGGCAGAAGTAGAAGTATCAAAAATTTTGGATATTTATAAAAATACAGTTGAAGAGGAATTAGCTATTCCAGTTACAACAGGGAAAAAAAGTGAGAAAGAAAAATTTGTTGGTGCAGTATACACCACTACAATGGAATCAATAATGCCAGATGGTAAGGCATTACAAATGGGAACATCTCATTTTCTAGGACAAAATTTTTCAAAACCATTTGAAGTTAAATTTGCAGATAAAGATAATGTTGAACATTTTGCATGGCAAACATCATGGGGAGTCTCATGGAGATTAATAGGAGCAATGATCATGGCTCATGGTGATGATAAAGGACTAGTGTTACCACCTAAAGTAGCACCAATGCAAGTTGTAATTGTACCAATTTACAAAAATGATGAAGGTGAAAAAATAGTATCACCAAAAGTACAAACAATCAAGGATGAATTAGAATCAAAAGATATCAGAGTTCATGTAGATGATAGAAGTGGGTTATCACCAGGATACAAATTCAATGATTGGGAACTAAAAGGAGTACCAATTAGAATAGAAATAGGTCCAAAAGATATAGAGAAACAAAGTTTTGTAATTGCTAAAAGATACAATCGTGAAAAAACTAATCTAGAATTTAATGAAATTGAAAAAATACCATCAATATTAGATGAAATTCAAAAAGATATGCTAAGTAATGCACGTGAACAAGCAAAATCAAACACAATAGATATTTCAGATTATACAGAATTTAAATCAAAAATTGAAGCAGGTGGATTTTTCAATTCACCATGGTGTGGAAAACAAGAATGTGAAGAAAAAATTAAAGAAGAAACAGGAGCAGAAATTAGAGTAATTCCATTTGAAAGTGAAGATACAAATCAAAAATGCATCTACTGTCAACAACAAAGTATTTCAATTCCAATTTTTGCAAGAGGGTATTAGAAATACCCACAAATATAATAATCCAAAAAATTCAATTTTGAGATATGACTTCTAATCCAGAGTTAGAACAAAAAAAGCCATTGTTAGAACAGTTCAAAGAAACAAGAAAGAGAACTTTGGAACTAGTAAAAACTTTAGAAAAAGATGATTTTGTTGTCCAAACTGCTTTTTTTATGAGCCCACCAAAATGGCACATAGGTCATGTAAGTTGGATTTATGAGGCCATCATGAGTAAAATAGATAAAAATTATGAATTTTATTCTAAAGAATTTTCAGAGTATCTAAATTCCTATTATCATCAATTTGGGGAACCACATGACAAAGGCTCACGAGGAATCATCTCAAGACCAACAGTAGATCAAGTGTTTGAATATTTTAACACAATTAATCAAAGAGTTGAAAAATTTATCACTTCACAGTCAATTGATGAAGATGCAACAAAATTGATCACCATGGGATTTCATCATGAATGTCAACATCAGGAATTACTAGTATATGATTTACAACATCTCCTTGCAGAACAATACAGACCAATAAGAAAAAATGAAATTCCAAAACAAATCGATGTTAAGAAAAAGTCAATTCAAATCAAAGGAGGGATTTACACAATGGGGTATAATGGAGAACAATATTGTTACGACATAGAACTACCAGAACACAAAGTATACCTAAATGATTACAAAATAGACGCATTTCCAATTACAAATCAACAGTATATGGAATTTGTTGAAGATGGGGGATATGAAACGTACAAGTATTGGTTATCAGATGGTTGGGAAAAAGTAAAGGCAAACAAATGGAATGCTCCAATGTATTGGGAAAAAATTGATGATCAGTGGAATGTAAGAGACTTTTTAGGAATTAGAAAAATAAATCCAAATCAACCAGTATGCAATGTTAGTTACTACGAAGCAGAAGCATATTGTAAATGGGCAGGAAAAAGATTACCATCAGAAGCTGAATGGGAAAAAGCAGCATGTTGGAATGAAGAAAAACAGCAAAAAACAGTTTTCCCATGGGGAAATGAATCACCATCAGAGGAAAAATGTAATTTACTTGAATCATATTTGTGGGGATGCACAGAGATAGGAACACTTCCTAAAGGGGCAAGCTCATCAGGATGTCAACATATGATTGGAGATGTTTGGGAATGGACATCATCAGAATTTACAGGATATCCTGGGTTCAAAACAGGATTTGATGAATACAATGACAAATGGTTTACAAATCAAAAAGTATTACGAGGGGGCTCGTTTGGTACACCAAACATGTCAATCAGAGGCAGTTACAGGAATTTCTTTAGATTAGATGAAAGGTGGGTATTTGCAGGATTCAGATGTGCTGAAAATATCTAATTTTTTGAAACCAAAGTTAATGAAAATAATTTTTTATCATCTAACCAAGAATTTTCAATACTAAAACCAACGCTATCAAGAAGAGTATGTATTTGAGATAGATTATACTTGTGAGAATATTCAGTATGGATTAATTCATCTTTATCTAAATTTAATTTCAAATTTGATTTTGAGATGATTACTGATTGATTTACAAGAGATTTCAAATACATCTCAATTCTTTGTTTTTCTTCATGGTAAACAGAATGATGTTCAAAATTTTTCAAATCAAAGTCAGCATCAAGCTCATCATTAATTCTAGAAAGTACATTTAGATTAAATTCTGCAGTTACACCTTGAGAATCATTATAAGCATTTTCTAAAATTTGCTTATCCTTTACTAAATCCAATCCTATCAAAAAAAGATCTCCTGATTTCATAGTTGAATGAATTTTCTGTAAAAAAGCATATCCATCATGAGGAGAAAAGTTACCAAAACTAGAACCAAGAAATAATATCAAATTCTTTTTATCATCATAATTTTTCAGAAATTCTAAACCGCCCTCATACGTATCAATAATTCCAGTAATGTGTAATTGATTGTAATTAGACAATAACAGTTCTGAGCTTTCAGTTAGAATTTCAGATATATCAATAGGAAAGTATTCAGTTTTTTCTTGTAATTTTGTAAAAATATCTAAAATTAATCTTGTTTTTACAGATGCACCACTACCTAATTCAACTAGACGAGTAGAATCATCAAGAAATGGGAGTAATTCAACCGGTAATTTTTCTAAAATAGATACTTCGGTTCGTGTAGGGTAATATTCAGGCAAGGTACAAATTTTTTCAAAAAGTTCTGAACCTTTTTTATCGTAAAAGAATTTTGGCGAAATGAATTTTGATTTACAATTAAGACTAGCAGATATTTCTTGAGAAAAGGTTTTTTCTATTTTTGTTGCATGAGGCTTGTAATACTGTAGTTTAGAATCAACCATATATTTTTTGTAATCTTGATTTTCTTGTAAAGTATTACTCAAGTATTAAATCCATTTTTAATTAACATAAATGCTTTATCCCAAATTTTACGCATGGGCAATTTCTTGATATACTTCATTATTCAACAATATCTAGTGAAAGAAATCCTCAAAGTTGAACATTTGAAAAAACATTTTGTAAAAAAAGGAATGTTTGGTGCAAAATCAAACACAGTTAGAGCAACAGATGATATATCATTTTCATTGTATGAAGGAGAAGTTTTTGTTTTAGCAGGAGAATCAGGTTCTGGAAAATCAACCATTGCTAAATTAATTTTAAAATCAATTGAATCGGATTCTGGAAAAATTATTTTTGATGGAGAAGAAATCAATAATGATGAAAAAAATTTAAGAAAAATTCGAATGAATTGTCAAATGATACATCAAGATCCATATGATTCAATTAATCCAAGAATGCGAATTGAAGGAATTGTATCTGAACCACTTGAAATTCATAATATAGGAAACAAAAATGAAAGAAGGAAAAGAGTGATTGAAGTTTTACATGAAGTAAAATTAGAACCAGCTGAAGAAATCATAAAAAAATATCCACACATGTTGTCTGGAGGACAAAGACAAAGAGTAGTACTAGCAAGAGCATTAGCATTAAGACCCAAAGTTATCTTAGCTGATGAACCAGTTTCAATGTTAGATGTGTCAATTAGAGCAGAAATGCTAGAATTGATGCAGCAATTACAGAAAAAATACAATATTTCATTTCTATATATCACTCACGATTTAGCTACTGCAAGGTATTTTGGTCAAAGAATAGGTATTTTGTATTTAGGAAAGATTGTAGAAACAGGCCCAATTAATCAAGTTCTATTACAGCCAAAACATCCATACACTCAAGCACTAATTGATGCAATTTCAGAACCAGACCCAAACAACTTACACAAAGAAAAAAAGATCAGAATCAACGAACCAACAGATGTAGATACCAATCAAGGATGCGGATTTAGAGCAAGATGCCCATATGTTATTGAAAAATGTGAAAAAGAACCTAGTTTAGAAAAAGTTTCTGAAGATCATCTATCAGCATGTTATGTTAAACTAGACTAGGTGGTCCTAACAGAAGGCATTCGTTTGTCTTTGTATGTAACAACATGGGAAACACCATTTTTTGGAAATACACCATAAATCAATTTGGCTTTTTGTATTACAGAATCTTTTAGAGAAACCATAATGAATTGACTTTCTTTTGCTCGTTCTTCCAAAATATTTGCTAATCGTTCAGAGTTTGGAGCATCAAGATGGGCATCTACTTCATCAAACAAGTAAAATGGTGAAGGTTTGAGTTTTTGTAAAGCTAGTACAAACACAATTGCAGCTAGTGTTTTTTCACCACCACTAATTGAGGTTGATTCTCTTTTCGGTTTATTTGGGAATTGGATAAGATAAGATATTCCAGAATTAAATATATCATCTTCATTTTGTAATTCTAACCAAGCATTTCCACCAGTCATCTTGTTGAAAATTAATCTAATTTCTTTATCGACTTTATCAAATGCATCCAAGAATGTTTGACGTTTGTCTTTTTCTATATCTTCAATAAATTTAACAATAGAATTTCGTTCTTCTTCAAGAGAATTCTTTCTCGTAGACATTGAACGATAACCATAAGATACTTCAAGATATGTTTCAGGGGCTTTTGCGTTTAATGCATTAAGGGAAGATAGTTCAGTAGATAATCCAGAAACAATTGATTCAACATCAAAAGTTTCCATATCCTTGCTAAACCCAAATGCAGATAGAATTTGGTGTAATTTAGATTCAGTTTCAACTAGATCATGTAAATCACGATTCAAAGAATCAGATTGACGCTCCAAATTATTGATTTGTTTAGTGAGTTCTCGTTCTTGTTCAGTTAAAACTTTGAGTTTATCATCATATTCTCTTACATGTCCAATTGAGGAACCAGAAGTGGCAATCAATTCTTGTTCTTGTTCTCTTAGTTTTACAAGAACCTCATTTTTTGATTCACGTTGTGTTTCTAATTGCTGAATTTTTGTTTCTAATTCTTGTTGTTCTGATTTTAAAGAGTGTTCTTCATCATGAAGACGATTAGATTGAGATTTTTCTCGATTATCTTGTGTTTCCATAGTAGTAAGTTGTGATGATTTATCCCTATACTCATTCATGATAGTAGTATGTAGTTTTTCAACATCAGTTTTTTTAGTATTAATTCTTGAAAGTTCATTTGCAATACGGGTTTGCTCTCCACTGGCATAGTTTTGTTCGACAAGAGTAATTCTCTCATTTAATGATTCAATGTGAGATTCATTGGTACTTACTCCAGAATTAAGTATATTATTTCTAGATGTTAAATCAGAAATTCTTTTGATTAATTGTTCCTTCATATTCATAGTAGATGTAATTTTTGATTTCAAATGATCATAATTTTCAGTTGTAGAAGACAGGGATTGTTCTGATAGAGATAACCTGTCAGAATTTAATTGAATAGAGTCATCTAATTTTTTAAGTAGACGTTTTTTATCAAGCATTATTTTTTTAACTAACCCAATTGATTGGAACAAACCATCAATATCACTGCTGTATGAAATCAATTTTGTAAGTTTTGAGATTTTTGAATTATTATCAATTACAACAGTACCGGTTTTGGCTTCAAAGAATTCACCGTCCATTGTAACTGCTTTGTATCCAGATTGAGAGACATTATAGGCCGATTCTCTAGTCTCAGTAAGCACAATATTTCCAAACAAGAAGGTTTTGAGAGCAGAATATGCAGGCTTGCAAGATACATTGTCAGCAAGAACACCCAATACTCCAGGTTCTTTTGGAAGAGTCAAAGAGAATTTAGGAATTGATTCAAGTGGAATAATTTTTAGTTTAGGGAGTTTTTTGTTTTTTGCAACTTCAGCAATACCTAACAAAGTTGCAAAATCCTTTACAACGATTGCTTTAATCCAATCAGAACTAGCTGCCAATACAGAGCGCTCATATTTTTTATCCCAAGAAATCATCTCATAAACTAATCCCTCAATGCCAAGTCTATCGGCATCTTCTTTTAATTTTGCAACAGTATAATCTTCATGCATGAATCCTTTTACAGTTTTAATTTTTGATTCAATTCGTGTTGCAGTTTTACTTGATTTTTCAATTATTTGTGCCCATTCATCCATATCATTAAGAATATGAGATTTTTTACCTTGGTATTTTTTTATTCTAGACTTTAATTCAGTAATGGTTTCATCACTATTTTTCATCATTGATGTTAATTGGGATTTTGCTTGTAGTAATTCTTCAACACCTTTTTCCAAATTATTTAATTTAATTGAATTTGTTTCGATAATTTTTGAAGATTGTTCTTTTTCATGTTGAGATTGTGAAAATTTTAGTTTTGCACTATTCAATTGTTCATTAAGATTTTTAATTTTGTTGTCAATATCGGATTTTTTTGCAGCAGCTTCAGATTGTTCGGTTAATACTTTTTGTCGTTGAGAATCAACCAACTCTAATTCTTTACCGATGTTGTTTTTCTTTTCATTTGTTTCATTAATGGATTCTTTGATTTTTTGAATTTGAGTGTCAATATCAGATCTGGCAACATCAATAGAATCCAATTCAGATTTAAGTTCCGGAATTCTCACAGTAATTCGTTCAATTCTTTTTTGAGATGCAGAAATTGCACTGTTGTCAATTTCATATTGCTCCATTGCAGAACTGATTTCAGAATCCAATGTAGATTTTGTTTGGTTGTATTCATCAGCTTCACCCATTAATTTTGATTTCTCAGTTTCAAGAGTGTTTATTTCAGTTTTTAAAATATTTCTTTCATCACTGTATTTTGTAACTTCAGCAGTCAAAGTATGCAAAATGGTTTCTTTAGTTATTTTTTGTTCAGAAACTATTTTCATTTTATTTGCTGCAGCAATTGCTTTGTAACGATTTAATTCTCGTTCTAAAATATCATGTCGTAATTTTTGATTTCGTTCTTCTTCTAGTTCATCAATTCGTTTTTTGATTTCACCCATTTTAGCAAGTGCGATTTCTAATCTTCTATCTGCTTCATCTAGTTGTTTTATTGACTCTGATTTTTTGTCATCAAAATAAGATAATCCAATTAAATCCTCAATGGTTTTTCTTTTTTCTTCTGAAGTAAACTCTGAAATTCGTGTAACAGTTCCTTGTTGTACAGCATTAAGTTGACCCAACCCAGCATTTGCCATATCAAGTAAATCAAGAATATGGCTTCGATTGGTTTTCTTTTTGTTAAGATAGTAAGTATTTTCGCCATTAGCGTCCATTTCTCGAGTAATTTCAACCATATCAGAATCAACAGGAATTTTTCTATCAGAATTGTCAAAATGTACACTAGATCTTGCCATTTTAGGACCTCTTCTATTTCCCTCAATATCATGAATTAGGGATCGAAGTTTATCCACCCTCATTACTTTTGGTTTGTTTTCACCCATTGCAAAAATAATCGCATCCAAAATGTTACTTTTCCCAGAACCGTTTGGTCCAGAAATAGATACCAAGCCAGGTTCAAATTGAACAGTAGTATTCTTAAATCCAAATGATTTGAAACCAAAAATTTCTACTTTTTTAACATGAACCATTGTTAGTGATTTTACAACTTGTGTGATAATCGATGGTTAACAAGTTTAGTTGACAGTATTGATTAATTTTTCTCGTTTTACTATGATATTTTTCGTAATGGATCATAAAACCAGGCTTAAAACTAATGTGATGTTTAGAATAAGGGATATGATTCAGCCTTAACCATAATTCCCTTGAGTGCCTAAAGCATAATGGTATTTTACAAATTAACTAATGAAAATTAGCATTAACACATAGTTTGTTTAAAAAATAAACAATTCATCATCATGATCGATTTAAAATACAAATTAATTCCAATTAAATGAAAAATCAGATATTATAATTACCAACAAGAAAAATAAAACATATGGTAAAATTAGGAATTATTCAAACTTCATCATATAGTTCTAATCAAAATGGGATCAAAAAAATTTCAGAGATTTTAAAAAAAATGGGAAGTAAAGAAACAGAAATAGTTTGTCTACCAGAACAATGGTTAAAAAATAATGAAATTTCAAATTTTGATTCAGAGTTTAGTGATTTTAAAAAAATTGCAAAAGAATTTTCAATGACCATCATCCCAGGAGCATTTTACCACACAAAGAAAAAGACAGCAATTGTCGCACCAATAATAGGACCAACAGGAGATATTATTGGAATTCAAGAAAAAATACATCCATTTGATTATGAACGTAGATCAGTAAATCCAGGAAAAGAGGCAAAAATATTCAAGACATCTTGTAAATTTGGAGTAATAATTTGCTATGATATGGTATTTCCAAAAGTGGCAAATAATCTAGCAAAAAAAGGAGCTGAAGTGTTATTTTCACCCAGTAGAATCGTCAATAGAGGCATAGAGCCATGGAAAATGTATGTTCAAGTCAGGTCATTGGAAAACAGGATACCAATTCTGGCCGCAAATGTACAAAATCACAAGTTTGGTGGAAACAGTATGATTGTAGATTTAAAAGAAAATAACAAAGTATTCACAACAAAAATTTCTAGATTAAACAAAGAAGGTAGTATTTCAAAAGAATTTGAATTGAAAAAATATGAATCAAGTAGAAAAAATAGGTTTTCAGATTCTAATAAATTTCAGTAATTAATTTCCAGAAACAAACTCTTCGCATGCAGCCTTTGCTTTAACGTCAGATGTTTGTTCAATAGGATGTTTCATCAAATAAGCACTTGCAGGTTTTATTGGTCCACCAACTCCTCTATCAAGTGCAATTCTTGCTAATCTAATTGCATCAATTACAATTCCAGCAGAGTTTGCTTTATCATCAACTTCTAAACGAACTTCCATGTTGTATGGAATGTTTGCCCATTGTCTACCTTCAATTCTCATAAACATTAATTTTGTATTTCCTAAAAATGGAATAAAGTCAGAAGGACCAACATAAATTTGATCATCATCCAATCTTTCATTAAGTTGACTTTGAACACTTTCTGTTTTAGAAATTCTTTTTGATGCTAGTCTATCTTGTTCTTTCATATTAAGAAAATCGGTATTACCACCAACGTTAATTTGATATGTTTTTTCAATTTTTGTTCCTCTATCGCTACAAAGTTTAGCTAAAGTTCTGTGAACAATTGTTGCGCCAACTTGTCCTTTGATATCATCACCAATGCAAGGAATATTTTTTTCTGCAAACTTTTTTGCCCATGTTTCATCTGATGCAATAAATGATGGAATACAATTTACAAATGCTGTGTTTGTATCAAGACAAATTTGAGCCCAAAATTCAGTTACCTTGTCAGAACCTACAGGTAAATAAGATACAATAATTTCAGCACCAGTATCTTTTAGAACTTGTTTTACTTCTGCTGTAATCTCTTCATTTGTTTTAGTACTTGAAATAGGATTGATTTTATTTTCCACCCAAATTCCCACACCATCTAATAATGGACTTTCATAGACTTTAGCATCAGTTTTTGGCATATTCTCATTTGGAATCCAATCTACCATGTTAGGAGATTCATAAATTGCATCATTGAGCGGTTTTCCTACTTTATTTTCTCCAACATCAAATCCGCAAACAAAATCGATATCATGAATACCATACCCTGCTAATTTATCATGGATAATTCCTGTAACTTCTTGAGAAGGATTTTCTCGATAATACTCTATACCTTGAATTAAACCTGAAAAACAATTACCTATACCTACTAATGCAACTTTGATTCTATCTGACATTCGAAAATTGGTGTTATTTGACGGGTTTAAAGTTTTCTTAGAAATTAAAAAAAATCAATTATTGTAAGGCAGGATTTTATACTTGGCGACGACAATTCAGATAATGGTAGATCCAGGTCGCCCAGTAAAAGATATAGAAATTGATTCAAACACATCGATTGAAAATATTTTTGAAGAACTTTCCCAGTCAGGAGGATTTGAATCAGTAAATCTTTCAGACGGTTTAGAAATTTTATCAGAAATGATTTCAGACAAAGAATGTCTCAAGTTTGTTTCATTTGTTGGAGCAGTTGTTTCAACAGGATTAAGAGGAATTATCAAAAATATGTTAAAAAACAAATGGTTTGATGTTGTATTAACAACGTGTGGGGCATTAGACCACGATATTGCCAGACATTTTTCACATTACAAAGAAGGATCGTTTACAATGGACGATAACGAATTAGCTGATCAAAACATTCACAGATTAGGAAATGTGTTGGTTCCAATGGATAGTTATGGTCCACTAATTGAAGAAAAGATGCAGTCATTTTTAGAAGAAGAGTATCAAAATGGCAACAAAGAGATGACTACTGCACAGATTTGTAAAATGATTGGAAAACATTTGGGTGAAGATTCATTTCTTTATTGGGCATACAAAAATGATATCGATGTAGTAGTTCCAGGAATAATGGATGGTGCGGTAGGAAGTCAAATTTGGTTATTCACTCAAAAACATAATGATTTTAAACTCGATATGATAGGAGATGCAAATTTACTCTCAGGTCATGTGTTCAAAGCAGAAAAATCAGGTGCATTCATGATTGGTGGTGGAATTTCAAAACATCATACACTTTGGTGGAATCAATACAGAGAAGGATTAGATTATGCATTTTACATTACAACGGCACAAGAGTTTGATGGAAGTCTTAGTGGAGCATTAGTTAGAGAAGCAATTTCATGGGGTAAAGTTACAAAAAAAGCAAGGCAAGCAACATTACATGCCGAAGTAACAACAATTCTACCATTCATCTATGCAGCACTAATTTCAAAATTGAAAAAATAAGTAAAAATTTTCTAACCACAATCTAAAATTTCCATATAAGGAGAACATTCATCATTAAACAAATCAATTTTTTCAACTATGATTTCACAAATTTCAGGGTCAAGAGATTGTTCATATGAATTAATATCGTTTAAAATTTTCATATGTTGAATTCCACATGAATTTTCTGAAAAACTTAACAAAAATACAACAATAACAATTCCAATAACAATTAAAATTAAATTTTTAGTACTAATGTTTTGAAATATCAATTTCCATATTAGAAACATTTCGTTGTTTCCCATCTTGAGATGTAAGAGAATCAGATGAAATTCTAACATCACTTACAAAATAACCTACAGAATCCATTCTTTTAACAATCATTTGAGATACATCTACTGCTTGTGTTATTTTTTTTCCTCTTGCTTTTATTGTCACAACATCTCTTGTAGAAAGTTGAGTTAAAGTTGCAGAAACATAAGTCATAATTGGTTTTGTACCAACATAAATCACATCACGTTCTTCCACAGGTTCCGAAGTAGAAGTTTCTGGTGTTGGTTCAGGTTCTGGTGTTGGTTCTGGTGTTGGTTCAGGTTCTGGTGTTGGTTCTGGTGTTGGTTCTGGTGTTGGTTCAGGTTCTGGTGT
>JABJDB010000075.1 GCA_018668425.1 Nitrososphaerota archaeon | reverse complement strand
ATTCAGATTCATCTCTGGGCCCAACAGTCCTTCTGTTTGGCCAAAGATTGCGCCGATTATATCTGCTCTTTCAACGAGTCCATCGACTTCATAGGAAAGTTTAACGTGATATTTGACAATTCCTGATTGAGGCATAAACTAATCATCTCCTTAATTTTCATAATTTTGGTGGTCTACTTTCGATATATGAGGGTATCGCAAAAAAATACGCAGAAAAAATGAAATTTCTAAAACTCAAGACATAGCGCAGGCTAGGAAGATCTAAAAATGAAAATAATTTTTCTATTATTCTTCAGTACTAAAGGAATGACCACATGAACATGATTTTGTGACATTTGGATTATTGATTTTAAATCCAGAGCCCATCAAACTTTCAATATAGTCAACGTTTGCACCTTGTAGATGATCAACGCTGTAACTATCAACTAGTAGTTTAACGCCATTTTCCTCCATGACAAGATCATCTTCTTCTGGTGATTTTTCAAATCCCATACCATAAGATAGACCAGAACAACCTCCACCTTGAACATAGACTCTAAGGTATTCAGGAGATTCTGCTTCTTCTTTCATGAATTCATGTATTTTTTCGGCTGCTTTAGCAGTGACTGTGATCATCTTTTGTGTTTGCTCAGTTGCCATAATATTCAAAAAAGTGGCTTCAAATTATAATAAGCTTTTCACACACAACACACTAGGAATTTAAGAAATAATCAAAAAACCATTATTTCTAATGATTTGCAAAATGTTTGACTATATCACTAGATGTGATAATGCCAACAACTTTTTCATCATCAATTACAGGTAATTTTCTAACCTTTCTTGTAGACATTAAATCAGAAGCAGTCCATAAATCAGAATGCGAATCAATTGAGATTAGAGGAGAAGACATTATTCGTCTTACTGGAGTATCAATCGGATAAGAATGTGCAGTGATTTTAATTGCAAAATCACGATCAGTTACAATTCCAGCTGGCGTACCATTTTCAAAAACAATCACTGCTCCAACATCAGTATCCTCCATCATCTTTGCAGCATCAGTTGCAGTAATTGATGAATCAACAGATACAATAGATGTGTTCATAACTTCATCAATTCTAATTTTTTGCATTTGAGATTCAGGGAAATTCATGTATTATTTTGTCAAAAGTGCTATTTCAAATAATTATTGAATTTCAATCATGATAATCATGTTCTGAAAAATCAGAACCCAATGGGGCTGTGAGAATTACAGTGTTATCAGTTGTTTGAAACTTTAGGTCCATGTCTGGCATGAAATTTCTAAAAACTTGAGTTAGTAATTGTTCAGTAAAGACTGACCATTTCATTCCCAAATCATGTTGAATCAAAAATGTGTGCATTTCACCTTCAACTCTATGATCAGAGGTCATTCCAGATGCTTTCATGTAATCTTCTAATGTTTCAATACATCTTTTGATATCATAACCTCCTTTGATAAACAAGACAGTGTCTTTAATCATAGGGAAAATCAAAGTAATAATTTCATCAATGTCTCGACCATCTAGTTCATCACCTAATGCCTGTAGCATAGTTGATGGAACAGGAATCATTCCAATTTTATTAGAAAATCTATCCCATTGAATATATTTTTCAAGGATTTGTTTGACTAGAACATTTTGTGATATGCTTTTCTGAGAAGCTTCAGTTTCCAATTCATTAACGAGTTTTTCTGGTAGTCTATAGGTAATACTTCTAGTCGCTTCTTTTTTCTGAACATGAGGTTGTCTTTTTGATGTTGTCAAGTTTTCGTTCATGAGTAATTTTCCAACGAATATAAATTGATAATTTACTCAGGCACGAGTGTTAGGTTCGATGTTAATTGTTGTCTCTTCAAGATCACATTTGATAGAAATTGATTTTACTCTACTTTTGTACAAAAAGTATTTTTTTCCA
The DNA here is from genome assembly GCA_018668425.1 of Nitrososphaerota archaeon. Taxonomy (GTDB): domain Archaea; phylum Thermoproteota; class Nitrososphaeria; order Nitrososphaerales; family Nitrosopumilaceae; genus Nitrosopumilus. The sequence continues at coordinate 1,183 of JABJDB010000075.1, read as the reverse complement.
TCTTCGTTAATAGATCCAGAAATTGCAAGTAGTTTTGCATCATAGAGAGTTTGTAGTCTTCGATAGACAGTGCTTATTGGGATTTTTTTATCACTAGATAACTCCATTGCAGATTTTGGTTTATCCATGGTATTGTGTAAGATGTGTTTACAATATTTGTCAGCGAGCACCTCTAAAATTATTTGCTTTCTTTCATCATCTGTTATTTTTTGAGTTTGTACTAATTCTTGCATGATTATCAAATGTGAAAATCAGATATAATCAAGCAGTCTGCAGTGCAAGACAACGCAGGAAAACAAGACAACGCAGAAAAACAAGTTAAATGTAGTTGGTTTTCGGAAGATGCATGCAGAAAAAATATGGTCTGATAGGAATACCAATCTTGCTTGCATTTTTAATTATAGCAGCAACAGGAAATATGGAATTTTTACCAGATCTCAATAAAGAAATACAGACTATATCTGATGTTCAATCTCAAAGTATATCCGAAGTGGAATCACAAACTGCCGAAGCTGGAGAACAACAAATTAGAGAATACACTTTGATTATTGAGGGAACAGATATTCAAGTCGCAGACACTGCTGTCTGGCATGCTTGGACATACAATGGAACAGTACCAGCACCAACTCTAATGGTAAAGCAAGGAGAACTATTGCGAGTCAAAGTAATCAATAATCATGATCTAACTCACAGTTTCCATGCTCATATGAGTGACTATGATCCTAAACATGATGGGTCTCCTGTCAATACTCTTACAGGGATAGGAGCTGGTTCAATGATTCCACCAGGTGGAGAATGGACATATGAATACAATGTGGTTAATTGGGGATCAACATTTTTCCATGATCATGCAGGATCCGAAGGCCTTGGAATAAAAGATCATATTTTGCAAGGTCTTTACGGACATATCATAATCGAGAAAGAAACTCCAAGTACAAACATTGATAGATACATTCCAATTGTAATGGCAGAAATTGGTCATGATGTTGAAAGAATAGCAGAGGGTCCTAAACCATACTATATCATGAATGGTATGGGTATGCCAGGTGGAGAAAAAGCTCTTGAAGAAATATTTGCAGAGCAAGGAATGGATGGAGTTATTGCACAATTCAATTACACATTACCTGTCTACAAAGCAAAGGTTGGAGAAACAGTTGAATTTACAGTTACAAATCTAGGAGAT
>JABJDB010000074.1 GCA_018668425.1 Nitrososphaerota archaeon | reverse complement strand
TAAATATCAATAGATGTTTTTTCTAACCAATCAAATTGTTCTTCTGTAACTAAATTCATCTCCAGTGCTTTTGATTTGTTGATTGGGATATCATGTTCAGACTTTGTAGTAGGATCAAATATTGGTACAGGTAGTCTTGCAGCCATTGTAGTATCAGTGCCATCTGGAACTGTGACTTCACCTTTTTTCCATCTACTAATTAGGCTGCCATAAAAATAGCCTCTAACTACACACTCTATTGGAAGCATCTCCATCTTTTTTACCAAAATCTCAGTGTCTGACTCTCTTTTTATGAAATGATTTGGAACATCCAATTCATTAAACCAAAATTCAGCAAATTTACACAAAACTTCTCCTTTTTTTGGGATGTCTTGGTTAAATTTTACATCAAATGCAGACACCCTGTCGGAGAATTTGAAAAGGATGGTACTCTCATCTACATCATAAAGATCCTTTACCTTGCCACTAGAGAGAAATTTCAAACAATTACGTATGATTTTGATGGAATTTAACTGCTAGTAGTTAATTATTCGAGTATTAACTATATAGATATAGTAAAAAACAGTATTCATATACTTAAGGTATAAGTTAAATCAGAAAATATAGATATGATGAAATTATATGATTTTGATTTCATTGAATGTTATAACTATGACTTTGATGAGGAATAGGAAATAATAGGATCAGGAAGTGGACATTTGGATTATCCATCCAGGTTTACTAAATGAGTAATATCGAGCCTTGTTTTTAGGAATTAAATCTTTAGAACCCAATACATCAAGTATTCTTTTCATATACACAGTGTGTTGAGATAGGATTCAAAAAGAAAGGTCAAAAATTGTATCGATCAAAGTAATGGTAATTCAGTCAACACATATTTTTCAAATCATATTCTGTTGCCAGTTATGAAGTCAATCAATGATGATGTGGGTGCAGAGTTATCAAAAACTGAAGAATATGTAAAGTCATCAAAGAAAATCAATCCAAAACATATTGCATTATACTTTGATGATAATATTCTAAATTGATTATTTCGATATTTGATAATTCAAAAGACATTTAAAAATACAATATCATTTATCATTCTTTTTGTCTTTCGTATCTTCTGACTCCACATGATTCTTCTGATTCACCATGATGTAGATGAATCAAAGGTGCTTCATTGCTTTTTGTGCATGTTCCCATGAATCATAGTGACAAAGAGTAATCAAAAATTTAAGATGTCAATTTTGTACAAAAATTATCCAATAGGAGTTTGGAAACGAATTGAGATTTCTGTGTGGTTTTATATGAAATGTAAATACACTAACTGAAAATTTAAAAAGAATTGTATTCCGGTTTTATCTTCTATAAGATACAGGATCAAGTAGATAATCCATAATCACTTGAGCTTTTTCATTTTCTAAAATCATCTTTTGTAAAATTTCAGGATTATCTAGTTTGTCAATAGTTTCAGGATACTCATATCCAAATGAATCCTTGAAATCTTCATGGGATGTCAAACATGATGGGCAATATTGCAATAATTGCGGTATAGCATTTTGAGCTTGTTGTTCTTTGTAATCTACAAAGTCTGAATGATTTCTATTAAATACAGAAGTGGTATCTTGAATTCTTTCATTTTGTACATAATCTTTCATCCATTTACCATATTGGAATGACCATGTGTCACCGAATTCATCAATGGCAGTAGTTTTTCCAGTTTCAGTCAAATGGTAAATATGACCTGTAGAAACACCATCATATTCATTTGCAGGATTTAGTGATTCGCCAGTAATCTCAATTCCGTGATTGAAATAATTTTGCCAAGCATTTCTTTTCATATCCCACACATCAGTTCCAACAATATTGAAATCAAGTGGTGCCCGGAATCTATGATCAATGGTGACTATGAGGCATTGAATTTGGGAATTATTATCATTACAATTTGCAATATTTGTAGAGACTTTGATGTTATCTAAAGCATTTTCAGGATCAGTAACAGTCACAGTTTCAGTTCCCTCATGATCAATGTCTAGTTCGATCATTGCTTTACTTTCACCAATAGATTGTCCCTTGTCTAATCCAAATGCAAACGAGAAATGTTTGACATATTCAGGACCTCTATCTTCATATATTTTGAATACTGCGGTGTTTTGTTTACCTACTGTAGCAGTGATTAAGGGATATGGTGTAAAAAATCTCTCAGCATCAGCTGGTTTGCCATTGTATGTAAATCCATTTTCTACAATTCTTTTGAAATCAGAATTTAATCCTAACGTTGGGGCTTCACAATCACTACAGCCACTGCTATTTTTTGCATTTGCTAGTCCATCAGTGACAACAATACTTGCACCAACTGCAGTATTTACAGTACCTACATTAATAACATCAGTAACAAAATCATTTCCCAAAGTAATTGTAGGGGTTGCATCTTCACTCATTTCTTCATTTGTGGTAATGGTAACTACACCACCAGTTTCAGTGACGGATGCGACAGTTAATCCATCAGATAATGTAAAGTCAGCGGCTTCTGCATCCAAAATATCCTCACTAAATGTAACATCAATAGTAGTTGTGGAGGTAGTTACTGCAGATGACATTGTAGGTCTAGTGGTATCATATACGACCCCAGTCTGTGTGTCTGTAGTAGTGACAGTGTCAGTTACTGATGAAACAACAGTATAAGTTGTACCAGACACAAGTGTGTTACCGAATCCTGTTTCTAATTGTGCCCTAGTTTTAGTAAATTGTGCACTTGTACCATATTCTCCAGCAGCCATATTGTAAGTGTGGGGAGAATTGGCATCAGCGGTTCCACTAGTTCGAGTAAATGTTATTGTACCAGCAGAAGCAGTATTACCTCCAGCATCCCCAATGGTAGTTTGGATTGTAAAATCAGCACTCACTCTATTATTATCAGCAATATTGTCTATTACAACTGAATTAACTTGTGCTTGTGCTTCTTGAATTACTGCACCAGGCATTCCGCCAATAATTAAGCCAGTTAAAATAATAAAGTAAATCTTAGATTGAGTTACACGCATATAGAATTTCGACATCATACTGATTAAAAAGATAACGTACTATTAAAAAAGAGGTATACAATGTGATCAATTGTATACCATAATTTCATTTACAAATATGATAGAAATTAAAAAAATGACATCGATCTATTTTATATCTACACCATTCCAAAATGCAATCATACCTTTAATTTTGGATGCCGCATCATTTGGCTCTGAATAATACCAGGCACAGTCTTTGTTGGTTTTTCCATCAACTGTTACAGAATAATAATTAGCCATTCCTTTCCAACCACAAACAGTAGTCATATCAGTTTTGGAATAATATTCCTCATTAATTGAATCAAATGGAAAATAATGATTGCCTTCAACTACTATAGTATTATCACTTTCTGCAATTACTACCCCGTTCCATATTGCTTGCATAATATTACATGTCAATTAGGAACCGTATTTAATTAAATCCCTCAATTGAGAATACTAAATTGTTGCTTTTACTTGTTCACGTTTAGTAAAATCAGGTTGTATTCCAAGAGAGTCATAGTTTCCAGAAGAACAAGTAAAGCACATTGAATCTTTAGGGATCCCAACTGCATTAGCTAGATTCTCAGCATCATTGTATCCCAAAAAGTCAACATCAATGCTTTGTCTAACCATCTCAGTAATCTCATCACTAGTCATATTTTTTCCATTAGTGAAAGTTGCTAGTTCTTCTTGAGAAGGAAAATCAATTCCTGCATAACAAGGATAGTTGATTTGAGGATATGTGATTAGCATGCTGATTTTCTTAGCACCTGCACGACGAAGTGCCTTGATTATAGCCTTTGAACTTGTACCTCTAACTAGACTGTCATCAATTACCACCACATGTTTGTCTCTAATTATTTCACTAATGGGGATAATCCAACGATTGATTTCAACTCTATCACTTTGATGGGGTTCAATGAAACTTCGCAATGGACCTTTCTTACTGTATCTGTCTTTGAGTAACCCTTCATCAAAAGAAACACCTAGTTCTTGAGCATAGCCTAATGCTGCAGGTCTTGCAGAGTCAGGTACTGGAATTACCAAATCTGCATCTTTGATTGGAAATTTCTTTGCCATAAATTGTCCAATTTTTTTTCTTGAAACGTAAATGTTGTGTCCTTCCATGTTACTTGAAGGATGTGCAAAGTAGGTAAATTCAAAAGAACAATGTGCACGAGAAGAATCAGTAGAAAATAGTTCAGTCTCTAACCCTGTTTTACTTAACTTAATTAGTTCACCTGGAACTACATCTCTTTGAAGAGTTGCACCAAC
>JABJDB010000073.1 GCA_018668425.1 Nitrososphaerota archaeon | reverse complement strand
TTACTCATGTATTTCTCAAATTCTAGGTCTGTTTTTGCCTCTTTTGCCTCCATGAACATGGCAGCATCCGTTCCTGAGATATATCTGGGTAAAATCTCATCTGCATGAATTGCTTTGAGAATCACTTCTGCTACTTGGGATGGTTCTGTACCAAACTGTGCCATCATTTTGAGACCTGATAACATGTGGTCAGTTAATTTTTTGTATTTTGGATCTGATTTTGATTCTTGAATTTTCATAGAATCAAAAAAGTTTGTTTTGATTGCACCTGGTTCAATTAATGTAACATCGATTCCAAACTGTCCTAATTCATATCTTAAACAATCACTTAATCCTTCTAATGCATATTTTGTACTGACATAAGCTGGAAATCCTGGCAAACCCATTTTTCCTACAACTGAACTAATGTTAACAATTATTCCTGAACTCTGTTCTCTCATTATTGGAGAAACCTCTTGAATTATTCTAACTATGCTAAAGAAATTAGTTTCAAACTGTTTTCTAAAATCATCTATTGATGTATCTTCTGTACATCCAAACTGTCCATACCCTGCATTATTTACTAACACATCTAATCTTCCTCCATCTGAAACAACTTGTTTTATTGCAGATACAATTGATTCTTCTTTATCCACATCTAATTCAATAATATCAATTGGGAGATTTTCCTTGTCTGCAATTTCTTTAATTTTTTCTCCTTTTTTTGTATCTCTCATACTTGCAAAAGTATGGTATCCGTCTTTTGCTAGTGCTAAACAAGTTTCAAATCCGATTCCTGATGAACTACCAGTTACAAGAGCTACTTTTTGCATATTTTTGTTAAATTACTGTCATATTTAATCCCATTTTGATTAATCATACTAGGGGTCTGTCACCTTCTATCGGATCAATTAATTCTGTTTTTTCACCATCGTTAATTCTTTCAAGAATTTCTAATGCTGAATATTTGTGCAGGTATTCGTTATTGTTACCACATCTGTAAGAGAATGTGCATCTGGGACATCCTGCTTCATTTTTGCAAGGACATTCTTTGATGATAAACATACTTCTCTCAAGTGCTTTTTCAAATCTATCATACAGTGCTTTACTGGCACCACTACCACCTATTGCCCCATCATATATGAAAATCAAGCCTGAATTACCTAATGATATGCCTCCTAAGTCTTGAGATACTCCACCTGTAATCATATTACTTCCCTCAATCACTACATGCTCTGTTGCATGATATCCACTAGCTTCTGTGTATTCTTCATCGTCTGACTCTTCAATTACTTTGAGGGGTTTTGGTGCATGAAATACAATCCCTTTTGTAACAAAATCATATTCTAATGGTGTATCTAATAGTACTTTTTCTCCTTGCGTGATTTCTTGTCCTAGTTCAATATTGACATAACCGTAGACTTTCTTTTGAATATGTAATTTACAAAATGCAACTTCTATTCCATTAGCTTTTCTACTTTCAAAAACTGTTTCAATTGTTGGCCATTCTTCTGTAAGTGATTTTGTATAGTATGGATAATCCCTTGGAATCCTTTCTAGTTTTGCATAATTTTTTTCTGGATAATCAAATTCTTTTACTTTGTATCTAATACCTGCCAAAAAATAGATTGCATCTTTGTGTAATTCCTCTAACGCAATTGGTAATATTCTGTCTCCAACTTTTTTGCCGTTTAAGAAAATATCAATTGAATTTCCAATCCCCCTAATGCTATATTCATTTAGTAGTGTATTGATTTTATCAAAATTTGGAATTATTCTGTTATTTACTAGTTGAAGGTTTTCTTTGATAATATGGTGTTCAATAACTTCCTGATGTTCTTTTAATTCGTGTTTTGAAATTGGCCTGTCGCATGCCATGGCCAATACTTGAAATTCCTCAACAAATGGATTCTTGGGGTCGATGTATGTTTTTTCTACATCTTCAAAATAATCATCTGGGTGATTTTTGTAATACTGAGATATTGGATCGTTTCCTAATGCTAAAAATGCATATCCTCGTTGTCCTTTTCTTGCTGCTCTTCCAATTCTTTGAATTAGTCTATTTACTGGAATTGTAGATGATATGACACAATCAACATTCCCTACATCTATGCCTAATTCTAGGGTTGGAGTACATGAAATGGCCTGCAATTCATTTTCTTTGAATTGTCTTTCAACAGCAGTTCTATAATTTACCATTAATCCTGCCCTGTGAACTTTGATGTTGACTTTTTGTTTTTTTGCTTGAATTGCTAATAATTCTGAGTTTAGATGTGAGTTGTTAAACACCATTGTTTTGTGATTTTTTTCAGTTAACTTTTTTGTTAATTCTACCATTAGGGCTCTTTGAGTTCGAAGTGACGGAAATAGCATTACAAAGTCTGTCTGACCTTTTTTTCCAGAACCGTGAATAATTTGCATTGTTTCTCCAAATAACTGCTCACAGAACTTTTTTGCATCATCAAGTGTAGCTGACGCTGCTACAAATTGCAGTTTATTATCACAAATTCGTTTTAGTCTTTTAATGATATAATGAACATTTGTTCCAAAAATTCCTGAATACACATGTGCCTCATCAACTATTAGCATCCTAGTTGAATTAATTATTGATGAGAATTTTGTTTGATGCCATAAATGGTAATGCAACACATCAAAATTAGTAATTAGAATTTGAGGTGGATTATCAATGATTTCTCTTCTATCCTCAAGTTTTGTATCTCCATCAAAAACTTTAACATTAATTCCAATTTTTTCAGCAAATTTTTGAATTTTTGGATATTGATCTCGAGCTAGAGCTTTTGTTGGATAAACAAAAATTGCAAAAACATTACCATCATCTGCATCTTTTTTTATTCTTTGAATAACTGGAATCAAAAACGCTTCTGTTTTACCTGATGCAGTAGGTGCTTCAATTATGATATTTTCTCCAAATGTTATTTCTTGAATTGCCTCTTCTTGAAATTTATAAAATTGCTTAATCTCTAATTCTGTTAGATGCTCTGTAATTGATTCATCTAATCCTAATTCTTCTACTTTGCAGCCCATTTTAGGCTCAGGATTCTTTAAAACCTTGTATTCTGAGATGTAATCTTTTTTTGAAAATAGGATGTTTTCTGTAATTTTATCTGGGTTGTTTTTCCCAATCATCTCTTTGATTTCGTTTTCACTTCTGACTATGCCTTCGTCTTTTAGTCCTTCTTCAAGCCCTTTTTCTGTTACTAGTCCTTTATCAAATCTTGAAAGAAATTCTAAAAATACCTCATCTACATTTTTTGAGAATTCTAATAAATCCTCAATTCCACATTTTGTACATGAAACATGCATTTTTTTATTGAATGTTTTTTGAATTTCAATTTTTGATTTGCATTTAGGACATGAGAATTTCAAGATCAATTTGATAAGAATTCTTTAGTGATTTATTGTTAATCTACACTGTTGAGCCATGACATTATTAAGCTAGCAAATAGTCTTGAATTTAAAAATGAAGAAAATCGAAATTAACAAAATTTACAACAAAAATTGTATTGAAGGAATGAATTCCATTCCAAAAAACAAGATTGATCTTGTAATTACTGATCCACCATTTGCGATAAATTTCAAGGCAAAAAAGGCAAATTACAATAGAATTGAATCTAGAGTTCTTTCAGGATATAATGAAATAAAACCTGAAGACTACTATGATTTCACATTTGCATGGATGAGTGAAGTTTTTCGAATTTTAAAAGACTCTGGAAGCATGTATGTTTTTTCTGGATGGAATAATCTTAAAGATATTTTACGTGCTCTTGATGATGTTGGCTTTATCACAATTAATCACATCATTTGGAAATATCAGTTTGGTGTAGTTACAAAAAAGAAGTTTGTTACATCTCACTATCACTGTCTTTATGTTTGTAAAAATGATAAGATGCGAAAGTTTTTCCCTTTTTCTAGGTTCAAAAAAGATGATAAAACAAAAGATGGACGTAGTTTACACTATAGAGATAAAGAAGATGTGTGGGATATCAAAAGAGAATATTGGACAGGAGATGAAAAGACTCCAACTAAACTTCCGTCTGAAATAATTAAAAAATTACTAGAATACTCTAGTGAAAAAAAAGATATTGTCTTTGATCCATTCCTTGGTTCAGGACAAGTTGCAGTAGTGAGTAAATCTTTGAAAAGACGATTTATTGGATTTGAAATTGTTCCTGACTATTACAAATTTGCAAAGAAAAGACTAGACAAAGACCTGTATCGAATTAAAAAATCAAAATAATCTATTCTTTTTTTGGGTTATCAATTTTTTCTGGTTCATCTGTTTTCTTTGGACCCATTTTAGTAGATATGATTTCTCGAAGTTCATCATCTGTTTTTTCTTCAACTTTAACTCCCATCGATTTTGCTATTGTTTCTAATTTTTCCCGTTCAGTTCCAACTGGTCCTGAAATTGTCGGTGTTTGCTCTGATACGTCTTTTATTTGATCTTGAATTTCATTTTTTGCCTTATTGTATTCGTTGACTACTTTTCCAAGTTTTTTTGCAGCACCTGGAAGTTTACCTGTACCTAAAATCAAAATCAATGCTACAAAAATAATTATCATCCATTCGCTTCCAGCGATATTCAACAAATAATCAAACATGGTCTTTGATAAAATAATTTGAAATTAAACGTAATGTCATGATTTATGCCTATGAATTGATCTCATGATTGAATATCAAGTGTGAAAGACATTGTATAATTATAAATAAATTCAAAATTCATTGAAATTATGAAGAAAATTGAAGCAATAATTCGACCTGGTTTAAGAGATGCTGTGGTTGCAGCCATCAAAAAAAATGGGGTCGGAGGTGTTACAATTCAACAAGTTCAAGGTCAGGGTTCACAAGATCCTCCATTAGTTGGGCAATACTTTAGCAGTGACATGGTAATCTGTGTTGTAGATGATCCAAAACTTGATGATGTTTTAAATTCAATTGCAAATGTTGCATGTTCTGGAACTAAAGGTGATGGTAAAGTCTTTGTTACTACAGTTGATGATGCATTAGATATTTGCACCAAAAAACGTGGTACCACATCAATCTAATTTTGGATTTTTTGTGGTTCTAATCTTTTTCTAGATGTGATAGCAAGAAGTGTAACTCCAATCCCTATTATGCAAAATACCATGTATGGTGCTTCATTCCCAAACGTTTGTGTAATGGGACCTCCAATTGTTGGCCCTAATGCCCAACCAATTCCAAAAACAGTCTCATATGCCCCTATTATTTTACCTGTGATCTGTTTTTTGGTTTTACTCAAAATTATTTCTAAAGTTAGTGGGAAGAAAATACTAAATCCAAAACCCATCAGAACCAAAGCAATTCCAAATTCAATAATAGAATCTGCAAAAACTGATAACGCCAATCCTACTGTAATTGATATTGTTGCAGCAATCAACGTCTTACTTGTATTTTTTGCAAATTTTCCCGCCAAAGCCAGTGATACAACTCGAGATATTCCAAAAACAAAATACAATAACAAAATGTTTGTTGCAGTCATTCCATTGTCATTAAGAAATGCTGGAAAAATTGTAAGAATTATTCCAAAAGATGATGTAGAAAAAATCAATAAAACAATCACTTCTGGAAATCGTTTCATTTGTTTAATCGCCGAAAGAGAAATTCGTTCTTGATGTACATTGATTTTTTTTCTAGAAATCAATAATGCTGAAATTATTGCAGTAGCTAGAATGAATGCTGTGATTTGGAATAAAATTCTGTATGTTACATCTAATCCTTCTAGAATAACTGTGCCTAGTAGGGGACCTATCATGAATCCTATAACAAAAAACATTGTAAACCATGAAATATTTCGTACTCTGTCTTTCTCTGTACTCTCGTTTGCAATTATTGCTTGACATGGTGGCCAAAAAAATGCATGAGCAATTCCTGTTAGTACTCTGAACCCCATTATTTCTGGAATTGATTGTGCAATTGATAAAAGGTAAATTGATACAGAATTAATTGCAGCGCCAATTGCTAAAAGATAACCATTGTTTATTCTATCAAGAAGAATACCCACAAAAAGTGGAATGAACATGTATGGAACAAAATTTGTCAGTCCGATTAATCCTAATTCTGAATATGATGCACCGATAATATTTTTTGCAAATAATGGTAAAATTGGTCCATGTAATCCATAGGAAATTCCTATGATTAAACCTGTGATGTTTATTAGAATCAGAATTTTATTCATTTGTATGCTGCAACCATTATTGCCCCGCCCATAAGGTCCTTCTCAAATTCTACTTTAGAGAATTTCTCAAGCAATAATTTTTCTAGTTTTTTATTTTTTGGCCATCGTTTGTATGTCCCATATAATTTTCCAAACTTTAATCCTAATCTACCTCCAGCAGCAAATGCTAGAATTGGAAGAATACATCTTAGGTAAAATGAAACCCCTGCCCTAAAGAAAGCCTCATCTGGTTTTCCTAAATCAACTATTACAAATCTACCTCCATCTTTTAGTACTCTGTGAATTTCAGATATTGCAATTCTCAAGTTTATTGCATCTCGTAATGAATATCCACATAACACTGCATCAAACTCTTCATCTCTAAATGGAATGTGTTCAAAAACACCATTTGCCATATCTGGTGATTTTTCAAAAAATGTACTTGTATTTTTTAACATTGGAACTAGAGGATCATAAAGTGTAATTGAAATTTTTCCATCAGTTAATTTTAGTGCAGTCTTTGACATGTTGCCAAAACCAGATCCTGCATCTAGAATTTTATTTCCTGGATGTACTCTTTGTGAAATTCCACGATTTCTATGTTCAACATCTTTTCCTAGAGATATGATTGAATTTACTTTATCATAAATTGGAATAATTTCCCGAAGTACATCCATTACTTCTCCCCAATAACTTCCTAAACCCATAATCTATCGTCTCTGTGTACCTGTTTGAATAGTTTTCAAATCAAAAACTTCTATTCAGAAGAAAATTTTGCTATGTTTTGAGAATAGTTTTTCAAATCATCTTCTGAAACTTTCTCAAATACTTTGGATGCTGATGTGATTTTTGCCATCTTTACATTATCTATGTCGTCTTTTTTGTCTGCTTTTAGATTAATTGCAGCAATTGCTAATGCTGCTGCCTCATCCAAACTCATATCTTTATTGTAAAATTTCTCTAAAAATTCATTTACATCATCAGAACCCGCACCAATTGCAATTGCTGAAAATTGAACATATGTTCCACTAGGATCTGTAACATAGACTGATTCTCCTTTTTGATCAATACCTGCAATAATCATGGCAACTCCGTTTGGACGTACACCGCCATATTGAGTAAATTGATGTGCTTGGTCTGCTAAGTATTTTGCAACTGTTCCAATTTCAACTGATTCATCATATGTCATTCTATTTCCTTGAGAGAAGAATCTTGCACCATCTACTTGAACACGTGCATCTGGAATGTATCCAGCAGCTGCTACTCCGATATGGTAATCAACTTGGAAAATCTTTTGAGTGATATTTTTAGTTTGTAATGTTCTTGGCTTTTCTTCTACTGCCAAGATAACTCCTTCTTTAGTACTAATTCCTAGAGCTAAAGTTCCTCTTTTTACAGTCTCTATGGCATATTAGACTTGGTATATTCTGCCATCTGGAGAATACATTGTAGGAGTCATGTCATAGCCGCGTGATGCCATCATAATATCACGAGTCCATTCTCAGTCAATTTAAGGGTAATTGTCTTGTGTAATGTGGAAAAGATATGGAAATAGGGTTTTAAACAAAAAATACTGTTGTTAATTAGACAATGACTACTCAATTAATGGAATTCAAGGAACTTCTTAGATCTAGAAAAGTTTCAGAACAAAGAAAACCAGACAAGCAGACCAGGAAATTATTGCTTTACTTGTTTACAAGTACTCGTGGTGGATTAACTAGATTACGAATAATTATGAATTTACTTGAAAATCCATACAACACTCATCAACTATCTCAAGAATTAGGACTAGATTACAAAGCAGTTCAACATCACATGAAAGTATTAGAAAAAAACAATATGGTTTCAAAAATTGGTGAGAAATATGGTGCAATTTTTCATTTATCCAACTTTTTAGAAATTAACATTAGTGCACTTGATGAGGCAATCGATAAACTAGATAGAAAACTAAATCACAAAAAAGTTTACTTGTAATTAATACGTTATTAAACTGCGATCAGAAATTTTATCCAAAAATATATAATCTTGAGTACTTCACCAAAATTATCTTGGTCAAGAATGATCCGTTTGCTAATGCAACAAAACAAGTCAATGATGCATGTGATATTATTGGAATCAAAGACAAAGAATTACGAGAATATTTGGCAATGCCAAATAAAATGTTAAGAGTAAAAATTCCCGTCAAAATGGATAATGGAAAAATTAGAATTTTCACAGGTTTTAGAAGTCAACACAATAATGATAGAGGTCCTTACAAAGGTGGTATTCGTTACTTTAACCCAGAAGGTGGGGTTGAATACATGGAACGTGAAGTCATGGCTTTATCATCTTGGATGACATGGAAATGTGCAATTGTTGATATTCCTCTAGGTGGAGGTAAAGGTGCAATTTACGTAAACCCTAAAACTGAAAAAATTAGTGACGGTGAATTAGAAAGATTAACTCGAGGATTTGCATACAAAATTTCTGAAATTATTGGACCTGAAAAAGATATTCCAGCACCTGATGTTTACACAACAGGACGAGAAATGACACAGATTATGGATACATTTAGCAAACTAAACGGTAACAAATATTCTCCAGGTGTAATTACTGGAAAACCAATTTCAATGGGCGGTTCACTTGCAAGAAATGTTGCAACTGGATTGGGTGCAGCATATACAGTTAGAGAAGCTGCAAAGACTTTGAAAATTAGCCTTAAAGGTGCTAAAGTTGTTTTACAAGGATTTGGAAATGCATCAACATTTGCAGGTGAATACTTGGAAAAAATGGGTGCAAAAGTAATTGGAGTTAGTGATTCTAAAGGTTCTATTTCAATTCCAAAAGGTGCAAAAGTTAGTGCAATTTTGGCACACAAACAAAAGAAAGGCTCTGTTGTTGGATTCCCTGGAAGTACAAAAATTTCAACTGAACAATTACTTACAACAAAATGTGATATCTTAGTTCCAGGTGCTTTGGAAAATCAAATTGATGCAAAGATTGCTAAAAATCTAAAATGTAAAATTATTGCAGAAGCTGCAAATGGTCCAACATTACCTGAAGCAGATCCAATCATCTTCCAAAAGAAAATTTTAGTAATTCCTGATATTTTGGCAAATTCTGGCGGTGTTTGTATTTCCTACTTGGAATGGGTACAAAACAACATGGGATACTATTGGTCATTTGATGAAGTTGCAAACAAAATGGAGAAAAATATCACTAAAGGATTCAAAGATGCATATGCATTAACTAAAAAACACAAAATCGATATGAGAAAAGCAACCATGGTTTTGGCTGTAGAACGTGTTTTAGAGGCCTTTAACCAAAAAGGTATTTGGCCATAATCTTTAGGCTAGATACGATTCATAACAAACTAGTTGTTCAATAAATTTTATTTTTCCATTAGTGATTTCTCGTAATTTTCTTTTGAAAGAAAGATCAATCTTTGTTCTTCT
>JABJDB010000072.1 GCA_018668425.1 Nitrososphaerota archaeon | reverse complement strand
ATCTCGACTACTTGTTTTCCTTTCTCAAAAGCTAGTTCTGTTTTGAATTGAAATTCTGAATTTGGATCCAAATTCCATTCCCCTTGCATTTTTACTGGTTTTCGTAAAGTACTGATGTCTTCTTTTCCCTTTGCTATTGTATTTGCAACTTTATCCAGGTCAACATTATTGATTTTAGTCATAATATTCAAAATTTTATGAGCCTGACTATCGTATAAAGTTCTGGTTTTAGATGAAAATTAATTATTGAGACGTAGCCCATTCGTAGATGAATTTGACTTGTTCCATTAGCACTGTATTCATTTGAGAAATTTTCTCTTCTAATTCTGAAATTGTACTTTTTAGATTTCTATTTTCTTCTTCCAACTCTGAAATTCTTTGTTTTAGTTTGAGTACTTGTGAATCATCATTTGCTGGATATGGTTCATTGTATTTGTAATCTGGATACTCGTGTTCATACTCATCTGATCTTTCATCATACTTGTCATCATGCATATCATCATATTTTTCATGAAATGCTATGACTCGTTTTACTTCCTCATAACTCAAATCAGTTTCAGAAACTATCAATTCTAATAATTCATCAATTTCTCCTGCTTCCCAAAGATGTTGAATCTTCTCCATTGGGATTACATTCATGATTCTATGAGTTAGTAATTCGATTTCTTCCCATTCTGGATCATCTTCATGTGGTTGGTAGTCATTGTAATCCTCATTGTATCTTTCATACTTGTCGTAATCATCATGTTCATCATACTTGTCGTAATCATAAACATAATCATCATTAGTTGGATTTCCTGCAGCATCATAACAATCCTCCATTGGATTTCCTGCAGCATCATAACAATCATGATGTTGTTCTCCTTGTTTATCGTAATACTCTCTTGCTTCATCATCAATACGTTGTAATTCTTTTTCAAATTCTCTATCCATTTCTTCAAACTGTTTCATAATTTCTGATTCAATGGATTGTCTTTTTTCATCATACTTTGAAAATAATTCTTCAAACATTCTGTCAATTTCTGAATCCTTAATGTCTGGATTACTTTCTATTTTTTCATAAATTTCATTTTTTTCATTTGCATATTCTTTATCTAATTCCTCAAACTGTTCATTAGCTTCTCTGTCTATCTGGTGTCTTTTCTCATCAAACTCTCTTTCTAGTTCTCTGTATTGCTCATCCCACTTGTCATCGCCTTCTGCCATTGCAGGACTGATTAACCCTACAGCTAAAACGGCAAATAATGCTAGTATGGACAGTGTCTTTTGCAATATTGGTTAACAGGCACTTGTACATTTAAACTCAAATATCTAATGCATGGTAACAGTTATCAGGTAAAATGGAATTTTGTGCCTAACTTTTTCTAATTACTATATGTTTAAACCGATACTAACTGATGTAGTTTTATTTTTGGATGGACATGATTTTCCTTCATGTTCCCCATCTTCCCCGTCAGGGATGATATCTGAAGTCTGTGCATAAACAGAATCCATTGGAAGTGCCATTGCAAATATTGCAGCTAGTGCAAGTATTGAAAACATTGCAATTTTTGAATTCATGTATGCTCTAGGATGTTTTAGCATTTAAGGAATTAATTTAATCCTGTCATTTTTGGGATAAAATTAGATGGTGATATTATTTTTTGTAAGCTTTAACTACAAATCCAGAAATAATCATTATTACAGAAATTATTACAACTATTTGATAACCAAAGATTGGCAAGATATCGCCTTCATCCATAGTATCATCCATTTCTGTAACTAGTTCATCATCAAATAATCCAAATTGCATTGCAGGGATGTTAAGATCGAATCCAGCTTTGTTTAAAATGGATACAGTATAGTTGGAACTTTCAAGAACTTTAAAACATCCAAGAGACGTACCGAGTGTTGTAGGATAATTACATTTGTTTACCATCATTTTCTCTAATCCCGTTTCTTGGCCATTTTGATTTGTAATTTTAATATCTAATTTTCCAGCAGCAAGCATATCTCCAGATATTCTATCTAATGTGCCAGTAGCTGATAGCCCAAGTGGTTTTCCAGCATCCACATAATACGTTAATTGAATTGAATCTTTTGGCTGTAATACAGTGGGTTCAGATTCTACATGTTGAGGAATGAAAATAATTTTTCCTTCATAATCACCACTAGTCCACAACAATACAGGGATTAGAAAATTAATAGCAAATCCAACAATAACTAGAGTTTTCCATAGTGTCATACTAATAGTAAATTCATTTGTATATTATACATATCAACAATAGTTCGAATCCGTAGAAGCTTAAACCATTTCTTAGAAATAATTTAGTTCATACAATACAGATTAGATAGATTTTCTAAATTAATGATTTTATGCTGGTGTGTAGTCTTTTGCTTGACCTGCAACGCCTTTTGCTTGGGCATCTGCTTTTTGTAAAATTTGCTCTTTTGTCTCATCAGTCATAAATCCTGATTCAACAGATACCGAACGTGCAGATTGTGCAGCCTTTGAAAGAATTTGTGAGACATTGTCTGCAGTAATGTATGCTGCCTCTATTGATAATGAAACTGCTTCTTGGTGTGCTTGTCCAAACTGTGCTCTGATTGCCTCAACATCAATTATCATCTCTTGCTCAGAATACTTGAGCCCTTCTTCTAGTGCAGTGTATAGTGAAATTCCTGCCTCTACTGGTTTGATATCTAATTTACCCAAAAGTGCTGCTAATTTTTCATTTATCACTCCACCTTTCTCTACTGGAGTACTGTCTTTTGCAATCCAAATTGTACCTTGATCAATTTT
>JABJDB010000071.1 GCA_018668425.1 Nitrososphaerota archaeon | reverse complement strand
TTCATGTTATTCCAAAATAACCTGTGATTATCATAACCACCACCGTTGAAATTAATTGCACCTCTTTTGTCTTCTGGAACAGAATTGATATTAGACAAAATGTCTAGG
This sequence comes from Nitrososphaerota archaeon, assembly GCA_018668425.1. GTDB lineage: Archaea > Thermoproteota > Nitrososphaeria > Nitrososphaerales > Nitrosopumilaceae > Nitrosopumilus. Next base: position 3,040 of record JABJDB010000071.1, on the reverse strand, counting down.
ATATCTTTTTCTTGAATTTCAGCAGGACAACTTTCTAGAGCTGCATTTAGTTTGTCAGTGTATGCTTGATGATGTTTTGTGTGATGAATCTCCATTGTTTTTGCATCAATGTGAGGTTCTAATGCATCATAAGCATATGGCATTTCAGGAAGTGTGTATTTTCCCATGAAATGATTTGAAGTTTTATTCCATTTATTGGTTTAGCAAACAATTCATTTTTACTTGTTAGAAGGATTGTAAAATTTGTGAAATTACTAGTGATTTTTTCAGCATTAGTTGTTTTTGTTGCAGGTTTTGTTTTTTTACAATTAGATAATCAAGAAAAAATTGAGACATATTTGGAGCGAAGTGTTCCATATGTAGGAACAGAGATTCCAAGGATTCAAGGGATTAATGGAGAAGGAATCAAAATTGCAGTAATAGATACGGGAGTAGATTTTACACATCCAGATTTGTTGGGTTGGGGGGAAGACGGTAAAGTCATTGGAGGATACAATTTCATCTCCCATGGTGAACCGCCAATGGATACAAACGGTCATGGAACCCAAGTTGCAGGAGTAATTGCAGCTGATGGTCAGGCAAAAGGCGTTGCCCCCAAGGCAAAAATTCTAGCATACAAGGTTTCTGAAAATGGGGAGGGAGTGTCGTCTGATTTAATCGTTCAAGCAATTAACAAAGCAATTGATGATGGTGCAGATATTATCAATATTAGTTTAGGAGTAAACAAAACAAATTCAAAAATTGATAGAGCAGTTAGTTTTGCATTAGAAAAAGAAATCTTTGTAGTAACTGCAGCAGGAAATGATGGTCCAGGTTTTAAAACAATTGGTAGTCCAGGAAGAAATGTTGGTTCTGTGACAGTTGGCGCCACCTATAACAATTTGACATCAAGTTTAGTTGCAACCCTTGAAGTGGATGATAAACCATATACGGTAATTCCAATGGTTGGTTCTACAAAAATTGATACATCAATTACTGGAAAAATAATTCCTGCAGGGTATGGAAAGATAACAGATTTGGAAAATATTGACGTTAAAGATGCAATAGTAATTGTTGAAAGAGGAAGTGATGTTGAGGGAGAGTTGCTGTATTTTTCAGTTAAAGAAAAAAATGTTGCAAATGCAGGAGCTAAAGCTTTGATAATATACAATAATGTTCCAGGAATATTTTTAGGAGAATTACTACATGAATTTATGGACCCAGATTACTATCCACAAATTCCAACTGTCTCAATTGATAGAGAAGAAGGATTGGAAATTATAGAATCAATTTCAGAAAACAGTAAAGCTGATTTGAATTTATTTTTCAATCCAGACTTTGTTGCACACTTTAGTTCTAGAGGTCCAGTTTCTCCATTTTACATAAAGCCTGAAATTGTAGCACCAGGGGCATACATCAACACCACACAAAACAATGCAGGATACAACTTTACCAGTGGTACAAGTTATGCTGCTCCCCACGTCAGTGGTGCAGCAGCACTATTACTTCAAAAAAACCCAGAATTGCACCACCATGAGATAAAATCACTGCTACTAACTACAACTGAGCCTGTTTCAGACGCATATGACCAAGAATTCTCAATATCAGAAGCAGGATCAGGTAGACTAGACATTGGAAATGCATTTGAAGCAAAATTAATCATCATGCCACCAAACTTTGTAGTTACAGTATCATCAGATGATTTAGTTGCACAAAAACAGTTTGAGTTGAAGCTAATTGATAGGGCTTTGAATGATTTGGATGTAAAATTTGTTGGACCAGAATTTGTACAATTTTCACATTTTCTTGAAGGAAATACTTTACAAATTAAAATGAAAATGACTGAAGAAAATTTTGGAGACCATGAAGGAAAATTAATCATTAATCATGAAAAAACACAATACACAATTCCATTTTTGATTCATTATACACCAGGGTCTGTAAATGTAACACAGCAAGACAAAAAATTATTCTTTGATGTGTATCATCCAGAAGAATGGAGTTTTGTGAAAATTTCAGTTACAAACAGCAAAGACATGAAAACAGACACTACAACTTTACTTCCAAATGGAATTTCAGAAATAGAGATTTATGAAAATGCAGAATATTGGATTGATGCAAAAATTAGAGTAAATGAAACAACCTCTGATGCATACAATACAATTACAATAACAACTCTTGAGGATAATCCAGATAGATTTGACTTTATTGATATTCCTGAAAAACAAATGGGATTGATTGCAGGAATTATAGCTATAGTTGGAGTAATTGGTCTGATTAAAAGAAGATAGAATTATTGAGAATATTTTGGTCCAGCATCAATAATATCTTCTGAAACATTTTCAAATTTCTTAAAGTTCTCAACAAACATCTGTGCAAGTTTTCTTGCAGACATTTCGTAAGAGTCTTTGTCAACCCAAGTATTTTTTGGATCCAAAATTTCTGATGGAACTCCTTCAACTTCAGTTGGAATATCTAAATTGAAAGTATCATCATGACGATATTTTATAATGTCAAGTTTGCCAGTTAATGCAGCAGTTATCATTGCTCTGCTGTATTTGATTTTGATTCTCTTACCCACACCATATGCACCACCAGACCAACCAGTGTTTACAAGGTAAACTACAGTATTGTGTTGATTAATTTTCTCACCCAATAATTTTGCATAAACTGAAGCAGGTCTAGGCATGAATGGGGCTCCAAAACACTGAGAAAACACAGATTTTGGCTCTTTGATTCCTCTTTCAGTTCCTGCTAATTTACTAGTATATCCAGACATAAAGTGATACATTGCACCTTCTTTTGTTAATCTTGAAACTGGTGGTAAGACACCCATTGCATCAGCTGTAAGAAATACTATAACTCGTGGATTTCCACCAACACTTGGAATTACTGCACCTGGAATAAACTCTAGTGGGTATCCAACTCTAGTATTTTCAGTTAATGAATTATCATCATAATCAGGGACTCCATCTTGTAGTACAACATTTTCTAATAATGCACCTGGCTTGATTGCATTCCAAATTTCAGGTTCTGCTTCTTGACTTAGGTTGATACATTT
>JABJDB010000070.1 GCA_018668425.1 Nitrososphaerota archaeon | reverse complement strand
TTCAATTGAAATTAACGCAATTCCTAAAGCAAACGGTTCAGCAAAATTAAGACTTGGTGATACCGAAGTTTTATGTGGAGTAAAAATTCAACCAGACAGACCTTTCCCAGATGTGGGTGACAAAGGAATTTTCATGTGTACTGCTGAACTATTACCCCTTTCACATTCTACTGTTGAAACTGGACCACCACAAGCTCCTGTTATTGAATTGGCAAGAGTTGTTGATAGAGGAATAAGAGAAAGTCATATGGTTGATGTTTCACAATTAGTTATTGAAAAAGACAAATCTGTAGTTGGTGTATTTGCTGATATTGTCTCAATTGATTATGATGGTAATTTGTTTGATGCATGTTCTTATGCTGCAACTGCTGCATTACTTACAACAAAAACTCCAAAATGGAATTGGGTTGATGAACAAGTAGTAAAATCTGAAGACGAAGAATCTCCATTACCAATTACAACAATTCCAGTATCAGTTACCATGGGCAAAATTGGAAATCACATTATAGTTGATCCAAACGGTGATGAATGGGCTAGTATGGATGCTAGAGTTACAATTACTACTGATTCTGATGGAAACATTTGTGCTTTACAAAAAGGCGGAAGTGATGGCTTTACTTTAGATGAGATTGTCAAATGTGGCGAAACCTCAGTTAAAATTGGAGCACAAATCAGAGAAAAATTAAAATCTGCAGCAGAGGCAAGTAAGTAAAATGGCAAAAGTAAAATCACTAAAAGGATTGGGTGCCGGACACGGAATTAAAATTAGAAAAAACTGGACAAAAATTCATTTTCAATTAAAACAAGAAAGAATTTGTCCTGAATGTGGTTCTAAAACATTTGGCAGAGATGCTGTTGGTATTTGGTCTTGTAAGAAATGCAGCTATAAAGTAGCTGGAACTGCTTATGACATTAAATTATAGTGCAAAAATTATACTAGATGCTAAAGAAAACACAAAAGCAATTTTTGATTCAGTTAATACTGATAATGAATTTTATCCTGAAAATCCTGTAAGGACTGAAATCAAATTTGATAAAAAATTAACCATATCTGTTGAATCTGATCAAATAACTCACTTGAGGGCAAATCTTAATTCTACTTTAAGATTAATTCAAGCTAGTCATGATTCAATTGAATCGGTAAAGATATAATGAAATTCAATTTTTGATTAATTATGTCATCACCTCAAATGCCACCATGGCTTCAAGAACAAATCATGAAACTACAACAAACTCAACAGAGTTTACAATCAATCATGACTCAAAAACAACACTTGGAAATTGAAAAAGCAGAATCAGCCAAAGCCCTTGAGGAATTAAAGAAAATTGGAGATACTGATGCTGTATTCAAACAAGCAGGAACAGTTCTAATCAAATCTTCTAAAAAAGAATCAGTTGATGAATTAGAAGAAAAAATCGAGATGGCAAAAACACGTGCTACAGTTTTGGAAAAACAAGAGACTCGTGTTAAAGATACTCTAAAAGAACAAGAAGCAAAAATTACTGAAATGATGAAAGGCGGAGCTGCTGGTAACCCTACACCTCCAGCAGAAGACAATCCTCGAAAATAATCTCTCTTACCAATACCCTACAAGATATTAAGAAATCTTTAGAATGACATTCTAGTGAATTTAAAAAATCTTAGAATTGTTGTAGATGATAGAGAAAAAAAAAGTGGCATTCCTGATTTACTAAAATCAGTTGGATTAAACGTTGAAATGAAAACTCTACCTATTGGAGATTACATCGTAGCTCCTGAAACTATTGTTGAGCGAAAGAGCATTCGTGATTTGTTGGCATCAGTTTTTGATGGACGATTATTTGATCAATGCACTAGACTCAAAGAACATTTTGAGCACCCTGTTATCTTGATAGAAGGAAATGTGGATGAGGTTGAAGAAATCACTGATAACCCTTTGATATTTTATGGAGCCATCTCTACTGTAGTTTTAGATTTTAAAATTCCTGTAATTCCAACTCCGAGTGCTGCACATACTGCAAAATTATTGGTATCAATGTGTTCTAGAAAAGATGCATCAAAAGGACCGTTCTTGAAAAAAATAAAAAAATCACCTGACTTGGAGAGACAACAATTATCCTCTCTTTGCAGCTTGCCTGGAGTTGGAGAAAAATTTGCAGTACGGATGCTTGAAAAATTTGGAACACCTCTCAAAGTATTCACTGCAACTACTGCAGAATTATCCAAAGTTGAAGGATTGGGTGAGGCAAGGGCCAAGAAAATCAAAAAGGTTCTAGATACAAAAAGCAAACATCTCAAAAAATCAAATCAAAAAACACTTCATGATTCTTAAATCCTGCTCAAAAATGGTTCATTAAATTATTTATGTAAACCAATTCAAAAATAATTAATGATATTTTTTCAAATTCTACTTGTCTGTAGTGTTTTTTTCCTAGTGTTGACCCCTCTATCTTTTGCTGATTTGGATTCTCCAAGAAAACAAATCAAACTAGGTGTCTCTCCTGAAAAAGTCACTTGTAATGAAGGATTTGTTTTGATGTTGAGGCCTTCAGGTATTTCTGCATGTGTAAAACCACTCACTGCTGAAAAGTTAGAAGATAAGGGGTGGACCACGATGATCAAAAAATTTGTAAAATCAGAAAAAGAGATTGAAACAGTTCCTGCATCAAGTATGTCTGTAGTTAATTTTTACATTTCTGATCATGATTTGAATTTAGCACATAATGCAGTAGAAACTGTTTCTGCAAATGGGTTATTTGAGATAACAGTTAACGGTGTTCCAATTGATGGACCTGAAAATATGATTGAAACAGGGTTTGATACTGGCAGATTTTTTGCTAAATTGGAGTTACCTGATACAATTAATGGTGTACCGTTAAATCAAGATGATGTTGTTTTGATAAGATATTTGGATGCATCAGATGCTGCAGGTGAAAAAAGAGTTTTAACAAAATCCGTTGAATTGACAAAAACATTTGCCAAAGTAGGAACTTCTGGTGGTGGTTCTAGAATTGGTCATGAATTCATATTTAGAATTTACGAACCTGATGCAAACAGAGATTCTAGAGATGAGGATAAAATTCCGCTTAGCTCTTTTGAATACAGGGGTGATGGCGGAATTAGGACTACTCTTGCAAATCCAAGATTTAATGCAAATTCTGGCTCACTAATTGAAACAGGACCTAACACTAGTACCTTTGAAGTAAAAATCAAAATACCTCGAGAGTTGGATGGAAAACCAATACACATTGGTGACAAATATGAAATTAGATACATTGACAGATCTACTCCATCTGGAACTGATGAGAAAGTTGTTTTTAATGGAAGAATAGGATAATCTGAATTTCTGAACTAAAATATTGTACTCAATAATGAAAATCGTATGAGTTGTTTTTATAGAAAATCAATTGAACTAAAAAAATGACAATTTCAAATATTTCAAAAAAACTAATTTCGATTTCAAAAAAATCTAGTATTTCAGAGATAATCAAAAAACTGTTAGAATATAATATTAGCAGATTGATTGTTGTAGAAAATGGAGAATCTGTGGGTATTGTTACTGAAAAAGATGTGGGATTGTTCTTATTTTCTGAAACAACTAGACAAGGATTAGATAATATTTCTATTGAGAAAATTATGAAACCTATTTTGTTTGTAGATGAATCACAATCTCCAAACGAATTAGCAAAAACTATGATTGAGAACGGTGTCAGTTCTCTTGCAATAGGTTCTAATGCAGAATTGACAGGTATTCTTACTAAAACTGATCTTGTGAAATACTATTTGGACAATATATCAAATCAAAATAAAGTTGTAGACTATATGACACATGATTATGTTAATTCCTATACTGCAGCACCATTGTTTAAGATCATAAGAAAAATGTTAGAAAGTAAAGTTTCCAGAGTGATTTTAAAAGATCAAGAAAAAAATCCAGTAGGAGTAATTTCATTTAGAGATTTCTTTAGAATATCTGTTGAGTTAGGTGAAGATGATGATTCAGAATTTGGTATTTCAGATCAAATCAGAAAAGGATTCCTTTCAGAAGAAGGATTTGGAAATATCTCATTAGCAAAAGATGTGATGACTAAAGGATTAATCACAATCAAATTCAATCAAAGTTTGTCTGATGCATGTGCTCTAATCTTAGAAAATAATGTAAGTGGTTTGGTAGTATTAGATGGAAATGAATCAATTGCAGGTATAATTAGTAAAACAGACATTGTCAAAGCTTTGGCTAGCTAATCATATGTGGTCTATAATCTAAAATTCATTCTTTGAGTAGTTTTCTCTTTAGCGGAGTACCACAAACTGGACATTCAGTTCCTGTCTTGTGATTGGTTCTACAACCAGGACAATAATGAACCCATTTCCCAACATCTTTGATTCCTTTGGTCATGATTGGCGATATTTTTAATCCTAAATTTTTTGCAACATTTGATATGGCAAAATCATCTGTAATTATTTCTCCCTGATTCTGAATACATAGGGCAATAATTGACATGTCTTGTTTTGATAATTGGGGATAGTCTCCTGTTTTTTTTGCAGCATCTATTGCAGTTTTGGTTGCATCTGCATCTGGTTCCCTAATTTTTAGTCTGTTTGTTTCAAGTAAAGTTCCAAGTGCATCATGATTTTTTTTGATATGTTTTATTTCATCAAAAACCAGAGTTGTAGTATACCAAACATCAGATGATCTAAATGGAACACCTGCATAAAATGCACTAGCATCTAGTATTTTAAAATCCAAGTTTACTCATTTGACGCAGACCTCGTTTTTTTAATCTAACAAAGACGGCTGGTTTTTTGTATTTTTTAATAATTATTGATTCATCAAATCCTGCAGATTTTACAACTTGTGCATCCATTACAATATTGCAATCATGAGAGCATGTGATTTCAATTTTCTCATCAGGAACTACAATTGATTCTAATCTATACACCGGAGCTACTGGTGTAATAATTAAAACATCTAAACTTTCATGCAAAATTGGTCCACCAAGTGAAAATGAATGTCCTGTTGATCCGCTAGGTGTTGCAACAATCACTCCATCCATTTTTTGCTTTACAGTATCATTTTGAAATTTAATGTTAACCTCTGCAGTTTTAGTCAAATTTGTTCTGCTAATGTAAATCTCATTTAATGCTGGTGGAAATTCTTTACCTCCACATGATGCAACCACTCTGATTCTTTTATCCAAGAAAAATTTACCCTTTAACATTTGATTAATTGCATCATCGATTTCCTCATATGTAATTTCAGATAGAATGCCTCTATTACCTCCTACATTAATTGTCAAAATTGGTACCTCGTTATCTAAACTTCTAAAGACTCGAAGAGTGGTACCATCTCCTCCTAAAGTAATTACTAGATCGAGTTTAATTTTTTTTAATTCCTCCAAAGTCTCTAGTTGTTTTGTTCCTTCCACTTGGATTGGTGAAATTGTGTATATTGTTGATTTTTTTGCAAGTAACTTTTTTGCTATATCTTTTGCTGCTTGTTCTGAATCTTTTGAACCCACTTTACTTACTATTGCAACTTTTTGAAGTTTCAAGCAGTTCTGTTAAAATACCATTTACTTAAAAATGATATTTTTGCATAGAATCAGAAAAACAATTAATTATGAAAAGAATTGCAAAAATTCATGAGTTACGCACATCCTGAAGTTTTAGTTGATACTGAATGGGTATTACAAAATCCCCCAAATGAAAATAGAAAACTAGTTGAAGTTGATTATGATCCTGTTAATGGATATCAAAAAGGTCACATTAGTGGTGCCAGTTTAATCTGGTGGAAACGTGACATTAATGACCCTACAACTCGAGATATTATTGGTAAAAAAGAATTCGAAGCATTAATGGCAAAAAATGGCATTACTGCTGATACTGAAGTTATTTTGTATGGTGACTTTAACAATTGGTTTGCAGCATTTGTTTTCTGGGTTTTCAAAATCTATGGACACGAAAATCTAAAGATTATGAATGGTGGAAGAAAAAAATGGGAATTAGAAGGTAAAGATTACACAACAGATGAACCTCAATTTTCATCAATTACCTATGTAGCACAACCTCCAGATGAGGGACTACGAGCATATCTATTTGATGTAAGTCGTGGAATTGATAATGAAGATACTGTAATGGTTGATGTTCGTTCACCTGCAGAATTTACTGGTCAAATTACAGCACCTCCAGAGTATCCGATGGAGCATGCACAAAGAGGTGGACATATTCCAAAAGCAAATAACATTCCATGGGCAACTGCAGTTAATGATGCTGATGGAACTTTCAAAGCAGTAGATGAATTAAAACAAAATTATGAACCAAAAGGTGTTACACCTGATAAAGATGTAATTTGTTATTGTAGAATTGGAGAACGTTCATCTCACAGTTGGTTTGTTCTAAAATATCTACTTGGATATCCAAAGGTTCGAAACTATGATGGTTCTTGGACTGAATGGGGAAACATGATTGGCAATCCTGTAGAAAAATAAATTGCTACTAGATCTTCCTGTTTTAAAAAAAGGCACTTTTTATTTTATCAAAGAAAATGACACTGATCTCATACTAGAGGATAAAACCAAAAGAGGTCTTGAGATTAAAGAGACATCAGTTGATGAAAAATTAAATGTCAAAGCAGACAAAGGGATGATTCATGATATGGATGGAATTGGACATTGGGTTCCAATAAGATGGTATTTTTCAAAAGATCTTTTTGATCTGTCCGCAGTTATTATTCATGCAGATGCTATGGATGAAAAATACACAAAACTACGAGAATTGACTTGTCCTGATGATGATGACTGATAACCTTTTTAAATAAAATTACTCCATCAAAATCAAATGTCACTACTACTCAAAGACCGAGTTTGGTCAATGGAGGACAAGACAGTAAAACGTGGTGTTTATCCATTACATGGATTCAAACTTGGATTATATCGATTACCGATTAAATTAGAAGAACCTGCAGAACTAAAATCAGTCCATGATGGGCTCAAAAAAGCATTTGAAATGGACATGTATGCTGATAGAATCTATGCAACATACAGATGGAAAGAACAAAACAAATCAGATCCTGATGAGAAAGGATACGAAGAAGTTGAATTATCAGTAACTGTTGAAATTGTTTCAGGTGAAGTTGTAGATATTATTTATCAGGTATTTCCAATTGAAAAATTTGGAGATCCTAATTGGGTTAAAGATTATAGAAAAAAGGCAGATCATTTTGCAAAAATGATAATTGATACAATTCTACGAAACACAATTCTTGCAGATAAGATGATATCTTATTTGGCAAAAACTGAAAAAATTTCTGAGATAGCTGCTATTCAAAAATTAGAAGAACTTACTCCTCTTGCAAAAATTGTCCTTGGTGCAAAACCAAAACCAGTAGAAGCAACTGATGATGAGGATGAAGATGATGATGCAGTTATTGAAATTCCCGATGGTGCAAAACCTGGTCCAATTGATATTGAATTTAAATCAAAAATGAAATCTTCAAAAGTTTACGATGCCCCAGAACATACAATCAAAACTTGGGGAAGAAAGGGTTCAGAAAATGGAATTATGGGTGTTTGGGGAGAATTTGTTTCAGTTGATTATGATATTTGTGTTGCAGATGGTGCATGTATTGAAGCATGTCCAGTAGGTGTTTACGAGTGGTTTGATTCTCCTGGTAACCCTGCATCTGATAAGAAACCATTAATGTCTAAAGAACCTGATTGTATCTTTTGTCTTGCATGTGAGGGTGTTTGTCCTCCACAGGCAATCAAAATATTTGAGCAAAAATAGTTCGATTTTTGCAACTATAAATAACAATTAGTAATTTTGTGAAATTAGGGATATGGCGATTAATCCTTTCACTTCATTTGTCTTTGATCTGTTTATCATATCTGCAATAATTATTACGGCATATACTGTTAATTTCTATTATCTGGCATTTCTTTCTAGAACAAGAAATGAAGTTCGTCCCACTGTTGATTGGGGGACACCTTCAGTTACAATACAATTACCAATTTACAATGAAAAATATGTTGCAAAGCGACTTGTAGATGCCGTTTGTAATTTAGATTATCCAAAAGACAAAATGCGAATAATGGTATGTGATGATTCTGATGATGATACTGTAGAATTACTTCGAGATGTAATTGATGATTACAAAACACAAGGATTTCAAATTGAACATGTAAGACGTGAAACAAGACAAGGGTACAAAGCAGGTGCTCTAAAACATGCAATGCAAACAACTGATACTGAACTTGTTGCTATCTTTGATGCTGATTTTATCCCTCCAACTTGGTTTCTTAAACGTGCAATTCCACATTTTTCAAAATCAGATATAGGATTGATTCAGTGTAGATGGGGACATGTTAATGAAAATTATTCTACCATAACTCAAGTACAGGCACTTAGTATTGATTTTCATTTTCTTGTTGAACAAAAGGCAAAAAGTAATTCTCATTTATTTATGAATTTCAATGGTACTGCAGGAATTTGGAAGCGTGAATGTATTGAAGATGCTGGAGGATGGCATACTGCCACACTTGTTGAAGATCTTGATTTGAGTTATAGGGCACAAATGAAAGGTTGGAAATGCATATTCTTACCTGATATTGTAGTTGATGCTGAATTACCTGCTCAAATGAATGGTGCCAAAAGACAACAATTTCGTTGGGCAAAGGGTTCTATTCAATGTGCATTAAAACTACTTTCTGATATTGGTTTAAAACGAAATGTTGCAATAGAGGCAAAGATTCAGGCATTTATTCAACTTACACGTCATATTGTTTATCCTCTAGTATTGATACAATTTTTGACTTTGCCTATATTGTTGGCAGCTCAGGTTAATCTCTATGTAGTTAGTGTTCTTCCTGTAATAACAATTGCAACATATCTTGCAATGGGACCTGGTGCATATCTAATTGTAATACGTGGTATGTATCACAAGTCATGGAAATCAAAAGCAAAATTACTTCCGGCGTTGCTTGTCTATAATGCTGGTCTATCTGTAAACAATACTGTTGCAGTTTTTGATGCTATACTTGGAAAGAAAAATGAATTTCATAGAACTCCAAAATATGGAATAGTAACAAAAAAAGATGATTGGAGAGATAAGGCATATAATTTACCATTTACACAAACAACTCTTTTAGAAATATTTTTTGGGGTTTATGGGGTGATGGGAATTTTTATTTCAATATTTTCAAATAATCCTGTCTTTGTACCAATTATTGCAATTCAAACATTGGGATTTTTCTTTATTTCTTACATGAGTTTATCTCATACTAGGTTTAAAAGAAATAAATCCAGTGTTAATCGACCAAAAACTAAGAAAGAAAAAATGGCAAATACTGTTTACAAACTTTCCATGATTGGGATAGTTGGAATTATAATTTTTGGAGCATTTATGGCAATTTCTGGCTATAATGATGATATCTACCCTCTTGATAGAATACGAGGTAATCTTGATGGAATTATGACCTCATCAGATCCTGAGGTGATTCGTGGACATTTAATTTCAATTCAATCTGATTTAGATTTAGTTGTGGCCCATCTACCTGAAATTACAAATTCTGATGGCAAAGTAATCTCCAAAAATCCTGTATGGTTATTTGGAACAGAATCTACTAACTTTCTCAGAATTCAAAATAATGTAGACACTATGATTACAAGTGTTAATGAAATCTCTTCTATCTCAAAAGATAATTCTGCATATCATACTGGAATGTTAGATATTAACGATAGGGCATTAATATTAAAAATTAACATTATGGATGCAACACCATACATGTACGTCAGCCCTGCAAATATGATGTTAAGTGTTATTTGGATTGCTGCAATTATCGGAATATTTGCTGCTCTAAAAAGAAAGAAAGAACAACTCAAAGAATCTGATGAGATAAAAATCTAAGAAATATTTAGATCTTTTCTGATTTCATCTACTGCTCTAATTCCATAAATATCTCGAATTTGTTGAATTCTAACTGCCTCTTTTAACATGTCTCTTCCAATGGCGTTTGATAAAATTGAATAAACATCACTAAATCTAATTTCCCATTTGTCTGCACAATCTAAAATTTTACTTACTGCCCATTGTCTTACTTCATGTGGGAGTGGAATCTTTTCTCCTGACTCAATTGAAATTTTATCAAACAAATTAACAATATCTGAAGTCTGTGATGCCATTTTTTCCAAGTCTTTTGGTTCTCCATACTTTGATTCGGCATTCATTCTAATGTTTGATTGATATTCTGAAAGTTTGAGTAACGCCATCATCTCTTTTGATGAATCACTTGATGCTTTGTTTGTGACATTTTTGACTGATTGAATTTCATCAAATAGTTTTTCTGATTTTTTATGAAATTCTATTGTTGATGCATCTTGTCTTTTTAAAATATCTGAAACTGATGCAATTTTTTGCTCAATACTATTTGTTTTATCAGATACATTTTGTTTGAAACTAGATACTTCTTCTTGAACTGATTTGAGTCCTTCACCCACAAACGCTGTAGAGTCTGCCCTTTGAGATAAGGCACCAATTTCAGTCTCAATCTTATCAATTTTACCTGAAATATCTTTGATTGATTCTAGGCTCAAATTATCTGCAGAATTGGCTTTATTTGAAATTGTTTCAAATTGCTGTTTGAGGCCCTCAATTACCCCTCCAAGAGAATCAATTTTTGAGGCTTTTGATGAAATTGCATCAATTGTAATTTTAATTGCATTTAATTCTGAATCAAGATTTGATGTTGATGATACACCTTCACTTATTTTTCCTAGTTCTTGTTTAAGACTATCAATAATTTGAGACTCTGTTCCAAGTGAATCTGTTTTTCCTGAAATTTCAGCAATACTTGATTTTAGATTACTCATCTCTGAACTTATTTCTAAAACTGTATCTGTTGTACCTGAAACTTTTTTGAGTTCATCTCTTACTTCATCTATTCTCTGAGCAATTTTGATTATCATTTGTGAATTATTTCTAATAGAATTAGCACTGTCTTCTACTTGTTGAGATACCTCTTGAGATTTTGATGCTTTTTGTAATTCTGATATTCTATTAATTTCATCTTGTAATTTTGTAGTTTGATTGTTTATTTTATCTACCATATTTGATTGAGTTCGAACTTGATTTAGTCCTGCATAGAGTTTTTGTGTATCATCTTCAATTATGTTGATTTGTTTTGATTGTTTTTGAATGTGTTCTAATGTGGATGTTAAAGTATCAATCATTCCTTTCATTGAAACCAATACTTTTTGGTTCTCTCCAAAAATCTTTGACATTACCTTGATCTCTTTTTGTAATATTTTGTTAGAATCAGTAACTGATGCTACTTTTTTTAAAATGGCTGCCGGATTTGGTTCTTTTTTTGAAACTTTTTTTACAACTTTGGATTTTGTTGTTTTCTTTTTTACAACCATGATGTTAATGCATAATTTAATGATAAAAAAGTTAGGTGTAAAATAAAAAATGTAAAGAGTTACTTGTTTACAACTGTTGGTTCGTGAAGTAACTCATGAAAGGTTTTTTCAGCCAAACCATTTGCTGTTTCAATAAACCCTCTTGTACAAAATTCACATTGAATCATATAGTACAGTACGGTACGGTACTATTAATGACAAGGTCATTACAATGTAACCAATTACGCAGTCAGATACCCCAGGTCATATCTCTTCATTTGATTCAGTCGACCTAATCATCATTCTGCATTAGAATACTGGGAATTCTCCAAAGGGGTGTTAAAGATTTTCATAATTTTTTGAGCCTGAATTTTTATTTCATAATTTTAGTCGGAACCATTTTTAAACAAATTTGTTTATTGAAATCATGCAAAATTTCCCACTTCAATTAGATTCAAGTGGAATTCAAAGCTCATTAAACACTACAGTAAATACTCTGATTGAACAAATAACCCCTGAACTTCCTCACACAAGTTTTGTTACTGATTTAGCATTTATCATGATTATTGGTGCCGTAGTTACTTTGGCATTTTTTAAAATTAAACAACCCTTGATTATTGGTTATCTTTTTGCAGGGATGTTAATTGGACCTCTATCTCCTTTTTGGTCTTGGATTTTACCTGAAGGTGGGCCTGCATCTAATGTACTTGACGGTGTGGGGATTTTATCTGATATTTCAGCATTGAATCTTTTTGCTGAAATTGGTGTGATTTTACTTCTCTTTGTAATTGGAATTGAATTTCCATATGCTAAAATCAAAAGTATTGGACGTGTTGCAATTGGAGTTGGAAGTATTGGTTTGTTTTCAACATTAGGTGTTTTGTTTTACGTATCTACTGCACTTGGATTACAATTTATGGATGCACTATTCATCTCTGCTGCATTATCTATATCCAGTACTGCCATCATTGTAAAAATTTTAGAAGATATGGGCAAGATCAAAAAAGAATCATCTATTCTTGTATTGGGTATTTTGATTGTAGAGGATGTAATTGCAGTTATTTTAATTTCATCATTGCAATCTATTGCCCTAGTTGGAAGTGTATCTGTTGAATCAGTTCTTGTAGTGGTTTTAGTTGCAACTGGTCTTATTGTTGGAACATTTACTATTGGTTTACGTGTAATCCCACCTCTAATTGATAGAGTTGCAGGTGCTGAACATCGTGAAATTTTACTACTTAGTGTTTTAGGTGTATGCTTTGGATATGCATTACTTGCAAATATTGTGGGATTATCAGTCGCAATTGGCGCATTTTTAGCTGGAGTATTGGTAGCTGATTCAAAATCTGCTGAAGTTGCAAAATTACTATCTAGCCCAATTAAAGACATGTTTGTAGCTATATTTTTCATTTCAGTTGGAGCACTGATGGATGTATCTCAACTTGAAAATTATATCTTTATTGCAATTGCTTTGATTGCAGTTGCTACTGGAATGAAGTTTGGAGGAAACATGTTAGGTAATTTGATTTTTCGTCAGAAGCGTGGCAAAGCACTACGTTCAGCATTTACTCTAGCTGCACCAAGAAGTGAATTTTCAATTGTGATTATTAAAACTGGAGTTGATATCGGTGCAGTAAGTTCATTTTTGTTCCCTCTAGTTGGTATAATTTCTATAATTACTGCATTTTTGTCTCCATTTTTAATAAAGGCTGGAGATAAAATAGTACCTGCATTAGAGAAAAAAGATAATGTCTGATGAACTAAAAAATTTACTAGACCAAGTACATGAGGAAGTTACCACTTTTGATTTTGATGGAAAAGAAACACCTTGTATTGTAATTGATGCCGTAAAATATGATGCAATGTTGGCAAAAGTTGCCGGACAGTCTTTATCGATTAACACTGATTTGAATATTTTACAAGATGGATTGGGTAATGCTTTTGTTGAAGTTGTCTTGACTTTTTCAAAAGGAAATATCTCTGAAAAATTTCTAATTAACGCAAAAACAGATATTGCATTTTTTGAAACTTTGGCAAAAACATCAATGCTTGCATTGTCTTCTCCAAAATCAAATTATGGTAAAGACAATGTGTTTATGATTCAATTACCCCGTCCAGAAAAAGCCCAAGATGCATTGGAAATAATCAAAAAAGCACTAGTTCCTAAAAATCAAGAATAAATGGTGCAGTTACCGGGATTTGAACCCGGGTCACGTACTTGGCAAGCACGAGTACTAACCAGACTGTACTATAACTGCAACAATCCTACAAACTGAATTTGGATATTAAACTGTTTTTAACTATTTTATCGATAGTATATCATGGATGATATACTCTTAAAAAAAATAGAACAGAAAATTCAAGATACAATTTCTAATAAAGATGACATAAAGCAGTTAATTCATTCTCTTTCATCAATTGATGATTCAAAGTCTTTTGTTTTGGGAATTATTGTAGGCAGAATTTACAATGCATTTTACTATCATACAAAAAGAATGTTTAATCGAGAACCTACAAGTGATGAATTTCAAGAATTTTTAGAATTTATTAAAAAGAGAAAACCTGATTTTGAAAATCTAAGGTGATGCTTTATTCCAATCAATCACTTTGATTAATGGTGTTCCTGGTAATTTGACACATGCTCCATGTAGTGCTTTTTTTGCAGCAGTAAGGTCGGTATCTCCATTAACATATAATTCCATGATACATTGACCTTGTTTTACTCTTGCACCTAAACTGGTGGCTTTGCCCCATGCTCTTCGCATTCCTTCAGAAATTCTGTCTGCCCCAGCAGTTGCAATTTGTTTATTTTCTCTAAGTAAATTATGTGGATAAATTCGTAATCTGGAATAATATCCTGATTCTCCAGTTGTTTTTTCTAGTGTTTTGTTTGCAGCTAGTCTGGTTGATTCAATAGCCATATGTCTAATCTGGAGTTTCTCTTTTAGTAATAATTGAACACAATATTGGTAGGTTCCTCTTTTACCACCTTGAAATTTTGCAATTTTTATTTGTGGTTTACCTTTGATGTACTCTTTTCTGGTAAAGACTTGACCTCTTCCGTCTCTATAATTTGCACCATGCATGATATCATCCAGACTAAAATGCCCATATTTTAACGGTTAGTCGTAAATCCCTCATGTCTTCCAATGCTTATATGGAAATCCCTTGATTTTGATTTCATATTGGATGAGACCCCTTTAGTAAATGGAATAATAATTTCAGATCAAACATGTATTGTCGATAAAAAAATGATCCATGAACTTGAACTAAAGGGATATGGAGAGTTAGAAAATGAGAAATTATATCTCAAAGAATTTGAAACTCTCTATTTACTTTATTCAAAAAAATTAATTCTAAAGAAAGGAAAAAAACAGATTGATTTTGATACTTTCATGAGCATATCTCAGAAAAACAAGTCTGATGTATTGACTCAGTTTTTGATTTATCGTGATTTACGAACTCGGGGATATGTTGTTAAAGATGGATTTGGGTTTGGTTCTGATTTTAGAGTATATGAGCGAGGTCATTTTGGTGAAAAAGGAGCAAAATTTCTAATCTTTGGTCTTAATGAAGGACAACAAGAAAAGATAGGCCATTTACAAAAAAAGATTCAAGAGATTACTCAAATGGGAAAAGAACCAATCATTGCAGTCATTGAAAGAAGAGGTGAAGTAATTTATTATAAAATTAATAAAACAAATTTCTTTGAAAATAAATCTAGATTAGAAAATTCTTTCCAATTCTAGTTTTGTGTAACCCATTCTGATGAATATTTTAAAAGACTATTTTCTTCAGCATACATAAAATCATAAACATCTACATGTTTTGTTTTGTTTTGCCATAATTCTTCAAAGTCTTTCATCTTTCTTTGAACTCGAGATTTATCATTCCATGATGTAAACACATCTACTGATTCAAAATCTCTTGTTTGGGTTGAAAATGATTCTCTGGATGTTCCAGTAAATGCTACTGCCTGGTCTTCATCATCTCGAAATATTCCAATTCTTTCTGAAAATGAATCTGCAATTTGTTCTGAATTTGGTATGGCGATTTTTAATTCAACCTGACCATTGTTTACGATATTTTGTAATTTCTGAATTTTTGTATCTTTGATTAGTTTTCCTTCAAATGATTTTGTATATTTCTCAGAAAAAAGTTTTGTAAACAAGTTCAGGTCTGCCGTTTTGAATCTGTGACCTGTAACCATTCTTAATTTTGCTTTACCTTCTGTAAAATTCTCAAATGCCATGGATATTGTTGCTAGTGTTTGAATTGAAAGAAAATCTACACATCTATCATATTCAATACAATGGCCAAGACAAGGGAAGAAAAATTCAGCTACAATATCGTCTTTGTCTGAACGATATTCTTCTTTTAATTCGATTTCTCTAAGGCCCAATGATATTCCATTTTGATTTTGTTATTTAAAGAAACAATTCTAAAATCTCTTAAATGGTGATTCAATCTTTTTACATTTTCTATACAGTCCAATAGTGTAAATTACATCAAACACAAAAATTGCTACAAAGAGAAATTGCAGTAGATTCGAATCTTGTGCAATTGGTCTGTATGTGAAAAATGCTAAACTACTAAGTCCGGTTCCAATCATTTTGAATAATGCTATGTATATTGACTGGCCATCAATTCCTTTTCTGTTAGCAAGCCAAGAGACAAACAAAATAGACATCATTAGATTTTGTCCAAATGCTGCATATACTCCTGATTTATCTTCAAATTCATAATTAATTCCAATAATCATTGGAACTGCAACTGATATTCCTAGAGTAAAAACTGTAAAGAATTGCCATTTTGAAAATTTTGGAAATTCTTTTTTTCCATACTTTAGAAACTGAAATACAATTACTGCATCTAATGCAAACCAGATGTAATTGATGTACAGTTGTGGTGCATCATGTGGTGAATAAAATGCAAAGATTGCTTCCCAAGAAATATTGGCACAAAGGGCAACCAAAGGCATTCCAAATGTTTTTTCTTTGAACCCTCTTCTGATAATTAGGATATATGTAGCAGACCAAAATAGTCCCCCAATCATCATTATTTCTGTAAACATCTAACTTTTTGATTTCATAATTTAATCAATTAAGAGTCTTTATACTGAGATTCAAAAAATCCTTTTTTACATGTATTTTTAAACCACTTAGTTTTTTGTCAACTGTTGCCTCTTTTTTTAGACATGCATGAATTGGGCGGATATACCAAAGAAGAATTAATTGCAGGGTTGGAAGATGATGCTGATGAGTTTGGTGTTACTGTACATCAGATGATGTTTAATGAACAAGAAAATATCTTACATTGTATTTGTTCTGGCCCTAATATGGAATCTATCGAAAAACATCATGCTAGATTTAATACAAAATGTGATAAACTTTTTCCAATTGATGAAATAAGGACCGATAAAATCATCAAAGATGAAAAATTAAAATCAATTGGAAATCTCTCTTCTAGATTGGCACATGATATCCGAAACCCTTTGACTGTTTTGAAAACTTCTACAGATCTTTTAAAATTAAGGTATCCTGAAATTCTTGAGAAAGAATCTCTCAATTTTGATGCAATGAATACTGCAATTAATCGAATTGAACATCAGATTAATGATGTATTGGGATTTGTATCTAATAAGAAATCGGATTTCAATTTAAATGATATATCTGAAATTCTAAATTCTTCTTTAACTGATATAATCATTCCAAGTAAAATAACTGTCAATAAATCTCAAAATAATGTACCTCTTTACTGCGATTTTGAATCTATTCGTATTGTTTTTGTAAATCTTATCCTCAATGCTATTCAAGCAATGAAAAACTTTGGGAAAATTGATATTCAAATAACCCGAGATGATGATGATGTTTTGATTTCTTTTGAAAACTCTGGACCCATTATTCCTGAGGGAATAATCTCCAAAATTTTTGATCCTTTGTTTACTACAAAACAAGAAGGTACTGGTTTGGGTCTTGTTAGTTGTAAGCAAATTATTGATGATCATCATGGTAGAATAGAGGTAAAAAATAACCCTACTACTTTTACTGTAATTTTACCTCAAAAACAAATACAATAATTTTAAAATTAAGTCAAACTAATCATATCTTTTTAAATTTGGAATGCTCCCATCGGGATTTGAACCCGAGTCTTTGGCTTGAGAAGCCAAAATGCTTAACCGGACTACACTATAGGAGCTTGATGAAAAATTAATTCAATCTCAATTTAAAGGAAATGTTTTGACTTTACATGAATTTGTTAAATTTTGTGAGTTGGTTCATTTATAGAAATTCAAAATTATAAAATTTTATGGATATTAAAAAAATTATTCAAGAGCAAGGATTATCTAATTTCCCTGTTGGTTTGGGTGGTTGCAGAGCTCATGGCTATTCATATGATTCATGTGATTATGATGTTGTGGTTTTTGATGAAAAAAATGGGTATAACACAATTGATTTTGAAAATGAAACTGTAACTATTGCTCATGCATCTTTATTTGAAAAAAATACCAAAAAACTTCTTTCATATGATAAATTACAAATCATTCAAGATGAATCATGGGAATTACGAATGTTTTTATCAAAAATTGATGAAAAGCGTTTTTCACTTTATTCTGATTTTGCAAAAAATTCTTTGATTGAATCTCTATTTTGTTGTCAAAAAACTAAAGATGCCATTGAGAATTCCGATATTTTTGCACCTTGTTGGCAAAAATGTGCTTCATTTTATTTGTCTGATGCAATTTTAGCATTAAACCATCAAAAAAGTAGTCCTTCACATATTCTTGATTTATTTAGAAAATTTGAAAAAAATTCTATTAATGAACATATTTCGACTGCCACTCAAACAGTTGGAATAGAACGAGCAACTCCCACTCTACTTGAAAGAATGTTAAAGTCAACTATTGGGTTTTCAGATAAAATTGAACAAAACAATCATTCCAAAATTATCCAAAAAATGTATGATTATTTTTTAAAAAATTCAATGCTTTCTGATTGTTATTTTTATTTAGGATATACAAACAAAGAAAATTTCATTAAAATCAAAGATACTTTGAATCGGGAACAGGATCTTATCCATATTCTAAAAATTGCATTTGATATTGAATCTGATTCTAATTTATTATCTCAACAAGCAACACTTATTCAGAAATCTTGTAATGATATTCTTGAAATTATTGCACGAGACTAAATTCCTATTTTTGGCACCTAACCTTTTAAAACAAGTAGGAATCACTGTTTTCCATGACAGATCAAGCATGTGGATGCGAAGCTGATAGCGGCGATCCTGATTACTCATGTGACTGTGCAATGCAAGGTCATTGCATATGTAGTGCTGATTGCAAATGTAATACAGACGTTTGTAAAGAAGCTACAAAAGATATGTAATTGAATTATTGATTACATCTTTTTCTTTTATTTTTTAATTAATCGTCGTCTTGCTCAAAGCCCCATGATTTTACTAATTCTTTTTGGAACTTGTCTCCTTGTTTTGCATCTAATCCAAATCCACAATTTTTGTGAGTTGGAACTACTGTCATGCCATCTAGTTTGAATTCAACTTCAAAGAGGTGAATTTTTGAGCATTCGCACATTTCTAAAAATTATTGAATTTTCCTCTATATTTGCTTATTCGAATTTATGGTGGGTACCTATTATACATGATTTTCAAAAGCTGAATAACGTTTAACTATCCGTTTTGTTAATTTTGTTCAGATTTGAAAGTAATTTATTTAGCATTTCCTCTTTTCGTTGCATTATTTTTTGGTTCATTAGTTAGTCCATCTTTTGCACAATCACAAGCTGGTGGTGTTGACAAAGAAGGTTCATGGTATGTAGGTGAAGGCCTCAAACATGGAGATTTCTTTTCTTATTCAATGTGTTATGTGGATTACAAAGAATGTACTGAATTTGAAATGGACTTGTGGATTAAAGGAGATGTACAAAGTGGTAGTGAAACAAAATGGTTAGCAGAAGTTGTAGTTTATGATGGCAATAAGCGAATTGTCGGTGAAATGGAATTAGGAAAAATTGCTCCAGAACCAACTGGTGGTAGTGAAAACTTGAGTGTCTATAGAAGTGCATTCAAATCTTCAGTTGCATGGTTATCTGCATTTGCAACTTCTGATGGAAGTGCTGGTGGTAAAGGTCCTAAAGAATTCAAAGATGTGTCTTGGGGTAAAATCGGAAACATTGGCGGTGAACAAGTTCTTCCAACTGCATTAGAAACTATTACAATTACTTCTGGAACTTGGGAAACTGTCTTAATTTCATGGAAAACTGGGGGTGCAACAAGTAAAGTTTGGCTTGTAGATGATTTCCCATTTCCTATTAAAGCTTCAACTTTAACTCATGTGTCTGAGGGGATACCTCCACCTGAATACAAATTTGAATTATTAGATTACAAAGAAAATGTTTCTTCAAGTCCTTTTGGAGGAATAACATCTACTGCAGATGAACAGTCTTCTAAAGGATGTGACACTAATTTTGAAAAAAATGTCAGTATAAAAAAACCTACAAATGATTTCCAATATCAGGTGTATGTATTTTATGGTCCTGAAGATCCTGTGCATGGATGTGAAATCGGTATGACCATTAAATTTATCAGTAAATTTGATGATACTGCATTTTTGAATCAAGTTCAATATGATTTTCTAACTGTTGATGAAAATTTGACTCCTCTAAGATCTCTTGCTCAAGAAGAAGGTAGACAATTTTTGTATTCCCCATCTGGATTGGCCTCACTTGACTTTATTGTAAAAGAAAATCCTGGTGAAGCTCGTTATGTGATTTGGATTTATGGATTAGCTCCTGATGGAATTGTTCCATCTGAAATTGATGATTATTTGGAATTTACAGTTCCAATTTATGCTGCTGATGGTGCAACTATTCCAACACCAACCCCTGTACCAACACCTGATGAAAAAATACCTGAATGGATTAAAGGAAATGCTGGATGGTGGGCAGAAGGTGCAATTGATGATGATTCCTTTGTTCAAGGCATTCAATTCTTAATTAAAGAAGGAATCATGAAAATCCCTCCAACTGCACAAGGTTCTGGTTCTGGAACAAATGAAATTCCATCTTGGATTAAAAATAATGCTGGATGGTGGGCAGAAGGTGCAATTGATGATGATTCCTTTGTTCAAGGCATTCAATTCTTAATTAAAGAAGGAATCATGAGTATTACTTCATAATCTCTACATTCAAATTGTAAATTATTTTTAAAAATTATGAATCAGTCATGGTAGGTCTCTTTAAACATCCAAAACGTAAACTCAAAAAATTTATGAAAGATGGAGAGTATGTTGAGGCTATTAAATTCGGAGAAAGTATAGAATCTGAATATTTAGATGACTCTGATTTTATGTTCATTATGGGCAGTATCTATTTTATTTTAGAGGACTCAAAAGTGGCATTACCCTATTTTGAGAAATCATATCAACTCAATGATTCTGATATTGAAACACTATCTTTGAAAACTAATACTCATTTAGCTTTGGAGCAAAAAGATGAAGCAATTACTTGTTGTAAAAGAATTATTCAATTAGATCCGAAAAATTCTGAAGCTATTTCATTGTTAGAAGAACTAGAAAATATTTAATTTTTACATCTATTTCTTTTTCATTAAAAATGCATTTTCCATTAACCAATCACAAAATGCTGTTACTTTTTCATCAAATTCTGTCCATATGTGAACTGAATGAGGCAAAATGTCAATCTTCCAGTTTTTAGTAAAAACTCTGACCCCTTCTTTATCTTCATAATTATATGCGTCTTGAGTCTCTACATCTCCGAGAATTTCTTTTGCTTTTTGTTTGATTAATTCTCTGTCGATTGGAAATCTCTTTACTGATTGGTCTATGATTAAACTCAGGTCTCTTTTACCATACATCTCATATTCTTCAATTCTTCCCTTTTTTGGAAAATTTACAACAAGATTGATGTTGTATTTTTTTCCAACCTCTTTACCTATTGATACAATTCTTGTGTATCCCATTGCTGGATTTTTTTTTAACAGAAATCTAATTTGTGCTAGTTCTTTTTTTAATTCATTTTGTAAATCCGTTGTTAATTCAGTAAATATCAATATTTTATAGAATCTGATTTCCTCTTATAATGATTAATCTAGGCAAGATTGGTTTTTTTAGAACGTGGATTTGGATAAGTCATGGCAATGCCCACTGATGAATCCATGAATATTGGTGATGAATCTGAAAGAACAACTGATGTAAATTCATACCAGCGTACATGTATTGATTTTATCGAAGATATCTCTCATGATTATGAAGCATGGGTAGATTATTACAAATTGCCTGAAGATGAAGATAAAAAAAGACGTGCTGGAATTCATGCTACTATAACTAGAACTAATGATTGGATTGCAAAAGTTGCAACATCCATTCCTGCAATTGATGTTGTAATGAATGATGGAATTCAAAAGATGGCTGAATCCACTGCTGGAAAACCTCTAGAAATTGGTGTTTTTGTAAATAATACTGCAAGCTATACTGAAACAAGTCCTGGAATAATTGATGTTCACATTAGAGGACATGGAAGGAAGGGGAGAAAAATGAAATTAGGATATCATTTCAAACATGATAGATTTAGAATAGAATCAACATGTGGTGCATATCTTGATGAATCCGATTTACCTGATACTGAATTTGAGGATATGGATATTCATTTGAAATTACATGCTGAAAAAGCAAAACAACGTGATGTTATTTCATTTACAATTACAGTTAGTGAAATGGAAAATGATGTTGAAATTGATAGACGTGGTTTATCTACTATTATTCATGTGGTCTAACTAACGTATTGGTTCTGGCATTGGTTCTATTGATACTGTTTCTTCTCCAAAGTATTCGATAAATTTACCGGTGTTTTCAAGTTTGATTGAATTGATTTCATCTAATTCATCAAAGGAATTCATTTTTAGATATCCTTGTGATGCTGTATACAATACATCATCAATATAGAATGTTCTTGCATTGTTCATTCCATAGTATTTGGTATCACTGTCTGAATGTGTGATTGTTCCCTTCATATCGATTCCATTTTGTGTATCTAAATCAAATATGTAAAATCCACTCCATCTGTTATAGTCTGGTGCAAACATCTTGGAACTTGTTAAGTTATCTAGACTTTCAACGTCTGCACTAATTGGGATGGAGAGAACATTTCTTGATTTATCAAAGAAAAATGCCTTATGATTGTATAGTGCTTCAGATTGTGTAGAACTATCACCAATGATATAATCATCTAGAACTTTGGGATTACTAACATCTACTACATTGAATATTGCAATTTTTACGCCTAATTGTTTGACTCTATTATTTTCAATTTCTTTTGTATCTCTGCCTATTCCAATGACGTGTTCTTCATCGTATGGATGTAGATAATTTGAAAATCCTGGAATTTTTAATTCTCCTAAAATTTTAGGAGTATCTGATGATAAATCAATTACAAAGAATGGATCAATTTGTTGGAATGTTACCAAGTATAGTCTATCCCCCATAAATCTTGCAGAAAATATGCTCTCTTCAGGTGCAATCTCTTCTAATTCACCTACAATGTTTAGTTGTTCATCTAAGACATAAACTGCATTTGAGCGAATTGTTCCCTCATACTGTGTGTAAATTTCAGTTGTAGTTGCAACTCTGAATCTATCTCCATTTTGATCCATTGAGAATTGATTTAGTAATCTACCTGGAACTTCACCTTTTGCAACATATTCTATTTTTTCCTCATCAATTGAAATTTTGTGAATTACTGTTTTTCTTGTATCTTCTTGTGATTTTATGTCGTATTCATTTAACGCATTTTTAATTTTCTCAAATAATGTTTCTTTAGTACCTTTATCCATTTTGTTATATGATTCTTGCATCAGTTCTGAAATCTTCATCCATTGGCTTGATAGATTTAGTGATGAATCATTACTGATTGCTTTGATTTGACTTTGAATTTCATTTGGTAGTAGTGGAACAATTACCTCAAAGAATCTTTTTTGTGCAGAGTCTTCATAAAATCCATGTGGCATATTTTTTTGATATGTCAAATAGAAATTATCTTCTGAAACATAAAATGAACCCGTGTGACCCATCAAAAATGATTCAGAATTTATTGTATCTCCAAAAATATCAATTGCAGTTAGTGTGTTAAAGTTTGAAAATTCTTCAATATTATCAAAGTAAAATACATCAGGAGTCATAATCCTTACTGAATCCTCCATGATTACTGGAAGTCTTGGATATTGATGATTGATGTAGTTATTTGTAACAAAGTATGCATAATCTCCAATCATTCTTGCATCACTAAAGTGACCGTCAATGGAATAATCTTTGAGAATTGTTGGATTTTCTTTATCAGATACATCTACAATTAATGCATGGGTAACTGAACTGTATGATCTTCTTGGAATAAAGTCAAACTGTGAAATTTCTTCATCTTCACTTTGACCATTATAGAAAATCACTAGTCTATCTTCATTTAGGAACATATTTTGAATATATTGAGATTCAATGTCTAGTGCAATTTTGAGAATTACTTTGGCATTCTCAGCTGGATGTGCATCAATTATGGATAATGTATTTCTTGAAACAATGTAGACGTATTTACCATCGTTTTTGAGATAGTCTGGTTCATCGACATTTTTTACTTGAACATTCGTAGTTGAATAATCTGTTCCTGATTGGGTTGATGATTTTGCTTCTGGTGCACCTAATGTTGAACTTCCATCTGATGCTGATTCTGCCACCACTGCATCCTCTACTACCATACTTCTGATGATGCCGCTATTACCATAGAAATTTCCTGAAAACATTGAAGATGTTTGTAGGATATCTTTTAGTTCCTCTTGAGATGTTATCTTTTTGATTTCATCAGTCCCTGTGAAAAATTCTGATGCAGATTTATCTACATAGATAATTTGTGGTTCTGAAATATCTGAAATTTGTGAAGGTTGATCAAATGATATGGCATACATAATTCCGGCAGTTCCTAGAATTGAAACGATTATTGCAATTGGAATTATTATTGTTTGATTCATTTTCTTTTCTCTTTTTTTGTAATTACTGTTCCTTGATAGTTCTGGATAAAAGGTTTAGTGAAATTGTAATTTTACCAAACAACTTACATATTCAACTACCTTATACTCAACTCTAATGTCTTCAGAAGATAACGATGAATTTGTAGAACAAATCAAAATTTTAGCAACTGATGATAAAAAAATAAAATCATTTGGAGAGATATTTTCTAATGATTCTAGTCGTGAAATCTTACAATTATTGTTTGATGAGGAATTATCTGCCACTCAAATTGCTCAAAAAACTGAAATTTCTCTACAACTAGTAAAATACCATTTAACAAAATTACAGGATTTGGGAGTTGTAAATATTTCAAAAATTGAAAAGAATTCAAAATCACAAGATATGAAAATTTACACTGCAACTAAATTCAGCATTGTAATTGTTCCTCCCACTTTATCTAAAAAAACTAAAGAAAGTAAATCCCTAGTACGTTCTTTCAAGTATATTTACAAAGTTGCAGGACTGGGAATTGCAACTGGGGTTTCGGGATTATTTTCACTGTCTTTGTCTTCAGAACAACTCCCTGTAGATAACACTCGTATGGAATTATCTTATGATCCATCCCAAAAGATGATGGGATCTACTCCTAAAGATACATCTACAGCAATGTCTGCACCAATGATGGAATCTGAATCATCTGATTTGACACAACGTGGCATGGATGTTGCAGAAACTATTACAAACTCTGATACTTTTGGTTTTGAATTGTTTTTACCATTTTTGATATTAACAATAGTTCTTGGTGGATTCACTGTTTACTATTTTATAAAATCTAAAAAATCAATCTAGTGTAATTTCTATTGCAATTCTCTTCTCATTAGCTCTTTCTTCACCTGGATATTTTAATTGAGAAATTTTCTCATTTAGGGAATCATCTGTAATTTTCTTTGCAATTCCAATAAACACACTATCTTTGTATTTAATTTTCACTTGAGGATTAGCCATTGCGTTTTGAAACCAATCGCCATCTGGTTTGTGTCTTGAAAAGTAAATTTTATCATTGTACTTTATTGCTCGAAGCATCACTGAATGCTCTTTTCCTGTCTTTCTTCCCTTTGTGATTAAAATGGGTCTGAATCGTTCCTCAGTGATTTCCATGCGTGATTTTTTTGCAGTCAAGTAATTTAACCCCATTGATAGAAATTTCTGATATTTTGATGGGATAAACAAATCTGCACATTTGATAACATGTCAGTAAAACTAGAAGGAATGCCTGAAAAAATGGCTACAGCCGATACCTTTACTGGAAAAAAAGTCATAGATAGAGAAGGAATTGAATATGGCAAAGTCAAACATATTCACATTAATCAAGACACTCTTACCGTCTCTGGTGTAACCATTCACCAGGGATTCAACAAAGATTATTTTCTATCAGAAGACTATATTGACAAATTCTCAGAAGAAACACTTCTGTTAAGTAGACCTCCAGTTAGAACTGGAATTCCAGTAACTGATATTGACCGTCACAAAATTGGTAAGGTAAAGAGTCTACATAGACATCCTGATACTAATGAACTCGAATCAATTGAGGTAACTGATGGTTTGATGCATTCAAAAATCCTATCCAAATCTGAAATTTGGGGTGTAGGTGAAAAAGTCATTTTAAGAATGACTAAAGAAGAATTCAAAAATATTGAATAATTCTTTTAATTTTCTTTTTTCTTAATCACTATGTTATTCTGTTTTACTGGAGCATTTAGAGCAAACAGGAATTCCATCTTGTACTGTAATCTCTACATTTGATGAGTGACGTTTTTGACATAATCCATTCATGATGATATCTCTACAATAACACTTTAAATTTTTTATGCGGATCTACTAAGCAATTTATAATTGAAAGAGGCGATCAAATTGTTGTACTCTATTGTAACAAAGTCTCTGACAAAATCATTTGGAGATGTAATTGCAGTAAATGATATTTCTTTTTCAGTTAAAACTGGAGAAATTTTTGGATTTTTGGGTCCTAATGGAGCTGGAAAAAGTACTACGATGATGATTCTTACTACTTTGCTTAAAACAACTTCTGGTCATGCTTTGATTTCAAATTTTGATGTGATGAATGATCCAAAAAGAGTGAGAGAAAATATTGGTTATGTTCAACAAGAAACAACAGTTGATGAATATCTTACAGGGCGAGAAAATCTTTTACTTCAAGCAAGACTAAATCATATCCCAAAAAATGAAATTAATTCAAGAATTGATGAGGTTTTAGAATTAATTGAATTAACTGATAAACAAAATGATTCTGTAGTGACGTATTCTGGTGGAATGCGAAAGAGATTAGATATTGCAGGTGGATTACTACATCGACCTAAAGTTTTGTTTTTAGATGAACCTACAGTTGGCCTTGATATTCAAACTAGACGAAAAATTTGGGAGTATATCAAAAAAATCCATACTGAATTTGACATGACAATATTTCTTTCAACTCACTACATGGAGGAAGCTGACAAACTCTGTGACAGAGTTGGAATTATTGATGGTGGTAAAATTCAGATAATTGATACGCCTGAAAATCTAAAAAATGCGATGGGCAATGAGGTGATTTCAATTATTTTAGAAGATGATTCTATTCATGATTCTTTCTTGACTAAACTTAAAGAAATTGAATTTGTAAAAAATATCACTGAGGATGGTTCTAAGCTAACTCTTTTTGTTTCAAATGGAACTGAAGTTATTCCAAAAATATTTCAAATCTCATCAGAACTTGAAATTAAAATTATTACAATTTCTTTAACTAGGCCAACACTTGATGATGTCTTTATCTCATACACTGGACATGAAATTCGTGATGATGATTCTAAATTTAACAGAAGGCGAGAACATGCAAAAATGAAGAGGTTACGAACTTGAATTCATTAATGTATGATACATACACAATTTTTTGGAGAGAGCTAAAGAGATATAAAAAATCTCGAAGTGGGGTTTTAATTCGATTAATCCAACCTGCCATTTGGATTATTGTTGTTGGAAATATTTTCTCAGGAACTCAGTCATTAATTCAATCAGTTGGTTTTGATGGTGAGTATATTGAATTTATGGCACCAGGTGTCATTATACTGACTGCAATTTTCACAAGTATCTTTGGTGGTGTTAACACTTTATGGGATAGACGTTATGGTTTCATGAACAAAGCACTGACCTCACCAATTTCACGTTCTTCAATTGCTTTGGGAAAAATGTCTGCTATCTCATTAATTGCAGCAATGCAAGCTAGTTTGATAATTGGAATTGCTTTGGCAATTGGTGTTAATTTTCCAAACCCTATAATGATTTTACCTATTATGGTAATTGTAATTTTATTCTCATTAGGATTTTCCGGAATTTCAGTAATTGTTGCAGCTACTGCAAAATCTCAAGAAACATTTTGGGGAATGATTAATTTTCTTGGAATGCCATTATTCATGTTAAGTCCTGCATTATTCCCATTGGAATTATTGCCTAACTGGCTTGCAGTAATTGCAAAACTAAATCCTGTTACTTACACCATTTTACTTGTAAGAGAACTTATGACTGGAGTTTCAGAAGGTGGAATTCCTATATTATTTAGCCTCGGAATTTTAATTGCATTTGTGCTTGTAATGATTGGACTTGCAAGCTATGTCTTTACGCGTGAAGTAAACAAGCCATTTTGAGATAAAGTTGACTAAAAATCAAACAATTGTTAACTCCGTTGATCTTTGTAAAATTTTGATACAACTATCTGTTGGAAAAAATTATCCTTTCAATTGTGGCTGTATCAGCAGTTTTGTTATTTAGCTCAATTCCTAATTCTTTTGCATTAGGTGATTATGATTTTCTCTCTGAATGGGGAGAATTTGGAATAATGCATCCTGGACAATTATCCTACCCTCAATTCCTTGCAGTAGATTCTGATGGAAATTCGTATGTTAGTGATTTGGGAAATAAGAGAATTCAAAAATTTTCTAGTTCTGGTGAATTTGTAACTGAATGGGGACAAAGTGGAACTCTATCTGGACAATTTCATCATCCTTCTGGAATTGCAGTAGATGATAGTTTTGTTTATGTTGGTGATCATAGTTTACATAAAATTCAGAAATTCTCTCATAATGGAACCTTTGTTGCAGAATGGGGAAGTTATGGTAATGGTGATGGACAATTAAAATCTCCAAACGGTATTGCAGTTGATGGTGATTTTCTATATGTTGTAGATTCTAACAATTACAGAATTCAAAAATTCACCACTGATGGTGACTTTGTATTGTCATTTGGTACTGGTGGTATGTCTTCAGGCCAATTCCTATCAATTAATGGAATTGATGTTGATCAAAAAGGTGATGTCTATGTAACTGATAGTGGAAATCGTAAAATTGAAAAATTTGATTCAAATGGAAATTTAATAAAATCAATGCCATTTCAAGGATTTAACTATGTGTTTTCTCCTGTAGCAATCTCTGTTGATTCAGATGGACAGATGTTTGTTGTAAATTCTGCAAATAATAGAATTTTGAATCTATCTCCAGATGATGAATACTCTATGGATATCTTTGAACGATTAGGTCATTATCCTACTGATTTTGCAATGCTAACTGATATTTCATTTGGAATTAATGGTGAATTGTTAGTAATTGATTCAGCATCCCACAAAATTCAATCATATGAAACCCCATTATACATTGAACCTCAAATTGTTGAATCTGTAGAAATTATTACACCTGAAATCATTTATGATTTTTCTAATGATAAAATTAACCCAACAATAATGGCTCCAAGTGATATTGTTTTAGATGCAATTGATTTGTTTACTTTTGTTCCAATTGGTGACGCAATTGCTGATGATTCCGAAAGTGGAATTAATACAATTCTAAATAATGCCCCAGAAAAATTCTCCTTAGGTGTAAACAAAGTAACTTGGATTGCATTTGATAATGCGGGAAACACTGCTGAAGCATACCAAACTGTTACAGTTAATGCATGTGGTAATGCCTATTCTGATTATAACAAAATAGTTGGAACGTCTGATGATGATGTTATTTTAGGAACATCTGCTGATGATCTTATCTTTGGATTAGGTGGGGCTGATGTGATCAGTGGATTGGATGGAAATGACTGTCTCTTTGGTGGAGATGATGATGATGTGGTTTATGGAAATTCTGGCTATGATACAATTAATGGTGGTAATGGAAATGATATTCTTAAAGGTCAATCTGGATATGATGTAATTTATGGTGAATCTGGAATGGATGTAATTGATGGTGGTTCAGAACATGACAATTGTTATGACTCTGTAAATGACGTTATTGTTAATTGTGAATAGATTTTAAAAATTCAAAGAAATTTTTCTATATAGAAACATGTTCTAATGGTAGATAATGATGATATGGCTTATAGGTG
This sequence comes from Nitrososphaerota archaeon, assembly GCA_018668425.1. Classification (GTDB taxonomy): domain Archaea; phylum Thermoproteota; class Nitrososphaeria; order Nitrososphaerales; family Nitrosopumilaceae; genus Nitrosopumilus. Next base: position 10,878 of record JABJDB010000070.1, on the reverse strand, counting down.
ATTTTTTTTCTTTTAATCTTAATGACTCACAAAAACGTAACAAACATTGTATTGTTTAGTTTGATTGCAATATTTGCACTAGTTTCATTTGGAACAACAAATATTTTTGCAGATAACGGATATCGAGTTGTAGGTGACACTGAACCTGTTCTTACATTTTCATTTAGAGATGGAGTTGAAGTACATGAATTTCCTGTATTTGAAATGAATGAAAATCTTGTTTCTAACTCTGGAGTTTCATTTACTGTGGAAGGTGTTGTTGATGAATCTCCACTATTGCATGAAGCAATGGATGAGGCATACAAGTATCGTCTCTCAAATAGTGCATTTGATTTTCAATTCAAATATTTTGATGTCAATGCAGATTTTGTAAAAAATGGTGAATCTGTCATATCTTTTGATTATAATAACTGTAGAGTTGATAATTATCAAATTGAAACTCTTGATTCTAATGACTTTGAAAGTTATCATAAAGAAATTGGATTTGCAATTGTTGATAAAATCATCTTTGTATGTAGTGGTGTAGCTCCAAATCAAGGTGGATGGCAACTTCCTGAAGATGACCTATTCTATGATTATGGTGAATCTGGATTTAATTTTGCAAGTGATATGAGGACTTCAGTTACTTTCATCTATGATGATGGTTCTGAAAAAATTGAATTTCCTGTTTTTGATCTAGTTTCAGCATATGAAGAAAATCCAAATACTCCTGAATTTTTAGTAGAGGGTGTTTTAGATTACTATCCATTACTATATCGTGCTATTGATAATTCACGAGATGTATCGGGAGTTGGTTCTGTTTCTAATCTTGACTTTGATGCATTAGTAGAATTAACTAATGGCGAAGATGTGTTAAGAGGATTTGAATTCAGGGATTGTATTGTAAGTGATGCTAAAATAAAAACTCAAACAGACAAAGAGGAAGGATTTACTGGAAAAAGTGGATTTGTAATTGTTAATCAATTCAGCTTTACATGCGCTGGACTTTCCCCAATCAACATGAATTATGATGAAATTAGAGGCGATACACCTGTATGGAAATCTACTCACCTTTCAAATGAATATGTTGAATCTATTCAAAATACTGACAAAGGATTGGATGTATTTACAACATTTACTTTTGCAGATGGTACTGAGACAATAGAATTTTCTATGTTTAAACAAAGTGAAGTACTTACTGCAACAGAATATACATTTGGAGAAACTCAGGCAAAATCTACTGGAAAAACTGCAACTGAGTTTACACGAAAGACAGCATATCCTACTATGGAATTACGAGGAATTGTCGGAGATTATCCACTACTTTACAACTATGTAGATAACGATAATCTTAAAACTCAAAATACTGGTGGAACTCAATTCAGAAATCTTGTAGATGTTGATGTGGATATTGTATCTGATGGAGAGGTAATTCGTGGTTTTAACTATGTAAATTGCAGAGTAACAAACTATGATGTTGATACTGAACCAAACAAAGAAGAGAGTTATGTTAAAAATAAATTTGCTTTAGAAAATATCTTTGACTTTGAATGTCAGGGATATCATCCAAACAATTCTACATATGATGTGATGTTTGATGTACCCAAAGCAGACACCATTGATACAAATGATCTTAGGAACACTGACAACTGGCCTAGAGGATTCTTTGTAGAGTAAACAAGAATATTTTTTTCTATTTTTTATTCTACTGAATTTTTATTTACGCGATCAATTATTGATCTTTAGTTTGAAACAGTTTCTATATAGATCAATAGATAACATGTTGAGATACCTTAACTCTAATTATTGACTCGATTAATCATGGGACAATGGTTATCGTGGATAAAATCCAACGAAAAAGAACTCTTAACAATTCTTGATAATTTAGCAAAAAAAGCAGTTGAAACCTCAGAAGCCGTAGTGGTTTTATTCTCAGATTTATCTGATGAGGAACAAGTCAAAAAAATTCAAAAACTTGAAACTGAAGCTGATGTACTAACTCGTGATATCTTTTCAGAATTAAACAAGACCTTCATCACTCCACTTGATAGAGAAGACATGCAAAGAATTGCATCAAAAATTGATGATGTGATTGATTTCATGGATGGGATTGCAGCTCGTGTTTATAGCTACAAAATCACTACTCCCCCTCCATATACTGAAAAAATGGCTATAGAATTGGTAAAGGCTACAAAGGAAGTAGAGTATATGATTTCAAAATTACAGAAAATCAAAGATCCTAAAGATATGATTCAGCATTGCCGAAATACTGGTGATATTGAGCACGTTGTGGATGAATTGTATAGAGAAGCAATTAGAGAATTGTTTGAATCTGATGATGCAATCAAAATTATCAAACTAAAAGATATCTATGAAACAATGGAGACTGCATCAGATAGATGTGTAGATGTTGCCGATGTCATTGAAGATATTGTTCTAAAATATACGTGAGATGATTAAATGATAGAAATAGCAATCGGTGCAATTATTGTAGCATTGATCTTTGATTTTGTAAATGGATTTAATGATTCAGCAAACTCTGTTGCAACAGTAATTGGAACACGTGTACTAAAACCAATTCATGCAGTTGCTTTGTCTGCATCAATGAACTTTATTGGTCCATTTATTTTTGGAGTTGCAGTAGCTACTACCATTGCTAAAGGAATTGTTAGTCCTGATGATATTACAGTTTACATGATAATTGGTGGATTGGCTGGAGCCATTGGTTGGAGTACCCTTTGTACTTATTTTGGATTACCTATTTCTAATAGTCATTCCCTAGTTGGTGGAATAATGGGTGCAGGAATTATGGGATTAGGTTTTGAAAAATTAGTTTATGGTGGTTTGACCAAAGTCTTTGCAGGAATTGTAATTGCACCAATTGGTGGAGTTATTTTTGGTTTACTATTAACAGGACTAATTATCACAATATTTGCAAATAGAAAACCTGCAATTGTGAATAAAACTTTTGGACGCTTACAAATAATTTCATCAGCTTGGTTTGCATTAACTCATGGAGCAAATGATGGTCAAAAAACTATGGGTATTATTGTTCTGATTTTATTTTCAGCAGGACTAATTCCTGAACTTGAAATGCCCCTATGGGTAATTTTTGCAGCAGCAACTGCAATGGGATTGGGTACTTTCTTTGGTGGATATAAGGTCATCAAGACTTTGGGTGTAAAAATCACAAAACTCAAACCATATCAAGGATTTGCAGCAGAAACTGGTGGTGGTATCATGCTTGCAATTTTTGCCACATTGGGTATTCCTGCAAGCACAACTCATGCCATTACAGGCACAATTATGGGGGCAGGAGCTGCACGCAGAAAACGTGCTGTAAGATGGAATGTTAGCAGACAGATTGTATTTTCATGGATAATTACCATCCCTGGCAGTGCTGCAATGGGAATTGGATTTACTTTTCTGATTAATCTCTTTGTGTGATTTTAATACCTTGGTTTTTATTTCAGCAAAAATTTTTTGAGATGTTATAATGGAAATACTCTCTTTAATCCAATCAAACTTACTTACACCTATCATTCTATTTTTCTTGTTTGGAATTATTGCTGCTAGGATAAAATCTGATTTAAAAATCCCTGAAGCAATTTCAGAATTTCTTCCCATCTATCTTTTAGCCGCAATTGGATTACATGGTGGAATTGAGATGAGAAACACTGGGTTTGAAAACATGTTGGTTCCAATGCTTGTTGCAATTGGATTATCATTGTTGTTTACATTAAATCACTATCAAATTTTACGACGTCTTGGTAAATTCAATATATTTGATTCATATGCATTAGCATCAACTTATGGTGCAGTAGGTGCAGTCACTTTTTCAGTTGGTTTATCATTTTTGAAAAATCAAGGAGTAACATCTGAAGGATATTTGGCAGCAGTATTGGCAGTATTGGAGCCTGTTGCATTTATCTTGGCAATATTTTTGACAAACATGGCAGTATCAAAACAGATTCGTGCAAAAAAACAATCACTTGGTTCTGGTGATTCATCTGATATTGATGTTGGTTTACAAGAAACTAAAACTAAACTCTCTCAAGTATTACACGAATCGATTACTGGAAAAGCCATTGTAATTTTACTTGGAAGTATTGTAATTGGTTATATTATTGGTGAATCTGGTTTTGATTCTATCCGAATTGTTTTTGATGAAATGTTTACTGGTGCAATTGTAATTTTTATGATTGAGATGGGAATTATTGCAGGTCAGAGATTAGGTGATATCAAAAAGGTCGGACTATTTCTTACAGCCTTTGCCGTAATCATGCCTACCTTTAATGGAATTATTGGAGTTCTTGTTGCAACTGCAATAGGTTTGAGTTTGGGTGGTGCAGTTATGTTTGGTTTGTTGTTAGCTAGTGCATCATTTATTGCAGCCCCTGCAGTGTTACGTCATACAATACCTCAGGCAAATCCTAGCCTGTACATTACATCTGCATTAGGAATTACATTCCCTTACAACATTATTGTATTACTGCCAATCATGTTTATGATATCAACTTTGGTTCACGGTCAAGGATCGATAGACTTATTCCATTCTGTTTTTGAGGGAATATTATGAAATTATATGATGTAAAACTACTAACTATTACTTGTGAGATTCTTACACAAAAAAATATTATTGAAATTTTAAAAAAACATGACATCACTGGATACACTACCTATGAAGTTGAAGGTAATGGTGCACGTGGATTACGTGGTCAAGGGTTACAAACTGAAAAAAATGTCAAAGTTGAAGTTATTTTACGTGAAGAGAAACTAACTGAAATTATTGAGGAAGTATCTAGAACATTGTTTGCAAACTTTGCTATAGTTCTCTATGTTAGTGATGTTGGCGTACTAAGAACTGAAAAATTCTAACAACAATTATCTTCTGTACATAAAATTGGAATTTTTTTACTAGTTTTTGTGACATTTGAAATTAACTCTGATAATTGATTACTAGAAATTGCATACATTGCTTTTTTACCTTGGTTTCTTGATTTGACAATTCCACATTTTTTTAGAGTCTTTAGGTGGTGTGATACTAGTGGTTGATCTTTGTTTAATTTTTCTACAAAATCATTAACACACAACTCTTTGTCTTTTTGTAATAATTCTAAAATTTCAAAACGTGTTTCATCACAAATACATTTCAAAAGTGATGGTCCATTCATATCAATCTATATTTATATAAACTAATATTTATATCAATTTTATGACTAAAAAAGTGCTATTTGTGTGCGTAGAAAATGCTGGACGTAGTCAGATTGCAGAATCTTTTTTTAGAAAATATGGTGGTGACTCATTTCATGTTACCAGTGCAGGAACTACTCCTTCTTCTCAACTTAACCCGATTGTAATTCAAGTAATGGATGAAATTGGAATTGATGTTACACAACAATCACCAAAATTGTTATCTGATGATATGATTAATAATTCTAAAACTGTTAACATGGGATGTATGGATAAAGAATCTTGTCCTGCATTATTTGTAAATGATGTTATTGATTGGAATATAGATGATCCTAAAGGACAATCTATTGAACAAGTAAGAATAATTCGTGATGAAATAAAATTAAAAGTTTTAAAATTAATTGATTCACTTAAAGATGAAAAATAATGTCATACTCTAATTTACAAATTTTTATTGTAGAATTAATTGGAACTTTTATTCTTGTAGTATTTGCTACTGGTTCAATTGTATATGATGTTAAATTCCTTGATGGTCAATTAGGAATTCCATTTGCTGCCCTTGCACCATTTATTGCATTATTAATTGGTGTGTACTCTTTTGGAAAAATTTCTCTGGCTCATTTTAATCCTGCAGTGACTATTGGATATTACATAACTGGACATATTACAAAACTACAGGTATTGTATTATTTTGCAGCAGAAATTATTGGTGCATTTTTGGGTTCATTATTTGTTTTACAATTTATTGGAAATGATGTAAACATTGGAGCAAATACTCCCAATTATGATCATTCCATATTCTTGATTTTCCCAGTTGAAGTAATTGCATCTGCAATGTTAATGGGTGTCATATTTTATGTTGTGTATACTAAAGGGTTAAGAGGCTTTAGTGGTGTTGCAATTGGCGGTATTGTTGGATTGGATATTTTGTTTCTTGCAGTAATTTCGGGTGCATCAATGAATCCTGCGCGTGCTTTGGCTCCTGCAATTTTATCTGGAGAATTGAGTGATTTGTGGCTATATCTCACTGCTCCCTTTATTGGAACTATTATTGCAGCATTTGCATTTCGTGGCAAATTTCGAGCCCAAAGAGCCTCAAATTACGAATAATAATGACCATTTTAGATAACAAAATGTTGTCAAAATCAAAAAAACTATTTTCTGATTCAAAAAAGGTAATTCCTTCAGGTGTTAATAGCCCTGTAAGATACTTTGAGCCATATCCATTTTTCACAAAAAAAGCAGATGGCTCCCACATTTGGGATGCAGACAATAACAAAATAATTGATTTTTGCAATGGGTATGGTGCATTACTGTTGGGTCACAGAAGAAAAGAAATCATTGATGCTGTTACAAAACAACTCTCAAAAGGAACTCTATACTGTACTCCAACTGAATCAGAACTTGAATTATCAAAACTAATCATTGGAAACTTTCCATCAATTGACAAAGTACGGTTGGTAAACACTGGTGGTGAGGCAACAATGACTGCAATAAGATTAGCACGTGGTTTTACAAAAAAGAAAAAAATAATTAAATTTGAAGGATGTTATCACGGTGCACATGATTCAGTATTGGTAAAAGCAGGATCAGGGTCAGCACATAATGGCATTTCTGTATCTGATGGTGGATTAGATGATGTCTCAAAAAATACTTTGGTAGTTCAATACAATAACATTGAGGATTTACAAAAGACAATTCAAAAAAATAAAGACATTGCTGGTGTAATTGTTGAACCAATTCTTGCAAACATGGGATTAATTTTACCTGAGAAAAATTTCTTGTCTGATTTGAGAAAAATTACTAAAGAAAACAACATTCCATTAATCTTTGATGAGGTAGTAACTGGATTCAGAGTTGCCCCTGGCGGTGCACAAGAACATTTTGGAATTAAACCCGATATTACTACAATGGCAAAAGCACTATCAAATGGATTTACTATTGCTGCAGTTGGTGGTAAAAAAGAGATAATGGATTTGCTATCTCCTGGTGGTAAGGTGTATCAGGCAAGTACATTTGCCGGAAACCCTATTTCTGTTAGTGCAGCAATTGCATCCATTAAGACCATTAATAAAATTAAAAATAAATTATATTCAAAATTAGAAAAATACAATCTTTTGTTCTCAACTGCCCTTGATGATATGGCAACTGACATGAAAATCTCTCATCAAATCAATTTTACAGCATCCATGATGCAGATATTTTTTACAAATAAACCCGTAACAAACTATGAAACATCAAAAAACGCAAATGCCAAGAAATTCCAAAAACTATTCCAATCATTACTAAAACAAAAAATATTCATCGCACCATCTCAGTTTGAAGTAGTGTTTCTCTCTGACGCACATACAGAAACTGATCTAAATAAAACACTTGATGCATACTATGTTGCTCTAAAATCGGTGAAAAATTGAAGTACATTGTAGGTGCTAGAGGCAGTCAATTATCAGTTGCCCAAACTAATTGGGTAATCTCTGAACTCAAAAAACAAAACCCTGATGCAGAATATGAAATTAAAACCATCACTACAAAAGGTGATACTGATACAAGACCATTATTTACAATTGATCAAAAAGGAATTTTTGAAAAAGAAATTGATAGAGCAGTTGCCCAAAAGGAAGTTGATTTTGCAGTACATAGTCTCAAAGATGTGCCCTCAGAACTTGATTCTAGTTTAGTTTTGGCATGTATTCCAATTCGTGAAGTAGTAAATGATGTGTTTATTTCATCTGATGGAAAATCTTTAGATGATATATCTCCTGATTCTGTAATTGGAACTAGTTCATTACGTCGTGCAGTACAAGTCTCAAGAAAAAGACCTGATGTTATAGTCAAACCAATCCGTGGAAACATTGAGACTAGAATAAAAAAAGCATCAGGTGATGATTATGATGGTATTGTTTTGGCACAAGCTGGAATTTCAAGGCTAGGAGTTGATGTAAAGTATGTTCCATTATCTATTACTGACTTTTCTCCATCACCTGGTCAGGGTGCAATAGCTATTGTTGCACGAAAAGATGATGATTCTACCATATCCATGTTAAAAAAAATTGAAGATACAAATTCTAGATTAGAAATTGAAGCAGAGCGTGCACTATCTGATTTTGTTGATTCTGGATGTAGATTTCCAGTTGGTGCATATGCAAAAAGTAATGGTTCTGAAATCACTCTAGATGTAATTGCATTTTCAGTTGATGGGAAACAATCAATCAAAGTAACTGCAAGTGGTGACAAAAATGATCCTTACTCTATTGGGAAAAATGCAGGAGAAGAATTACGTAAAAAGGGTGTAAATGATCTTGCATTAAATTGGAGAGAAAAAGTAGAGGAGTGGAATAAGATATGAGTGGTAAAGTGTATTTGGTAGGGGCCGGTCCTGGTGATAGTAAATTAATTACATTACGTGCGGTAGAATTACTACAAAAAGCAGATGTTGTACTTTATGATAGATTAGTTAGTAAGAAAATTATCTCAATGATTCCAAAAAAGACTGACAAAGTCTATGTTGGTAGAGCAGTTGGAGATGACACAACACACCAAAACACTACAAATGATTTGATGGTGGAATATGCTAAATCTAAGAAAAATGTAGTTCGTCTAAAGGGTGGTGATCCTATAATTTTTGGAAGAGGTGGTGAAGAGGCAGAATTTCTCAAAGAAAATAAAGTAAAATATGAAATAGTTCCCGGAATCACTTCAGGAATTGGTTCTGCAACGTATGCTGGAATTCCACTAACACATAGAAAATACGCCTCCTCTGTAGTCTTTGTTACTGGTCATGAAGACCCTGAGAAAAAAACTGAAATTGTAAAATGGAAGAGATTAGCAAAATCAGTTGATACTATTGTAATTATGATGGGATTATCTAGAATTGATGTAATTTGTAAACAGCTAATTTTAGGCGGAATGGATAAAAAAACTCCTGTGGCTGTCATTCAAAATGGAACTACACCAAAACAGAAAATGATCAAAGGTACAGTCACAAACATTGCAAAAAAAGTTAAAGAAAACAAAATTACTCCACCTTCTAACATCATTATTGGCAAAGTAGTTGATTTGTCTGATATTATAGGTTGGAAATAATGCTTGATGGGAAAACTATCGCAATCACGCGTTCCAAAGATGATGCCTCAGAGTTTATCACACTAGCTGAGCAAAACAAAGCAACCCCAATTGCATTACCTACAATTGAATTGGTTGGAAAGGGTGAAAAAATTGTTGATGAATTTCTAAACTCTGTAAAACAAAACAATCCTGACTATACTTTATTTTTGAGTTCAAAGGCTGTGAAACTATTATTTGATACTGCAAAAAGTATTGAAAAATTTGATGAATTACAATTAGCAGTTGCAAATAGTATAGTAATGTCTGTTGGTCCTAAAACCACTTTATCTTTAGAATCTTATGGAATCAAAGTAAATCATGAACCTGAAAATCATTCATCCGTTGGAGTTGGGGAAGAATTTTCTCAAATTAATGCAGTTGGCAAAAAAGTAATCATACCTAGAAGTGCTGCTGCCAATTCATTTCTCAAAGAGTTACTGAACAAAATTGGAATTGATGTAGTTGAGATTTTTTTGTATGATGTGTGTGCATTTTCAGATTTAACACAATGGAATGGATTTCGTGAGTTATTCTCTCAGAGAAAAGTAGATGGTGTAATCTTTACCAGTGCATCATCAGTTCGTGGGTTTTTTGAGATTATGTTGAAGGATTATGAAAAATCTGTATTAGTTGAGACTCTCTCAAAATTATCTCTAGTTGCAATTGGGCCATTTACATCTGAGGAACTAAAGAAATTAGATATTTCTCATATTACATCTAAAGTTCATACTGTTGTTGGTGCATTTGATACAATGAGCCTTAGTTTGGATTGAATTTTCTAAAATTTAGCTCTAGCTATTTAACTGTGCCTATTTTTGCTCATGTATTTATAATATAACGGGGTTATTTTTCGCATGGCCACTGAAAATGTTGACATGGATTATTCTCAATATGATTTCAAAGACTCTACAGAGATGTATGTTCATCTCAGTAAGAAAGGCCTCACAAAAGATACTGTAATTGAAATCAGTAAAATGAAAAACGAACCACAATGGATGTTAGACTTTAGATTACGCTCTTATGAAATTTTTATGCAAAAACCAATGCCAACATGGGGTGGAGATTTATCTGTAATTGATTTTCAAAATATTTACTATTATGCAAAAGCATCTGACAAAGTAGAGAAAAACTGGGATGATGTTCCAGACAATGTCAAAAAAACTTTTGATAAACTTGGAATTCCAGAAGCTGAAAAGAAATTCTTAGCAGGAGTTGGAGCACAATATGAATCTGAAGTTGTTTATCACAGTTTGAGAGAAGACTTGGCAAAACAAGGTGTATTATTTTTGGATACTGATCAAGCTTTAATCGATCATCCTGAAATGTTCAAAAAATATTTTGGTAAAATAATTCCTCCAGAGGATAACAAATTTGCAGCACTAAACAGTGCAGTTTGGAGTGGTGGCTCTTTCATCTATGTTCCACCAGGTGTTCACATTGACATGCCATTACAAGCATACTTTAGAATTAATGCAGAAAACATTGGTCAGTTTGAAAGAACATTAATCATTGTAGATGAAGGTGCAGAAGTTCATTACATTGAAGGCTGTACTGCCCCTGTTTATTCTTCAGAATCATTACACTCTGCAGTTGTAGAACTCG
>JABJDB010000069.1 GCA_018668425.1 Nitrososphaerota archaeon | reverse complement strand
TGGAGATAGAAGAAGAGAAGGTGGAGATAGAAACTTTGGAGATAGAAGAAGAGAAGGTGGAGATAGAAGAAGAGAAGGTGGAGATAGAAACGATAAAAGTAATTACGAAAGATCAGATAGAAGCAATAACGAAAGATCAGATTCAAATAAAAAGAGAAAAAGGTTTGGACGAAGATAGTCAATCATATTTTTGGATTAAATCAGAAGGACAAAAAAAATTAGCGACTGAAAATTTTGTACCAGGAAATCAAGTTTACAAAGAAAAATTAATTATCAAAAAAGGTATTGAGTATCGATTATGGGATCCATTTCGAAGTAAATTAGCAGCATCCATAATGAATGATTTGGAGGATTTTCCTTTTGAAAATAAAACAAGTGTTCTATACTTGGGAGCATCAACTGGAACTACAGTAAGCCATATTTCAGATATTGTTGGTCCAAATGGAATAGTTTTTGCAGTAGAACATGCAAGTAGAGTTGCAAGAGATTTTTTAGATAGAGTTGCAACACACAGAAAAAATATCATGGCAATTTTACAAGATGCAAGAAGACCAAAAGAATACTTTTCAGTATTTGGAAAAGTGGATGTTGTGTATGTAGATATTGCACAACCAGATCAAACAGAAATTGCAATCAAGAATTGTGAAATGTTCCTAAAAAAAGGAGGATATTTTTTCCTAGTAATCAAAACAAGAAGTATTGATGTTACTAAAGCACCAAAAAGAATTGTAGAAGAAGAAATTGATAAACTAAAAGAAAAATTTGAAATATTACAATCAATTGATTTGCATCCATATGATAAAGATCACGCAATGGTAATTTCCAGATATAGAGGCTAAGTTTTTCCCATTATTTTCTGAACAGGCTTCCAACTTTTACGCACAAAACTGGGCATTTCATGATTTTTTTTATAATATTTTGTTACAAACTTTACAGTTACAGAGTCAGAAGGATATCCACTTCCCAAATTATGTTCTTTTTGTAATTTTGCAATTGCTCTATCTCGAGATACTTTTGCTAAAATTGATGCAGCAGAGACTACAACAAATCTACTATCAGCACGATGATATGATTTGATCTTATGATTATCAGATAATTTAGAAATTTCTTTTCCAAATCTAGTGGGATTAACATCACATGAATCAACGTATGAAATATCAGGGTTTAGTTTTGAAACAACTTTTGCCATGTATTTTGCCTCTAAGCCATTTAGACAGTGTTTTTTTACACTAGCATCAATTGATTTTGGAGAAATTTTTGCAATATAGTAATCATCAACAATTGAAATTATTTTTTTATAAAGTGATTCACGTAATTTTGGAGTAAGTTTTTTTGAATCTTTTACACCTAAAGCACTTAATTTTTTTATATTTTTTTTCTCTAATGATATTCCAGCTATTACCAAAGGTCCCAACATAGGACCGCGTCCAGCATCATCAATTCCACAAATTTGCACAAATTTTCTCGTAATGCACAAGTATTAAACCGTTATAGGGTTAAAAAAAATAGAAATAAAGTTGGAATTTCCAGATGAAATTTTTCAAGAGATAGTTGAAGGAGACACAAAATTACTAGTTCCAAAAAAATCATTAACAGATAAAGTTCCGCCAAAAAAACCTGCATTTTTTAATCCCAAAGCAAGAGTGAACAGGGATTTATCAATTATTGCATATGCTGGATTTTTAAGAAATTTTGAAAATCCAAAAATTATGTTAGAGGGGTTATCAGGAATTGGAGCTAGAGGATTACGAGTTGCAAAAGAGATTGGTATAGAGAATTTAGTAATCAATGATCTAAATCCAAATGCTCTAAAAATGGCAGAACATTCTGCAAATCTAAATGAGTTAAAAAATGTGGAATTTTCTGAAAAAGAGGTATGTAGATTTTTTAGTAAATATTCTAGGAAGGGAGAAAGAGGCTCAATAGTAGATATTGATCCATTTGGCTCACCTGCCGCATTTTTTGATTGTGGGTTAAGGGCAACAATGCATGGAGGAATATTATCAACTGCAGCTACAGATCTTCAAGTGTTAAATGGATTATTCCAAGAGGCATGTAAGAGAAAATACGGGGGAATTCCAGTAAGAACAGAATATGGAAATGAAATTGCAATTAGACTAGTTTTAGGATGTCTTAGAGTAGTTGCAGCACGATTAGGAGTAGAAATAATTCCAATGTTTGTAGAAAGTGAAATGCATTATTACAGAACATATGTCAAAGTTCTAAACAGACCAGATCAACAAGAAAATATTGGATACATTATTCATTGTAAAAGTTGTGGACACAGAAAAACATCCCTACAACAAGAACTCAAATGTGAATTATGTGAATCAAAAACAAGTATTGCAGGACCATTATGGATTGGAAAACTTTTTGATAAAGAATTTGTTGAAAATATGTCAAAAGAAATTCCAAATTATAAGGTCGATAAAATTTGTGAAAAAACAATCAACAAATGCATTAAAGAATCAGAAATGCCTGCAACATACTATACTTTGGATGAAATTGCATCAAAAATGAAAAGATCACCTCCAAAATTAGAAAGTTTGATAGAGAATTTACAAAAAAATAATTTTGTATCTAGTGTAACTGCATTTAATCCCACAGGATTTAGAACAGATGCAAAAATAAATGAAATTAAAAAAATAATTCAGTCTATCCAATAAACCCTAAACAAACACAATACAACTCACTGCTTTGTTTTCTACTAGCTTTGGGTTTTGTGAGATTTATTCTTGCAAATTTTTTCTTGATATAATCTTTGAATTCTGCAGAATATTCACCATCAAAAATTTTGAAAACTGCATTTCCTTTGTTAGCTAAAACCTTATCCATAATTTTTACACAATCATAATTTAGGGAAATTTGTTTTGCATGGTCTACGGACCAATTTCCACTGACTTTGGGGGATAAATCACAGATTACGGCATTAACTTTACGCCCAAAATAAGACATTATTTCATCAATCACATGTTCATCTTCGATATTTTCACGAATTAGATAAGCACCTGGAATTTCATCAACATATGACAAGTCAATTCCCATTACCTTACCTTGATTTCCAGATAGTTTAACTGCCATCTGGGTCCAACCTCCAGGAGCACATCCCAAATCTAGGACATTAAATCCAGGACCAATAAGTCGGTAAGATTGATTTAATTCTTTTAGTTTGAATGCAGCTCTACTTCGAAAACCTTGTTCGTGTGCTAATTTTCGATAGTGATCTTTACGAGCATCTTGTAATTTCATTTAGACTTCGCAGGTTTTTTCATTTCAGCAATGACCCAGTCTTCTATGAATTGACAACTTTTAGGACTAATTTCTCCATCAATTGAACATTTCTGTTCAACTGTACAAACTAAACATGGAGCATTCATAATGGATTCTGTACTGATGGGGGTTTTCTTTAAAATTAATTTGTAAGTCCAACGATTATTTTCAAGAAGTTTTTCTCTAGTAATGAAACCAATTCTTTCAAGTTTTAATGCTAATCTAGAACCATCACGACTTGATAGTTTAAGTTTTTTCCACAATTCACTTTGGAACATTCCATCAGATTCTTTCTCACCTAGAATATCACATACTTTGTTTGTTAATCTCTCCATGTCGACTTTTTCAATTTGGAAATTTTCAATTTCTTTATCAGATAGTTCTTCTTCTAATTCTTCTTCAAGAGTTAATTCAGCAATTCTTTTTTCTTCTGCTAATTCTTTTTTAGTTAATTTTTTTGCTTTTACTGGTTTTTCTTTCTTCTCTTCTTTCTTTACTTCTTTTTTTGCTACTGCTTTCTTTGCAGGTTTTGCTGCTGCTTTCTTTGCAGGTTTTGCTGCTGCTTTCTTTGCAGGTTTTGCTGCTGCTTTCTTTGCAGGTTTTGCTGCTGCTTTCTTTGCAGATTTCTTTTTAGAATCTAGAGTTTTCTTTTTATTTTTTAATTCGCTTAATTCTTCTTTAATTTTTTTTGCTTCATCAATTAGAGTATCTTTTTTCTTTGCCATCAAATCACCATATTTTCTAAATTTTGTTTCTTATTTATCATAGCATAAATCATTCCTATTTAACAGTAAATACTCCTCGAGTTGAGATGTTTTGTAAGCCTTTTGAAACCATTTCTGCTACTATTTCATAAGATCCAGGAGTATCAATGACTTGAGAAAAAGTATCATCTATTGGAAGTGTGTTTTTGCCATCAAAACATTGCTCAAAAAATCCACCTTGAGTAACAACATCATTTCCTGAAGAATAAATTGTAATGTAAAGATCCCCACAATCAAATGATGAATCAGTTACTTTGACTTGAATGCTAACAGGGTTTGTAGTAGTGTATTGTGAAGACAGACCAATTATTTTGATAGTCTCATGAGAGGTACCAACTGAAAAATTCCCTGGCATCATGTTTAGTTCTCTTCCAGGTTCTTGAAGAATACCACCCAATACGGCTGAACCAATAATTACAGAAATTATAACTGGTAATACATAAACAACTAGAACTCTCCTAGAGACCATTTTGTTTAAAATCTACGATTCCCCTATATCTATTTAGCAAAATCAGAAAAACTTCAGATCAATTTGACGAATGAGTTAAATCGTAGTCGGCTAATTATCGCTAGATGCGACTTAGAAAATTCAGAGTCAGAGCATATCGTTGTATTCATGATTCTGGGGAGATTACAGTTGGTGATTTGGCAGCTTTTGTTGGACGAAATGAAAGTGGTAAGACTACAATTCTTCAAGCATTAACCTTGCTAAATAGAGATGAACAGGTTTCAGAATTAGACTTGTGTGATGAAATGAATGAAGAGCTCAAAAATGAAATAAAACTGGCAGAGGGGGAGTTTGAGTTTAGTCAACATGAAAAAAGCATCATCAAAGAAAAATTTCCAAATTTACCAGATTTAAAAAAAATTAAATTATTTAGAACAAATAGAAACCAAAAAGTTCAGTATGAGTTTGAAGATATAGAACTTAGTGAAGAAGACAGCAAAGGACTTAATTCATGGGAGAATTTTTCAAAACAAATCATTGAATTTTTAGATACCATTCCAAATCATCTCAGAATACAAGTAGATACCAGTTTCTTTGAAGGAGAAGTTCCAAAAAACCAAGAGTTGTTTGATAGTGGAATGGCAGAATTTAGTAATCAATTTCACGTTATTGCGATTCAAGAATCTAAAGTAATTGAAGAATGGGAAAAAATCTATGAAAGTCCTGAAAACCAGTTTTCACATCTTCTAAGTGGTGAAAGTGAAAAGACAGCATTACAAAATTTTGTTGCATCTGAATTACATCCAAGATTTGTTTATTTTTCAGATTACAAAAAAATCTATGGCAACATCAATCTAAATGAATATCTCAGAGAAGAAAAAGGAGAAAGAAAAGAATCAATTGAATTTGTAGAAGAGTTTGATAAAGCAGAAACTGTAAGAAATTTGTTTTATTTAGCAGAATTAGACATGAAAGAATTAGATGAAGTTAAAGATAGTCCTTCAAAAAATATTAAACTTCTCAATGCTGCAAGTAACAGATTAACTAAAAAATTAAATCCAGCATGGAAAGGAGATCCAATTCATGTTGATTTAAGATATAATCCAGGAAACATAATGAGTGTCGTAATTTCAGATGTTCACAAAGATGGAACAATCACAAACACAGGGTTACTAAATAGACGTGCAGAAGGTTTCAAGTGGACGTTTTCTTTTATTGTAAACTTTGCAGCAGAAACACAAAGATCTGAATTAAAAGAAGCTATTTTACTTTTAGATGAACCAGCAAGAAATCTCCACCCAACACAACAGATGGGAATTTCTGATTTGTTGAAAAACTTGGCAGGATCAAATCAAGTTTTGTATGCAACACATTCACCATTTATGATATTTGATTATACACCAGGGAACTTACTTGTGGTGGAATTAGACAAACGAAAACATCTTAGTAGAATATTTTATGATTATTGGAATGCAGATGATAAAACACTCACTCCAATTTTGTATGGGTTATCTCGAGGCCAAGTAGAATCAATTGTAGATAGAGAAATTGGTACAAACTCAAGACCAGTAATCATTGTTGAAACAATGTCAGATGCAATGTATCTTAATGCATTTGATAAATTCTTACAAGATCCAAACATCTCAATGAATCCATTAAATGTGATTGCAGCTTATAATAAAAATTCAGTACTACCTTTAGCGATTTTTTATAGAAATCACGGTTACAAGACATTTGTTTTATTAGACAATACTGAGGAATCAAAACAAATCTCAGCTCAATTGGTTTCAAATGAATTCTCATCAGTTCAGACTATTTTCTTTGAAAGAGAAGGTAAAAAACTAGAATCAATTGAAGATTATATCGTACTTGAGGATTATTTACACCCAGTAAATCAAACTTATGAGATAAAATTAAGACAAGAAGGATTTTCAAATATTACACCTCAAGATATTGCAAATAAAGAAGGTAAAGGTAATTTAGAAAAATTAAGGAAAATTTGGCAAGAACACAGAGATGATGATTGGGGAGAATTCAACAATGAAGAGATTACAAGATATATCTGTGAGAAAATTACACTTGAGGAGACTAGTTTTCTTTCAGATAAAACTAAAGACCAATTCCGTTCATTATACAGACTCATTGCTGAGAGAATAAGACAATATCAAAATGTAATGACAAAACCAGATTTAGATAAATTTCAAAAGGCCAAAGCCTAAGATTAAAGAAGGTTTCTCATGATAAACACTAAATCAAAAAATAGAAAAGCAGTGAAAAATATTCAAGGTAAAGAAATGAAAGATATTATGAAAAAAGGAATTTTACTTTCAATAGTATTATTATTTTCACTTAGCATAGTAATTCTTCCATCAAATGTATATGCAGAAGTAGATGTAAAAAGTGTCTCATTTGAAGAGACAACAATTATCGAAGTTACAAATAATTCAAATGAAAATATCAATACTTTTAGAATTTGGCTTGGAAGTGATTTTAATTTCAAATCTTTTAAAACTGAAAAAGGATGGGTAGGTGAAAAAACACCACAAGGAGTCATAGTTTTTTCATCATCAGAGATAATCAAAGCAGGTGAAGCTGTAAAATTTGGGGTTAAAACAGATAAAGTAAATTCTGGAATTAACTGGAAAGCTGTAGATGGTAATGATAAACAAATCAATATTGGAAAAGTACTATCAAATGAATTACCAAAGGTTTCTACAAATCCAGATATCAACCCAATATCACAAAGCTCTGAAGGGAGTATCAAAACAGATTCCATATTCAGAATTGTTCCTGAAAAACCAAATGTAGGCTCTTCAATTAGAGTTACAGGAGATCAATTTGGAACCAATCAAGAATTTGACTTTTACATAGATACTAAAAAAATTGGTAGTTTTGTTACAGATGATGATGGTCATTTTATGACTACAATGCAAATTCCTGAAAATCAGAAAGCAGATAGAGTAGATTTTAAGATAAAAAATAAAGTTGGTGATGAAAAAACAATTAGCCTTAGAATAGGTGAAATTGATAATAGAATCCCAGAATCAGAAAATATCAAACTAACAATTCAAGGTATTCCAAATACAATGAACAGGGGGGACTTTTTAGAAATATTTGGAACAGCACAGCCAGGAAGTGCAATTACATCCGAAATATCAGGCCCAGATGGAAATATCATCAATACTAGAACTGCAGAAGTAGACAGTAAAGGTGATTGGGAATTAGAAGAGCCAATAATAGTTCCATTAGATGCAGTTTTTGGGAAATACAGTGCAACAATTTCAGATGGTAGAGAAAATATTTTGAAAAGCTGGTTAATTGAATCAGATAAAGTTATCGTAATTGTTCCTTCAAGTTTGAAATTTGATCAAGGTGAAATTATGAAATTTAATGGAACAGCATTACCTAACAAATCAATAGAAGTTGTGATAGAAGATCCAGTAGGAAAAGAAATTTTTGCAGATATTATTCAAGTAGACGAATCAGGAAAAGTGGAGTTTGAATATCAAACGGAGCAAACAACACTCAAAGGTACATACACAGTTATTGTAACTCAAGAACATAATAAAGAATTTATCTATACAGGTGTTGCACAACTACCAACAATCCCAGTTAATTTAGAATTTGATAGTTTGAATTACAAAGCAGGAGATATTGCAGAAATTACTCTATCAGGTAAGGCATCAGAAATAATCAGTTTGTTAATAATTGATCCTTCAGACAAACCAATTGGTGAATCAATTTCAATTACATTACAACCTGACGGTAGAGGCTCACATACTTTAGATTTGACAGGTTATGCATCAGGAGTATACACTGCAGTAATCAGTAAAGGTAGTGCTCAAAGTATAGAAATTTTTACAGTGGGATTACAAACAGGTTCTGGAGAAATTGAGATTAACACAACGAAATTAAGTTATCTACAAGGTGATTCAATTTTATTATTAGGAGATACTGCTGCAAATGTTCTATTGACAATAACTTTGATGGATCCTGATGGAAACATAATCAAAGAAAAAGAAACATTCTCAGATAAGAACGGAAAAATATCTGAAAGTACTTTTAGAATTCCATCAGAAGGAAAACATGGAATGTGGTCAATAAATGCAAAAAGTGGAGCAAACTTTGATGTTATAGAAATTGAAGTTTCAGCCCTATTAGAAGAAGGAATGATCATCAAAATAGTTGAAAAACCAAAGCTAGATGGAATTAATGATTTCATAAATATTGAGATTTCAGGAGCAGCTCAAACAGTGCAAATAAAAATTATAGATCAAAATGAAAATATAATTGAAACTTTAGAATTTCCTGCATCAAGTTCAGGTGAAATTAACCAACCATGGAAGTTGCCTAAAGAAATGGAACCAGGAATATACACAATTACAGCAAAAGACGCATTTAATGTTGCAGAAATGACATTTGTAATCGAATAAGTTCAAACAATTTTATTTCACCAAATAATTTGATGAATTGTGAACCTTAAAGAAAAAATTGCAGATTATCCAAATTTCCCTAAAAAAGGAATTTTATTTAGAGATTTTAGTCCTGTTTTGAAAGATCCTTCAGCATTATCATTTATTGCAGATGAATTTTCAAAATATTTCCATCCCAAAGATATTGATGTATTTGCAGGAATAGAATCAAGAGGATTCATTCTTGCCAGCATACTAGCATCAAGATACAACAAAGGCATGATAATGATAAGAAAAGCTGGAAAATTGCCTGGAAAAACCACAAAATTGGCATATACCATCGAATATGGAAAAGATACAATAGAAATTCAAAAAGATATCATCAAAGAAGGACAAAAAATTCTCATTTGTGATGATTTGTTAGCAACAGGAGGTACTGCAAAAGCATCTGCAAAATTAATTGAAAAGGTAGGTGGAGTAATCACAGGTTTTGCATTTTTAATTGAATTAACAGAATTAAATGGAATTAAAGGAATTAGTAAATACAATTGTAAATCATTGGTGAAATACTAATGGAAAAAGATGTAGAGATTGGAATTTTTGGAGGAACAGGAATTTATGATTCAGGCCTACTTGAAAATGCACAAGAAATTGACATCGATACACCATACGGTAAACCATCAGACACCATTACAGTAGGAATTTTCAAAGGAAGAAAAATTGCATTTCTTCCACGACATGGGAAAAAACATACAATACCACCACATATGATTAATTTCAAAGCAAATATCTGGGCATTCAAAGAATTGGGAATTACAAGAATTATTGCACCATCAGCAGTTGGAAGTTTAAAAGAAGAATTAGAACCAGG
>JABJDB010000068.1 GCA_018668425.1 Nitrososphaerota archaeon | reverse complement strand
CTAATTCCAGGAACAATCTCTATTTCACCAAAAATCTCAATTAATCTATCAACAACTTCTGATTCAGAAAAATTTACATCTCCAGTAAATGGAATTACCAATGTTCTGTCACCAAGTTCAGGATGAATTTTTTGATATGATTTTTCTTGATCATTCATCGTAATTTCATAGATTTCTTTTCCCTCAATCAAATCTTCAATTGTCTTAAGCGTGTATTTGTAACCAATAACTATATCACAATTTCGAACTATCTCTTTTACAATTTCAGTTACATATTTTGGTGAACCTGGACCTACACCAACAGCATACACTTTACCCAATTTACTTCGTGAATCTTTGTCTATCTTTAATGTACTGTACGAAGGGTTTCCAGTCAACTTTCATGTATTTTGTAGGTTCTTTTGCAGGATACTTTACCCAATCTTGAGCTATTGAATACTGAAATTTCTCGTTTTTACCATCTTTTTCATATTCTAATTGTAATACACTTCCCCATGTTTTCTCTTCAAATTTAATATTAGAAATATCATCAAATGATAATTCTACATTTCGTTCATCTTCTACATCCTCAACCAATTCCTCTTCATCATAACCATCATGATGAATCATTGTATCTTTTGATTTGATTAAATTAATAACTTGTCTTTGAGTAATAGCCTTCCACCATTTCATTTTAGCCTCTGTTTTATGTATAAACGATAAATGTTTATCAGTCAACACCAACATTCCTTCTCTTCCACCAATTGAAAAGAATTTTTTTGATTCTCTCCATACTGAAACTAGATGAGCCTGAATCTTTTCATCAGATTGCATATGAGATAATTTATTTAACTTAATTAAAAACTAATACACTTGGCTTTTATGTGAGATATTTCAAAAAAAAGATATTGAAAAGTATTATTACTGTAATAATAATTTCATTACTTTTTATCGGCATTGAAAATCAAATCTTTGCACAAACTGATTTTATCAGTACTACAAATTTTTCCGATCCTATGATTGTATTAGAAACTAATTTTGGAAATATTGTAATAGAGTTTTTTTATGCTGATGCACCAAACCACGTTGAAAATTTTATAAAATTATCATTATCAGGATATTATGATGGAACTCTTTTTCATAGAATTATACCCGGATTTATGATCCAAGGTGGAGATCCTAATACAATTAATGGAGATCCTAACACATGGGGGATTGGTGGACCTGACGAAAGAGTAAATGCAGAATTTAACACAATTAAACACAATCGTGGAATAGTATCAATGGCTAGATCAGCTGATCCAAACAGTGCAGGCTCTCAATTTTTTATAGTTCATAAAGATTCTAACTTTCTTGATGAACAGTATACTGTATTTGGTAGAATTGTGACTGAAGAAAGTTTTCAAACACTTGATAAAATCACAGAAGTAAAAATAGGCGATAGTGATAGACCTGTAAATCCAGAACAAGTTAAAATCATTAAAACTAAAATTATTAATCGTTCTGAAGTTACAAATATTCTTGATTTATCAGATCCTGAACGAACACAATCCTCTATTACATCATCAACTGGCAATCAAAAATTTGAAAGTATTGAATATGGAATTGAATTAAGTTTTCCTGAAGGGTGGTTATTACAAGAACCTAATACTGCACAAGAAAATTCTCCTGATGTTGTTGCAGTAGGGCCACAGGTGGGAGCAATTAATCCACAAATTACATTAACAGTACATCAAACTAACCAAAAAACTATTGATGATCTTATTACAGAAAATAAAGAGAATTTGAATATTGCAGTAGAAGCAGGTATTTTGAAAATAAATTCACAAGAAAAAACAACAATCAATGGTTATTCTGCACATGTCACTAATGCAGAACAAGAGGTTACAGTAAATGATGTAACATTAATTGTAAAATTTAAAGAAATTTTAATTTATGATTTAGAAAAATTTTACATTCTAACTTATGGAAATGATATAATTGATTTTGATTCTCAACTTTCAAGATTTGATGAAACAATTAATTCATTTGAAATATTATCCAAACCTTCATCACAAGATGAAATTTCTAAAGAAAATGGAGGCTGTCTAATTGCAACAGCAACATATGGTTCAGAACTAGCACCACAAGTCCAACAACTCAGAGAGTTAAGGGACAATTCACTACTTCAAACAGAATCTGGAACTGCATTTATGGAGTCATTTAACAAATTCTACTATTCGTTCTCACCAATCATTGCAGACTATGAAAGAGAGAATCCAGTCTTCAAGGAAGCTGTAAAATTGACACTTACTCCAATGCTGACATCACTATCAATTCTAAATCATGTTGATATGGATTCAGAAAGTTCAGTGTTAGGATATGGAATCGGGATAATTTTGATGAATGCTGGAATGTATTTTGCAGCACCTGTATTAATTATTTACAAAATTAGAAAATAATTAATTAGTTTTAATTTTCGATTTATAATAAATATTTTGTAAATATTTCACCAAACATCATCAAAAAGAGGGGCATTCTCTTTTTACCAAACATCATCTACTTCATCAAGTAGTTTGTACTCTTTTTCATCCTCACGTTTCATCATTTTTAATCTAGAAATATCTCTATCAAAGAACAGATCTATTGTCCAATCTAGAAATACCCTAACCTGTTTATCAAATGTTGGGATTTTTGAGAGATAGACATTTCTCCAAATTAACCATGCCCAAAATCCAGATATGTTCATTCCCAAAAACGTGGCAATTCCTGATCTCTTTCCAATTATTGCCATT
>JABJDB010000067.1 GCA_018668425.1 Nitrososphaerota archaeon | reverse complement strand
TTGCTAGAAATTGGATTTTAGAATAGGAACCAACTCTTAGCCCATCATGTCAAGATAGATTTTTCGAGTTTAATCCCTGTTAATACTATGATTCAATTCAATATCAGAAGTAATTTTTAATTAAACTGTTTAATTAATCGCTAGTTCGTTACGAACTATTATCAAAATGGCTATCAGAGTTATGTATCAAAATGACATAATTACGTCATGTTAGAGCAAGTTGGGTTTGGATAATGATTAAAGAAAATTATGGTTCTGACACACTTGACACTGCAATTTTGTTATTGCTAGGGATCATACTTGTTGGCGTTAGTTTGTATATGTTAAAAAATAATGTCTTGAAAAAAAATAACCTTCATCAACCATCTGAACATTCCATTATTCGCAAATTTACAAGAGGTGAAAAATCAATATTTCTTTTTGCTGGAAGTATTGTTAGCTTTATCACACAAATCACTGCCACAGGAGCTGGTGCTATGACATTGCCAATATTAGTAAAAAAATGTCATTGTCCTCCAAAACATGTTGCTGGAACATCCGTCATTTTTGGTGTGGCCATATCTGCAGTAGGTACAATACTACACTACAATATGGGAAATGTTCCTATCTATCTGGTGTTGTTTTTGTTGATAGGTTCTATTCCGGGCGTATTTTTGGGAGTAAAATTGGCATCTAAAATATCCCCAAGAAAGATGATTGCTGCTTTTAGTCTGATTATCTTAGTTGCAGCAATATTTTTGATAAATCGTGGCTTTGGGATAATCTGACAATATCTACGAATTTCGCTACAAACAACCATTTGTGAAAATTTAAATCTCTCTTTTATACCACCAAAATTGACTGTTGATAATGAAAACTATTGTTTTAGGAATTATTTTATCTGTTATTGCAATTTCGGCATATGAAAGCCAAGATGCATTTGCTCATCACATTTCTTCTAATGTGGATGTGAGTGCAACTCCCATGAAGATGTCTATTGCAGGGGATTTTCTTTATGTCTCACATGTTTCTGAAAATAAAATATCTGTAATAGATACTAGAACGGATTTACTGTACAAAGAAATTACCACATCTGGTGGATTGATTGCAGTAGAGGCCATTCCAGAGAAAAATAAAATTTATGCTGCAATTTTTGAAAGTGATGGAGTTGATGTTTATGCTGCCGATACTGGTCTGTATGAAAAGACAATTATTTTGCCTGATGCTGAGTTGTTACAAGTATCTACTAGCAATCAGGGTTATAGTCAGCGTGGAACCTTTAGTTTTCTAACTGGAGGGTGGGCACTTGATTACAATCCAAACAATGAACTTTTGTATGTTGCAAGCTATAATGGCGATGTAATCTATGTAATTGATACAAATGTTGATCAAGTCGGTGAAACAATTACTGTTGCAGATGATCCTTACACTGTAAAAGTTGATACTGTTACTGATAAAGTAATTGTGGCAAGTCTTGCAGGAAACGCTGTAACTATTCTTACTCCTGTGGAGCTTTCAAGTTCACCGGGTAATTTTGAACATGAGATTTCATCAGAATTAAAGACTGGTAGTGCGCCATGGTGTCTTGATATAGATAGTATTAACCATCTAGCATATGTTTCACATCGCGGTTCAAGTTACCTATCTGTAATTAACATCATTGATGAAGTTGAAGTGGCACAAATTCCTCTTTCCGGAAGGGTACAATGTGTTGCAGTCGACGAAGTTGAACACATGGTATACACTACACTCTTCACCAGTAATGATTTAGTAAAAATTAATGGAGAAACCTTTGAAATAATTGACACCATTGAGGTTGAATCCTCAACATGGGATTTGATAGTTGAACCAAAGTCTCACAAAATTTATGCATCGTACCAAGGCGATGATAGAATTGCAGTTCTAAGTCCTGAATCATACAGGGAAACATTGCCTGTCATAACACAAGAAACACCTGTCTTGGTGGTTGGACACATTATTGTTCATGGTCAGGATGTTAGAGTATTTGCACCAAATCTTGTTATTGAAGAATCAAGTATTGTTGCAGGATTAGTGTCATCAGATGGAGGAAATCTGTCTGTTCAAATTCCAAGATCACTGCTAGTTTCAGAACAAGGTGATGACGACACAAAATTTTCTGTAATGGTTGATGGTAATTCTGTCACCGTAAATGAGATACAGGGCAATGATAAGTATAGAGACATTAGCTTCTTTGTCCCTGAAAAATCAACCTCCCTTGAAATCAAAGGCAGTGATGTTCTTCCAGCACCAAAACAAAGTGTTTCTGATGGCTGGACTGAAGCACAGATAATGTGCCAGGAAAAGGTTTGGATTGAAAGCACTAATGGTAAAATTGCTTGTGTATCTGGATCTACTGCATTAAAACTTGAAGAACGTGGATGGGGAACCATTCTAGAATAAAATTGAGTTTACATTATACTGTTAAAATTCAACAAAGCATGAAACAAGCAAGATAATATGATTTCAAAGAATAAATTATTTGTAGTTGTTGTAATTTTAGTAGGAATTACGGCATTTGCAGGAATGATGGCATTTATCGGTCAAGGAAATGTGCGACATGTTGAGATTTTTTGGCAAGAACGAGTTGAACAAACTGTTTCTTTTGAAGATGTAGATGGGCAAGTTCAACTTCAAGGAATTTCAGGTGTTGACGGTGAACCCAACCCGTACCTTATCACTAGAACTAACTTTGCATATCTCTTAACTGTGATAAACAATGGCGATACACAGCACCGATTATACATTGAAGGACTGGATGTACAAACAGATCTTTTGGATGTTGGAGAACAGGAAACTCTTACTATCTATCCTAACAAAGTACCTGAAAATCAAATATTGATTAAAATTTCTTAAAATCATTTTTGATAATGGTAAAACCTATTTTAATTATGTCTGCTTGAGTAAACTAGAGTAGATATGAACAACAAGAGAATAATGGTCTGTTTAGATGGCTCAAAGA
>JABJDB010000066.1 GCA_018668425.1 Nitrososphaerota archaeon | reverse complement strand
TTCAATTTCTGGAAATGATAATGTTTCAGTTGCAAAAGAAAGTGATGTTTTAATTTTATCAATTCCATATGAAAATATTGATACAGTATGTTCAGGAATTTTATCTGAAATTAAAGACAGTTGTGTAGTTGTATCTCCAATTGTTCCAATGACAAAAACGGATGTGGGATTTGAATGTGTTTCAATTAAAGAAAATAAACCATTTTCATACAAACTTGTATCAAACCACATGAAAGACAAATCAAAATTGGTATCAGCATTTCATGTAATTTCTGAGAAAAAATTAGTTAATCCAACTTTGGAGTTAGATTATGACATCTTTGTGTGTGGAGATGACAAAGAATCAGTCAATGTTGTCAATGAATTAATTGATGAGATTAAAGGTCTAAGATCAATTTACTTGGGACCTATTGAATTATCATATCTTGCAGAAATGTCAACACCATTGTTACTTAATGCAATGATTAGAAATAAAATTAAAAATCCAGGCATAAAAATTATCTAAGTTTACTCTCATGAGTCACGAATATTATAGGAGAGGTAGAAATTGGTATTCTGCCATTGGTGTAATGTTTTGTGTAATGGCTGCAATTGTTCTTGTAAGACAATTATTAATTTGGGGACCAGAATTTGTTGAAGATTTTTTATTTAATAATGAACTTACTAATGAAAAAATTTCAATGACAATGCTTGCATTTGGTATTTTTATGATAGGGTTAGGATTTAGAAAACATGAACAAAAAAGATGAGTTTCTAAAATCACAAAAGATTTTGCGGTTAGCAACTGTTGATAAAAATAAAACACCCCATATTGCACCTGTTTGGTATAGATATGTAGGAAGAAAATTCTACATTGGGACAAACTCAAAAACACAAAAAACAAAAAATATCTTAAAAAATAACAAAGTATCTTTTTGTATAGATATGGGAATTAATGCCCCAAATATTTATGGTGTTATGGGACAAGGAAAAGCTAATTTGATTTTAGACAAATCCAAAGTTAAAACAATTGCAAAAAAAATTCTTTTAAAATATTTTAAGACATTAGAAAACAAGTCTACAAAAGAATTACTAGAAGATACTGATTGTATTATAGAAATTATTCCACAAAAATATTCAATTTGGAATTATTGAGAAACAAATTCTTCAATTTTATTCATTGCAGAATCTAGAACTTCCATACTAGGAAGATATACCAATCTAAAATGTCCACTTCCATATTGTTCTCCAAATCCTGAACCATGAACAGTTAGAACACCTTTAGTTTCTAATAGTTTGGTTACAAATTCTTTATCTGTTCCAAATTTATTATATTCAATTTTTGGAAATGCATAAAATGATCCCTTTGGATTAGGACAAGATAATCCGGGCATTTCATTTAGTCGTTTTACAACTAGATCACGATGTTTTTTAATTTCAGATACAAATTTTGGAATATAATCTTGAGGGCCACGTAATGATTCCAAAGCTGCATGTTGTACTGGAAGACTAGTTGCGATTCTTACTCTAGCTAATTTTGGAAGATTTTCTCGTAATGCATCAAGTTTTGATGATTGATTAAATGCAATGTAACCAATTCGCCAACCAGACATTAGATGGACTTTAGAAAATCCATTAAGAACAATAACTGGTGAATCATCAGCTACTTTACCAATTCCCACAAATTTTTCATCAAAAATTATTTGATCATAAATTTCATCACAAATAATGTATAGATTATTTTGATTTGCAATCTCCACTAATTCTTTAAGTGATTTTTCATTGAAAACAACGCCAGTTGGGTTGTTAGGACTGATTAAACAAATTGCAACAGTTTTTGGAGTAATTTTAGATTTAATATCGTCAATATCAGGTGTAGAATTATTCAAATCAACTGCAAATTCTACAGGAATTCCTCCATGTAATCTCACATAAGATGCGTATGGCGGATAATATGGTCCAGGAAGTAATACTTCATCACCTTCTTCTACAATGGAGGATATCACCATATCAAGGCCTTCAGATACTCCATTAGTAACAAGAATTTCTTCAGATGTAATTGATAATCCTTTAGCGTTTTCTTTTTTTGCAATTTCTTGTCGTAATTCTAAAAGACCTTCAGATGAAGAATAGAAATTTTCGCCCTTGTTAATTGCATCAATCAAAGCTTGTCGTACATTATTTGGTGGTTGAAAACCAAATTGAACAGGATCACCAATATTGAGATAATCAACTTGCATTCCTTTTTCTTGTACTTTTCTTGCAGCAAGTACAATATCTCTAATTGCATATTCAACTCCTGCTACTTTTTTTGATACCT
>JABJDB010000065.1 GCA_018668425.1 Nitrososphaerota archaeon | reverse complement strand
TTTCAGGTTTAAACAAACTAACTTTTACTGCTTCTTTCATTTTTGCCCAAGATGGTTCTGCATCATCACTAAAGTAAACATCAATATGAAGTGTAAATTGGAAGTTGTCTTTTTCTTCTTGTGTTCTATTATTTTCATTCATTGATTTTTCAATTTGCGCTTTATGATCTGCAAAGAGTACAGGAGTATAACCAATTGGTAACCAACCATCACCTAATTTTCCAGTCATTGCAAGTGTTCTTTTTCCACCAGCTGCCATGTAAGTTGGTGGACGTGGTTTTCTAATTGGTGGTGCTTGTAAACATGCACCTTCTAATTTGTAATATTTTCCATCATAACTAACAGTGTTATCAGGATTTGATTGGTATAATTTATGAATAACTTGAATTTGTTCTTCCCATTTTGATACAGGTTTTTCAAACGGAATACAGAATTCTTTTAGATTTTGAGCCTCACCTGCACCAATACCAAGTATTGCTCTACCTTTAGAAACTCTATCAAGTGAAATTGCAGCTAGTGCAATATTTGATGGATGTCGTCTTATGGCATCAGTTACACAAGTTCCAAGTTCAACATTCTGTGTGACTGCAGCAATTGCAGATAACATAACCCAAGGATCCAAAACAGTTGCATTTTTCCATTGAGGGACATTTGTGTGGTCCATATAGAAAATAGAATCATAACCTGTTTTATCGGCAAGTATACAAGCTGTTAGAATTTGGTCTTCAGTGTAACCGGCTCTTGCAACGTTTAGTCCGTTTTGAATACCAAATTTTAGTTTATTATCACTCAAGTAACATTAACATCAAATCATTAGCATAAAAGGTTTAATCAAGCTGCCAATTTCGTAGTTTTTCAATAAAATAGAAAAAAGGTAAAAAATTATTGAATTTTTTACAAATTACCTGCTTTGATATCTTCTAGACATTTTACAACATCGTCTTTAGATATTGGAATTGGGTTTGGATCCAAATGTCCTTTATCAGTCATTACGGTGTCAGCGGCTTCTGAAACATCTGCTTTGAGTTCTAATTTATCAAAGCCTAGTTTTGCCATTGCTTCTTTGAATCTATCATAGAAGATTGAATTGTTATGTTTGTGTGCAACTGTAGTGCATGAAGATAATGAATATCCATGAGGTACACCTTCATTTGAGAATACATATGACAATGCATGTCCAAGTGTAGTTGAGCAATTTCCAAATCCCATTCCAGATAACATTGAACCATACGGATAGTTTTCTGGTTTGTCATTCATAATTGCATCATAGAGAATCTCAAATGCTTGTTTACATAGAGTTCTTGTCAAGTCATTACCTAATTTGCTATCATAGCCTTCAGTAGCTTGAGCACATGCATCACAGACAGAATTGTTTAGAACTGCTTCAGGAGTACCGTCCATAAAATATGAATCAACTACTGCCATATCAGCTAAAAATTTGTCTTCACGTAACAATTTCTTTTTACCATCAAATTTCAGAACACAATAAGTTGTCATTTCAGCTCCAGTTCCAAATGTTGTTGGAATTAAGATTTTTTCTTTTTTCATCTCAGGTGCAGCATATTTTACTACATCCATTGAACTTCCACCACCAAGTCCAATAAGACATGATGGATCTTTGTCTTTGAATTGTGAAATCACAGTATTGACATCTTCAATTGATGGTTCAGGTTTTACTTGGTCATACAACATGTAATCCTGAATCCCCATTCTTGCTAACCATTTATCCGATAGTGCTGGAGGAACGGTTGTAACAACTAGGGCATTTTTTGGATACTCTGTTTCACCAAGTGCATTTTCTCCAAAATTGATAACTTTTGGAATGCGTATTGTTTGCATGAATCAAAGGCATCATTGATTATTATTATATCTTGCATTATTGAGAAACAATATGATTATCCAAAATTTTGAAGAGCTGGCAACGTCTGATAAAAAAAAGGAATGCTTGGAGATTTTAGAAGTAGGACTTCAAGCAGCAGATCCAAAAAATATTATTTCAAATTATGTTACACCTAATGAAATCAAAATTAATGGAAAATCATTCAATCTTGAGAAATATTCAAGCATCTATTCAGTAGCATTTGGTAAAGCAGGAGATTCCATGACCAGGGCATTAAATGCCATAGTTCCCATAAAAAGCGGAATCATAGTAATCCCCAAAGGCTCAAAATCAATAATCAAAGCTAAAAAATTTCAGATTTTTAATTCTAGACACCCAGAACCAGACCAAACAAGTGTAAAGGCAGCAAAAGAGGTAATGAAGTTTGTTCAAAATAAGCGAAGTGACGAATTGATAATTTTTCTAGTATCTGGAGGAGGATCATCACTACTTGCAATGCCAGATGATATTACTTTGGAAGATAAAATTCACGTAACAAAAGTATTGCTCAAGTCAGGAGCTGCAATTCAAGAAATTAATTGTGTTAGAAAACATCTATCAAAAATTAAAGGTGGAAAATTAATTGAAAATATGAAATGTCACGGAGTAAGTTTGGTGATGTCAGATGTGGAAGGAGATGATCTATCAGCTATTGCTTCAGGAACTACATACATGGATGATACTACATATGCAGATGCATCAGAAATATTAAAAAAATACAAGATACGTTGGAAAATGCCACAAGAAATTTTAGATCTTTTTAAAAAGGGAGAAAATGAAATCATAAAAACTCCAAAAAAAGCTAAAATTGAGAATTTTGTTATTGCAAGTAACAATAATTGTTTAGAAGCTATGAAAGAAAAAGCTGAAAAAATAGGTTACAAAGTAAACACCATGCAGATTTTTGGAAATATTAAAGAAGAAGTAACTAAAATTCTTGAAAAAATTTCTGATGAGGAAAAAACATGTATACTTTTTGGTGGAGAGACAACAGTTAAAGTTCTAGGAAAAGGAATGGGAGGACGGAATCAAGAACTAGTTTTACGATTATTAAAAAATACACAAAAATTAAAAAAAATGGTTATTGCATCAATTGGAACAGATGGAATTGATGGAAATTCAGTTTTCGCAGGAGCAATAACTGAAAACATCAGAATAGATTTGGATGTAATGAA
>JABJDB010000009.1 GCA_018668425.1 Nitrososphaerota archaeon | reverse complement strand
TTCACTTGCTACAATTACATACAATCGAGGAGTCATTACCTTGATTGGAGATGAAATGTGGAGAGTTCAACAAGTTGCATCAAGAACTAGTGCAAAGATTGGTGAATCAGGATTAAATATTTTGAATATGGATGCACAGGAAGAAACTTCACGTATAATAATTGTAGTAGAAGATACAGAAGATAATATTAGAAAAGCAATTAGTGCGATACACGAAGAAGTTTCAGAAATTAATTTTATTTAATGAAAGGTGTGGCGTTACGGGTTTTTACACCAGTACCGCCATCAAGGGTTTATTCTTGGACCATTATCTAGATTCAGTCCGGCGTTACCCAAAACACGCGATAACAATACTAAATTATTCTAGTATATAGAGCTGATCTATTATAGAATGACTAAACACGCTCAGCAATATACCACAAAACTATTCCTGCACCAATTACAACATACCATTTGAAATTTCTTTTATCTGTGAATATTCTAGGTGAGCCCATTTCTCCAGCAGTAGTTGTGGATAGGCGAATTTTTCTCATCTCAAATGCCTGACCAATTAAGCCTATCACGAGTAAAACAATCCCTGCAAAACCAAGTATCCATTCCATAAGAGAACTTACAATTTGTAAGATATGTAGTTTACAAATTATGTTAAAAAGAGATTTGAAAAATAATTCTTTAAATTAGCAATATTTTTTCTGTCTCCTATGAAGGAAGTAGGAAAAATATGGATGAATGGAAAATTAGTCCCATTCAAAGATGCCAAAGTTCATGTTCTAACTCATGCATTACATTATTCAACATCAATTTTTGAAGGAATCAGATGTTATGATACACCAAATGGTTCTGCAATATTTAGATTACAAGAACATGTAGATAGGTTCTTCAAATCTGCAAAATTATACACAATGAAAATGCAATTTTCTAAAAAAGAAATCTCAGATGCAATAGTAAAAACAGTAAAGACTAGTAAACTAAAAGAATGTTACATTAGACCATTGGCATATTACGGTTATGGGACTATGGGATTAACACCTACCCAAAATAAAGTTGATGTTTCAATTGCTTGTTGGGAATGGAAGATGGGGGAATCAAAAGCAGGTAAATTTACTGGAGCTAAATGTAAAGTTTCAAGTTGGGTAAAGATTGATTCAAGATCTCAACCGATGCAAGCAAAAGCTGCATCAAACTATGCAAATGCAGCATTAGCAAGAATGGAAGCATTAGAAAATGGATACGATGAAGCAATTATGTTAAATTCACAAGGAAAAATTGCAGAAGGCAGTGCAGAAAATATTTTCATAGTTAAAGATAACGTTATTCAAACACCCCCACTTTCAGCAGGTGGTTTAGAAGGAATCACAAGGGATGCAGTAATACAAATTATTGAAGAAAATGGTGGTTTTGTAATTGAGAGAGATTTAGAAAGAGATGATCTTTATTCAGCTGATGAAATATTCATGACAGGTACAGCTGCTGAAGTAAAATCAGTTACACAAATTGACAAAGTAAAAATCGGAAATGGAAAAATGGGCCCTATAACTAAAGCATTACAAAAATCATTTACAGATGTAGTAATGAGTAAGGATGAGCGATTTTTGCCATGGTTAACATTTATCTAATTTCAGCGAAGTTTTTTACCCACAAAAATAACTAGATAATATGGATTCATGTTCTCCTGGAGAAACACAGGAAATTTGTTGGTTTTGTAGAAAAGGCCGTCATAATGACTGCATGAAAGAGATCCCCACACAAGGAAAATCAGACGGGCCACATGATTGTACTTTTGATACAAAATTGATTCCTTGTAAATGTCAACATTAAACAATTAATCTCAAATAGAGTGATATTTGGAAAAAAATATGAGTTACAATAGAAAATTTTGGGATGAATATACAAAAGAAAATGAATCAAGATACAACGAAGAATTTGCCAAATTTATACGAGATTTAACCACATCTTTACGTTGTACGAGTGTTTTAGAAATTGGGTGTGGAACAGGAATTGATTTAAGACTATTTCCTGAAATATATGAAATCCACGGTGTTGATCTAAATGAAAATGCATTAGGTATTGCAAGAGAAAAACTTCCTAAATGTGATTTTAAAAATGGGGATATTACAAATTTACCATTTGATGATTCATCAATTGATTTTGTTTTTACACATCAATTACTGAATTATTTAGATGATGAGACTCTGGAAAAAGGAATTTCAGAAATGTTCAGAGTTTCCAAAAAATTCATCATGAATTGTGAAAAATTCAATGAAAAAGAGGAACAAATTGATGAAAATCATAAATTTCGTAACATGTTAAGTAGATGGAAAAATTATGAATTAAAAATTGTTAGTGATATTGACATGCATGAAGATATTGAACCAGATAAGGCAAGATTCACATTATTAAAAAAATTATGATTTTTCCAGGAATGTATTAAAAATCAAAAAACAATATTTATAAGAAAATATGAATATCATTATTTAAGAAATGAAAAAATCAATTCTGATTGTTGAAGATGACATAAATTTGAATACACTTTACAAAGAAATTCTAGAACTACAAGGATTTGAGGTTGAAATAGCAGAAAATGGAAAGGAAGGGGTAGAAAAATTTGTACAAACAAAACCATCGTTAGTCATAATGGATGGGGAAATGCCAATACTAAATGGATATGATGCGTTCAAACAAATCAAAGCAATAGACAAAGATGCTAACGTAGTTATCATTACAGGATTCTCAGAATTAGAAATAAAGAATCAAGAAGCAATCAAAGAAGGATTGATCAAGGTGATTTCAAAACCAATCACCTTGAAACAAATTGGAGAATTGGCTAAAAAATATACAGAAATTCAAGTAAAATAGAATAAATTTTTTAAAATAAAGCGGGTCTAAAGGGATTCGGACCCTTGACAACCGGATTAAGAGTCCGGTGCGCTACCTGGCTGCGCCATAGACCCACCAAAAAAGATATGCCTAGAGTTGTTATTAATCTTAAGATTTGAAAATAAAGGAAAATTTAGTTTTGTGTTTTAGCTTCAATC
Source organism: Nitrososphaerota archaeon (assembly GCA_018668425.1). Classification (GTDB taxonomy): domain Archaea; phylum Thermoproteota; class Nitrososphaeria; order Nitrososphaerales; family Nitrosopumilaceae; genus Nitrosopumilus. The sequence goes on along the minus strand of JABJDB010000009.1, from coordinate 329 downwards.
TCATTGTATTTTTCAATGATTGCAGTAAGAGCAGTTGAAACTGGAACATCATTCATTTTTTTCTTTTCGGCTAGAAGTTTTTGGTATGCATCAAGTGTGATGTATACAGGAATTGAACCATTTCCTTCAAGTAAACCTCTAACGTTGTAAAGTGCAGTTTCCATACCATTCTCAGCAGATTTTGCAAACTTTGCTTTATCCAAAATTGCTCCTAGTGGACCAAATGGCATTTCATAATCTACTGACATGGTTACTCTAGTGAGATTGGCACCTAATGATTTGAATTCATTTGTAATTTGCCATCTCTTGAATTTACCTTTAATTTGTTT
>JABJDB010000064.1 GCA_018668425.1 Nitrososphaerota archaeon | reverse complement strand
TTTACTTTAAAATCACTTCTCTTTCTGAAAGGATCCATATTTTCAAAGTCACCATTAATCAAATAATTAAAAAATCTCCCTGCATGTCCATCAATTTCAGGAGCTATACCACCAAGTTCACCTTCTAAAATTGCATAAATTCCAAATTCTGCAATTTTTTCTGGATCATAATTATATTGCCAAGTACCAGATGCACCAGAAATTACTTTGGCTTTACTTCCAGTTTTAGCTTTAGCGGCTTTAATTCTATGATGTAGTTCAGCATTGTAAAACTCATCATAAGAAGTCTGTTTTCTACCATAAGTAAAGGTCATAGTTACTGGACCCATTCCAAGTGGATCCATCTCATATGTTCCAATAACTTCAGTTCCAGGACCAATAAATTGCTCAATATGGTCTGGATGTGCAATTACTACATCTTGTCTACTAAATCCATCTCGTAGCAAACCGGCTTCTAGTTTTCTTAATCCATAAGGAGCATAATTTGCAACACCGTTTGTGTGAGGAATGTAATTACAGATAAAATCAAATAGAATTTTTGGAGTTACTTGTTTTCCAAGAATCTTATACCAAAAGCTTTTGGGATCTCGATGTGGATCAATTGCAGGGGCACATCCAAAAAATGTTGCTAAAGATAAACCCCGATAAGGAGACATTAATGTACGATCAGCTGTTAAAACTATCTTTGGGGTCCCCATTCTCTTCACCGAAATAATTTTGTGATTTATTTTAAACCTTGCTGGTCAAAATTAGTATTTTTCTAAGATTCCAGCCTTGTTTCTGTGAAAAATTCCAAATTCCTTATTTTGAGTCAAATAATCTCCATCAAATACAGTTCCATCTCTACAAACAAGTTCTTCGCCCACACAACAACTACCACATATCCCAACACCACATTTCATCATTCGCTCAAGACTGGCTTGAACAAAGATATCTCTTGAATGAGCAGATTGAACAGTTTTTTGCATCATTATTTCAGGACCGCAAACATACACACCATCATAATGAGTTTCATTGACGAGTTTTTCTACTAATTCTGTTACAAATCCTTTTTCACCATAACTTCCATCATCAGTAGAAATCAAAACCTTGTGAGTGTTATTTTCAAGTAAGCTATTTGTCAAATCTTCAAAAAATACTTCGTCTTTTGTTTTTGCACCAATTAATACAGTTACATCATCAGATGGTTTTACAAATTTGAGTAACCTCATCATTGTAACAAGACCAGTTCCACCACCAACTAACAAAAGTTTTCCAGATTTAATATCAAATGTATTTCCATATGGACCACGGACGCCAATTTTTTCACCTACTTTAACATTGAACAATCCAGTTGATGCAGGTCCATGTTTTCTAACAGTAAATGCAGCTTTTCCAGATTCAGATGAAATCATTATACTCATAGGTAATTCATTAATTCCAGGAATCCAAACCATTGCAAATTGTCCAGGCAAAACATTGGACATTACCTCATCTGAAAAAACCAATGTTCGAACGGTAGGTGTTTCATCAATTACTTTTTCAACTGTAACAACGGTTGTATGATTATGATTTCTTTGCAAGACCTACCATCTCCTTTATTGTTGAATAATTTTTCTTTTTCATATATTGTAAAATTCCATCATTAATTTCATTAAATACACCAATCCAATTATCACCTACGGCACTACCAAGTTGTATTCCAGAGGCCCCTGCCAAGAAAAATTCAACTGCATCTTCCCAAGTAGAAATTCCACCACATCCAATAATTGGAATGTCATATTTTGAAGAAATTTCATAAACACATCTTAATGCAATTGGTTTGATTGGAGTTCCAGAGAGTCCTCCAAATTTATTACTAAGAATAGGACGTTGTGTTTCAACATCAATTGCCATAGCACGAACAGTGTTAATTGCAGTAATTGCATCAATTCCAGATTCAACTGCAGTCCCAACAGTTTTTAGATAATGAGTTGTTCCCAACCCTACTTTTGCAATTACAGGCACATCAGTTGTATTTTTTACAGTGGAAACAATTTTTTTTACTAATTCAGGATCATCGCCCACTTCTAATCCCACTTTAGCAACATGAGGGCAAGACAAATTCAGTTCATATGCTGTAACTTTACAATTTTCAAATTCTTTAATCATTAATTCAAAGTCTTCAGGAATTGAGCCAACCATACTGACAATAATTGGGACGTCTTTGTTAGGTTCTATCATTTTTGCAAAATTTGCAGCTCCAGGATTAGACAGTCCTACTGCATTCATCCAACCACCACCCTTTACGCTAAAGATTGTTGGATTTGGATACCCATCCCAAGGTTCAGTACTTAGAGATTTTGTAACTACAGCTCCTGCACCTGAACGATGTAATCGATTAAACACATCAAGAGAAATCCCCAATATTCCAGAGGCAAGCATAACAGGTCTTTTTAATTGAATTTGACCTATGGAAGTTTCAAGACTGGGTTCCACTTTGATTAATGGGCAAAGTTTCGAATATAATAGTTGATTTGAGGTTCTGGTACCTTTTTTAAAGGTCATTTAGATTGAACTAGTCATGTATTCTGTAATATTAACAGAATTGGGAATCTCAGTTTTCAATGAGGAAAAACTTGAAAGAGCATTTTCATTCTCAAATAATGTTAAAGAGTATCTTGCAATAAAAAGCAAAGAAGCAAAACTCAATGAGCTCATAAATTATCTATTTTCTGTTCAAAGAGGATTTGCAGTAAGTGATGAATCATTACTTGCAATTTTGAAAAAAAATAATATTGATTGTCAAATAATGGATGAATCAAAATTAGAAATTATTCAATCCTCAAAACCACAAATTATAGTTGATTCAGGTTTTGCATCAAACCCTCAAGATGCGTTAGGAAAACTAAGAGAGTTTGCATTAGGATTATCATCTTCAAAAGTAACGGAGGTTTCAGAAAGTCCAGATTTACATATTATTCAAGCAATAAATTCACTAGATGAAATTGATAAGATTGCAAATGCACTAAGTTCAAGATTAAGAGAATGGTATGGATTACATTTTCCGGAATTAGACAACATTATTGATAGCATTAATGGATATGCACAAATTGTAATGGCAGGAAAACGAGAATCATTAACAAAAGAAATTTTTGTGGATGCAGGATTTCCTGATTCCAAAGTTGAAATGTTGTCATTAATTTCATCAAAAAGTAGAGGAGGAGATATCTCGGATGTTAATTTATCAATTGTTCAATCAATTGCAAAACAAATTTTAGATTTCCACGAGTTACGTAAAAAATTAGAAGAACATGTTGAATCTGAAATGCAAGAGATTGCTCCAAATACTTCAGCAATTCTCGGAACTGCAGTTGGTGCAAGAATTCTAGGTAGAGCTGGAAGTCTCAAAAGAATGGCATCACTTCCTGCAAGTACAATTCAAGTTTTAGGTGCAGAAAAAGCATTGTTTAGATCATTAAAGACAGGTTCTCAACCACCAAAGCACGGATTATTGTTCCAACATGCAATGGTTCATGCAGCTCCTAGATGGCAACGAGGAAAAATAGCTCGAGCAATTGCAGCTAAAGCAGTCATTGCTGCAAGAGTCGATGTCTACGGAGAAGGATTGAATCAAACATTACTTGAAAAACTCAACGTTCGAGTTGATGAAATAGGTAAAAAATATGAAAATCCTACTGAAAAAGACACTAGATCACCTCAGTCATTTAGACGTGATGATGGAAACTTTAGAGGAAGAAGAGAAGGTGGAGATAGAAGAAGAGAAGGTGGAGATAGAAGAAGAGAAGGTGGAGATAGAAGAAGAGAAGGTGGAGATAGAAGAAGAGAAGGTGGAGATAGAAGAAGAGAAGGTGGAGATAGAAACTTTGGAGATAGAAGAAGAGAAGGTGGAG
>JABJDB010000063.1 GCA_018668425.1 Nitrososphaerota archaeon | reverse complement strand
CAGTCTCACTAGCATGGATTACAGGTTCACTTTCAAGTGGTCAATCATTCAGCCCAGCATTATCATGGATTCCAACAGAAGCAGGAACTTATACAGCAACTGCATTTGTATGGGAATCAGTAGATAATCCTACGGCATTATCACCACCAGTTAGTACAACAGTCAACGTAAGCTAAAACTAGTTCACATTACCCTTTTTTTCTTTTTTTTGAATCTCTCTTAACGTAAGTTATGCACAATTTTTTCATAAGCAATATCTAGAAGTGAAATTATAAATAATTAAAATGAAATCACAAATTTTCTTTTTTATTTTATTCGTATTTTTACTGATTAACATTCCAAATTCATTTTCACAATCATCACTACAATTATCTACAAATAGTAAAGTTTACTCCCCTGAACATAACTTACAAGTATATGGAAAAGGATTACCTGAAGAAAATCTTATTATGCGTATTTTTGCACCAGATGAATCTATTGCCAAATTCGATCAAATAACCACTAATAATGATGGCTCTTTTAATTATAGTTTATTAACTTGGCCTGAACCCTCAATAAATTTCCCTTATGGCACATACACTGTTGAAGTAATAAGTACTGAACAAAATGGAATATCCCAAAAAATAGATGTGAAGTTTTCATCTACAACAGATCTTATCGAGGTTCCAGTTGAAAGATTTGTAGAAACTTTAGTTTTTGCACCCGAAACTGCTGCAATATATCAACCAATTAGAATATTTGTGCAAACAACTAGTGATGGTCTATTAGTTGGAACTGAACCTACTGACTTATTGGGATCCCATATCGATTTGCCCTCTGGTTTGTCTATTTCATTATCAAATTCATTTAAGACATTACATCAAGGATTATACTTTACAGATTATACTCCTCAAGAAGAAGGAACACACATCTTTCATGTTGTTGCTTTTAACCAAGGAACCACATCTCATGGTTCTTCTGCAACAAATGTTCTAAGTCAAGATTTAGGAGGAATATCTGAGCAAATAATAAAATTGAATTCTATATTGGATGAAACCTCTAGTGAACTTGATGTTCTAAAATCTGAAATATCTGGCTTTGATAGTACTTTAGAACAAGCAAGTAACAAAATTGATGAAAGTACTGGAACTATATCGACATCTGTAGAATATATCGGTGAAGCATCCTCTCAACTCAACTCATTATTATTTCCAATTATAGCCTCTATTGGAATTATCGTTGCATTACAAATCACAATTATTGCTCGAAGAAGATAATTATAATAAAGCAAGAAAAGAAAAGCAATTAATGCCCAAAGTGGCGATTTTGTTTTCAATTTTACTTCTTTTATTCACGTTTACTAGTTCTTATGCAATATCTTCTGGAGATATGATTTTTAATGAAAATATTTCAAAACCATTGGAATTCAAATCTGATATTATTCAAATTGATTCAAATTTATTTATTGAAAATAATTTTAAAAGATATTTGATTTTTGGAACAAATAATCCACAATCTGATTTTTTAAAAAATAATTCAATATATAAAATAAATTCTGATAGTGGATTTTTTTATGTATCTGTTCTCTCTGAAAAATCAGCAAATCATCTTGTATCTCAAGGTTACTATGTTATTGAAGATTCTAAATTAGATTTTCATCAATCAGATAAAATAATTCAAGATGCATCACGAATTGGTGAAATAACAAGCTCTAGTCTTGCTAAAAAAAAATATGATGCAACAGGAAATGGAACTATTGTTGCAATTGTTGATACCGGTGTAGATTTTTCAAACCCAGATATCCAACATTCACTTGCTCGAGATAAAAATAACCATCCTGTAATGCTTGATCCTGACGGTCAAGGAATCATTCTGACTAATGCAACTTTTTTTGCATATGTTGATGAAAATGATATTATTCGAAATTACAGTAAACCAATTCCAGAACATATGACATCATCTGCATATGTCACTAAAGATGGTGTTTTTCTTGATCTATCTCAAGGGGGAAAAGGAAGTAAAATTCCAATTTACAATTCCTTTTTTCCACAACTTGGAACTGTAACTTTTGATGGAACCCTGACAAATGATATGAAAATAGGTGAAGATAATCGAAATTATATAAAATCAAAAAGCGGTGTATATCATCTTGGTGTGATTTATCAAGGGGGATTACAAGGACCACTTGCTAGAATACAAGTTGTACCCGTTCTTGTAGTTGATTCATTTATTTCAGGTGTTTACGATACTATCATTCCTGATTTGAGTACTTCTTGGAAAGATTATACTCGATTTGATTTAAAATCTGGAGAAAAACCTGATTATGATTTTGATTTTACTGATGAAAAACCAATTGTACTTGGCAGTGGAAATGAATTTCTTGTTTATGATTCTAATGAAGATGGAAAAAATGATTATAGTGCAGGAACTATTGGTGCACAAGTTCTTGATGTTTATGGTGTAATACAAAATAATTATACCAACATTGATGAAACCCTAAATGCAATTAATGGAACACTATTACCCCCACTAGATCCTAATGGAACATTTTTTGGAATTATGACTGATTTTATGGGACATGGAACTTCTAGTGCTGCATCAATTACTTCTCGTGGTCAAGAAACATATGACATCTATAATGATACAAAAAAATATTCTATCCTTGGTGTAGCTCCTGATGCAAAAATTGTACCAGTTAAAGCATTATGGTTTGGTGATACTGTTTATGGATGGTTATGGTCTGCAGGATTTGAAAATGATAATCATAATTGGAAATTTTCAGGAAAACCTAAAGTTGACATAATTTCTAATAGTTGGGGTGTTTCTAATTTCCCTTCTTTCAAGGCATCACCTGGAATGGATGTATTGTCTTTAATTCTTAGTGTACTTACAACTCCTCGTTCTTTAGATGATGATTATCCTGGTGTAACAATAATTTCTAGTGCTGGTAATTCTGGACATGGGTATGGGACAATTGGATTGCCAAATGCTTCTCCTTTTGGAATTTCAGTTGGTGCTACTACTAACAATGTCTATGTTGGTTATGGTCCTTTTACTGATCAACCTAGATTTGGAAATACAATTGATCATTATAATCACGTAGTTGATTTTTCTAGTAGAGGACCTGGCTCTATTGGAGATCCAAAACCTGACATCATGAGTATTGGAGCCCATGGATTCACGCCTTCAAATGTTCTAAAAACTCAAAAAGATTCCAAAGATGAGTCTTTTTCATTATTTGGTGGGACTAGTATGGCAGCACCCCTAGTTTCAGGTAGTGCAGCAGTATTGATGGAAGAAATGAAAAAACAAAATCAAGACTATGATCCATTTTTAATTAAAAATATTTTGATGTCTACTGCAATTGATTTACAAAATGATCCTTTTACCCAAGGTTCGGGTTTAGTTGATGTAGAATCTGCATTAAATTATGTTCATGGCGATGATGGTGTTTTTATTGTTTACAATGATGCATCATATACGAATATCAAAAATATTATTGAACCTGCAATTGACAAAATTAATTCTACAGCAATAGGATTTGATAAATTTGAATTACCATCAAATTCTTTTCCAATGACCAGTTGGTATGCGGGACAATTATTTTCTGGTGATAGAACTACCGCTACTTTTACAATAAAAAATCCCACCAATGATGAACTTTCCATAAATGTAAAATCAAAAACTTTATCGTTAATCTCTAAAACACAATTTAATGGAACTACTGTTGTTAGAGAACAAGATTCTATTCTAAATACAACAAATATTTTTGTTCCAAATTATGTAAAACTATCTGATGTTACTGATAATTCTAACTTAGAGAATTTTTTTAATGATGATGATCCAATTCCTATTGATTCTTCTTTAATGATACTTAATGTGAATTTTCCATTTACAGAATTTATGAATAGTACTGCAGAAATTTATGCAGATGATCTTCAAATCTCTTCATTATACCTCTATGATTGGATTGACAATAACAATGATACAAAAATTACTAGTAACGAATTATCTATGGTAAATAGAGCTGGTTCTTGGGGAACTGTTCAAGAGTTACGAGTTTCAGAACCAACAGATAAATTTGAAGGAGTTCCACTGGTAGGTGTTTACCCAGTTCCAACAAAATATTCTTATTGGTTAGGAAACACTGGAGAAAATTCTACTTCTATGGATTATACTCTATCTGCAAGTTATTACAAAAAAGATAATTGGAACATGTTATGGCCTGAATCTGAAACAATCATTGTTCCCTCAAATGATATATCTACAGTTGATGTAACTTTAGTTACTCCAAGTGATCTACAAACAGGTGTATATCAAGGATTTTTAACTTTTGAAAGTGATAGACATACAGTTAATGCACCTGTCTCTTTTGTAATCAAAGAATTAGTAAATGAAATTGATTCTACAGTTTTGATCAAAGGAAAACAAAGTGATGATATTATTTATGATAATGGATATACAAAAGGTGCATTTGATATGGTTAATCGTTACATGGCAGGAGATTGGAGGCAATATTATTTTGATATTCAAAATGAATCAATTAATTCAGCTGCAATAGAACTATCCTGGATTTCAGACAATACTAATCTTGCAGTATTTGTAATGAATCCTTCAGGAGAAATCATTCAAACAAATGTTCCATCTGGAGTATTTGGTCACTTCCTTGGATGGCCATCCCTTGATTGGTTAGGTAATTCTCCATTTAGTCAAGGTGGAGGATTTTTCCCAGTAAAAAACAAAGATGATACATCAACTGTACTTTATGTTCCAATTAATCAAACAGGAACTTATACCCTTTTGACCCATTCAACTTTGTTTGGAGGTGAATCTACAACTGAACCAATTACACTTGTTGCAAAATTCTCAAATATTTCATCTGAAATTATTTTAGACAAAGAGATTGGTATTGAATCTAAAAATATTGTAAATGAAAATTTTGTTCCTGTTCATGAAACAATTACCAATGATGAGGTAATTGAAAATGCTTTATCAAATTCATCTCTTGGAGTGGGTATTGTAATTGGAATTATTATTGGAGTTGCGATCGGAGTTGTTTTTGTATTTATCATTAAACAAAAACCTACTAAATAATTGAACAAGGTTTATAAGCAATTTGGCGAGTTAGTCAGCTGAATGTCGGAGCTGGGGACAAAAAAGTCTGGCGGATTATCCCGAAGAGACTTTCTAAAATTAATGGGTGCTGCAGGCACGGGATTAGCTTTTGCGCCATTTGTCCCATTTGGTAATTTCATGCCAAACCCAAATCAGGCATCTCTAGAAAAAGTCCCAGTAATTTTACCTGATGGAACTCAGGCTAACATCAATACTTATCCAATTAATCACGCTGAAGTTATTACATATCCTGCAACAGGTGATGCTGCACTTGATGCAGAAGCATTTCGTAAATGGCAATTCATTAGACTACCTGAAGAATTTGGTGGTGCTGAAAAAAATGTGGCTGCTATTCGAGGATATAGTATGATATGTCTTCATCTTTGGTGTTTATGGAAATATTGGCCAGATGAGGGAAGAAAAAGAGGTGAATGTCCTTGTCATGGTAGTATGTATGATCCTGTAACTGGAACTGCCTTTGTTGGTCCCGCATCTGTTCAAGCTGCACCATCAAATACATTACCTAAATTATCTTTTGAAATTGATTCAGATGGATTTGTATTTATTTTACCACCAAAGTTTGACGTAAATGATAATGGAGTAATTGGATATGGCCGTTTCGCTTGAGAGAAAAACTGGAGTAGTTGCACTCCTTTATTGGTTATGGGATGGTGTAGATAGAACAATTTTTACTGCAATAAAATTCTCATTCCCTGCAAGATTTGTTAGTCCATTTGGTTTCTTAGGAATGTTAACTTTCATCGTATTCATCATACTTGGAGTTTCAGGAGCTTTACTCATGTTTTATTATCAACCAATCTTAGATAGAGCTTGGGATAGTGTTCAATTCATTAATGATGATGTTCCATTTGGTTTCCATATTAGAAACATCCACTATCACGGTTCAAACGCGATGGTACTTTTAGCTGTACTTCACATGTATTATCAATACTTTAGTGGACGATACAAAATTAGAAATGAAGTTTTGTGGATGACTGGTGTCATTTTAGGAGTTGTTACTATTCTTGAAGCCTTTACTGGATATGACGTTATATTTTCTGAAAGAGCAGAACTTGCAATCAGTATTGCGGCGTCACTAACAACATCAATTCCTGTTGTAGGACCTACAATTCGTGATGCGGCGTTAGGTAGTGGATTCTCCGACTTTGTATTAAGATTCTATGCACAACATGTCTTCTTGTTACCCATTGTAATGCTTGGATTAATGGCAGTTCACTTCCCACGATTTTTGGTATTTGATGTACCAATGGTCATGGCAATTGGTGGTGCTATTTTGATTACAGGTGGTGTGTTCCCAATTGATATGGGCTTCAAATTTGAGCCTACTGTACCTCCGGGTGTGACTGTTCCTGAATGGTATCTAACTGGAATCTATGCATTCATGAGGACGCAATATGACAAGTTTGTTACAGGATTGTTATGGCCTTTGTTGTTTATCATATCTATAGTACTAATTCCGTTTATTGACAGATACAAGAAATTCTCATGGAGAGACAGACCAATAATTACTGCATTTGGAATTACTAGTCTTGCCCAAATTATGGTTACCACGTATTGGGGATTTTACATCTCACCAGACATTTCTATTCCATTAGTAGAGCGTTTGGTAATTGATCCAATATTCTTCTATTCTACAATGATCTTGATGGTTCCATTAGGATTTGGATTTACATATATGATGATTAAACTTGCAAATGAAGCTGAAAGAAAAGCAAAGATTGCTAAAAACGCTGGTCCACAAAAAGTGGCAACAATCAATCTTTCTGAAAAATGGATCAACTGGGTATTAATCGCATTATTGGCATTCCAAGTATTCCTAAACATTGCAGCATACAATGCAGCATTGACTGGAATGAAAAATATTTCATTGTTCTTTATTGGAATTATCTTGCTTGTCTTTGCAGCATTCTTCCATGTTTACAGATATGCAATGAGTCAGGAAAAAAATGCACCACCACCAGCACCTGTTCCAGTACAAGAAGAAAAACCAAAATTAACTGAAGCTTCAGAGGAGACAAAGAAATGAGTTCTCCGACTTCTAGTCATGCATATGGTATTGGTGTAATGGCAGTGATTATTGCAATGTCCACTTTTGTAGTATTTTACACTTCATTTTATCTCCCTGAATCAATGGCAAAACCATCTGTTTCTGATCATATTTTACATCCTGAAGAAGATTTCATAATAGAAATTGTCCCAGGTGCTGTAATTGAAGGAAATGAAAACTATGTTCCAAATGATGCGACTGCATTATTGACGTTTAGTAACAAAGTAATCTGGCAAAATAACGATGATACTGCACACACTGTAACTCCTGATCATAGACATGCTGATGCTTATAGTGGTGACTTTGGTTCTCCTGGTGTTATGAAACCTGGTGATTCATACGAATTTTTATTCACTGAACCTCAAGAAGTACATTATCACTGTACCCCACATCCATGGATGACTGGTTCAATTAGTATTGAAAAGAGTAGATTCTAGATAGAATATTTTGCAAATATTATTTGACTTTCAATTTCTTTGTGTTGTTCAATAATTGACACTCTAAATTTTACTTCATGTTCTTGTTTTGGTTCAAAATTAATTTGTGCAGTAAATTCAGCTTTATTTTCAGGCATTACATCCTTGTTGATAAATAATCTTGAAACATTTTGAGAGATATTTTTTTGATTATATGATTTGTAAATAATATGTTCATTTGAATCAAAAATTTGTGTATTAATCACCACCCCATCATATCTTCCAGGATATGATACTGATATGATTCCTTTAATTTCGGAATTTGGATGAATTTCTAATGAATTTAATTCAAATTCTATATCTTTCACAAAAATTTGTACATAATTGAAAATAAATAATTTTGTTAAACGCGCCCAAAGGGCTTCGATCCCTTGACCATCGGATTAGAAGTCCGACACTCTATCCATGCTGAGCTATGGGCGCAATAACCTGGCAATTAATTACCATTTTAAGGGTTTACAGCCACTTTTTCTGATGATTTTCTCTTTCCATTTTGAAGAGAAATTGTTGCGCATATCCTGCATAAGGCCCAAAATGATTCACAATTTTTTCATGTAAAATTTCATATTGTTTTTCTGTAATTGTTTTAGTCTTAATTTCAAATTTATTTGAATAATATTTTCCTAAAATTCTAACTATCCACCTATCTAATGGAACTGCTTGTAATTTATTTAATGAAAATAACATTACACAATCTGCTACTTTATTTCCTACACCCGGTATTTGACAAATGATTTTTTTTGTTTCTTGATAATCACATTTTTTTAATTGTTCAAATTTTATATCTTTTGACGCTATTATTTTTGCAGCTTCCTTGATGAATGTGGCTCTGTATCCTACTCCGCACTTTTTAATCTCATTAATTGATGCTTTAGCAAGTTTGTTTGGTTCAGGAAACAAAAAAAATTTTTGATTTTCAAATGTTATTTTTTTTCCAAATTTTTGTACAATATTTTCTAAACAGTGTTTTATTTTTGGAATATTTGAATTCGAAGAAATGATAAAAGAAATTAAACACTGGAAAGGATCTTGTCTCGTAATTCGTAATCCTTGATATTTTTTTACTGCATTCTTTACTACTTTATCTTTTGAAATTGACTTGATAATTTTTTCAATATCATCATTTTTTCTAAAAAAATCAATTTTTAATTTTTGATATGATTTAACATTGCCATTCAAATCTACCTGTAAAACATCTTGCCCATTTATCCCATACCAATAATTTTCATCTTTTTTCCAAAGAAATACTTGACCACTATTAATTGAATTCTCAACATCAATTGATGTTATTATTTGCATTTTAGATGGTTATTTCATCATTAACTGTAGGTGCATATGTTTCAAAACCAAATTTCTCATGAATCTCTTGTGCAAATATGTCACATGATTCAGAATCTCCATGAACTGTCCAAACTTTTGGATTACCTTTGATTTTCTTAATCATATCAAACAATTCTTTTTTGTCTGCATGACCTGAAAATTGAAATTGTTTAACTTCTGCTTGTACATTAAGATCCTTACCTCTGGTTGAAACCTTTCCTGTATCTAGTAGTTTTTTACCTGGTGTACCTTCACCTTGATACGATACTAGGGCGATTCCATTTTTCTTATCAAAAGATAATTGTTGTAAATAGTAAACTGCATTTCCACCTACTAGCATTCCAGCTGGGGAAATAACTACACATGGTTCACCCATTGCACGTTTTCTTTCAGCATGTTCTCTAATTGCAGTTGAACTCTTAATTGCTTCAGAAAACACTTTTGGATCTCTAAGATATTCTGGATGTCTAAACATTATCTCATTTACTTTTAATGCCATTCCATCCATTATGATTTTATGTTTGAAATTTGCACTTCTCAATATACATGCCATCTCTTGAGAACGTTCAACTGAAAATGATGGAATAAACAATATTCCTTTTCTATCCATTACTTCATTTGCAAATTCTATTAATTGAGTTTCTGATTCTTTTCTTGGTATTTGTTCTGTTTTGGCATATGTGCTTTCGGTAATTAGTAAATCAATTTCTCCTATGTCCATATCCATCTCTCGTAACATTCTTGAACCATTTGTTTTGATATCTCCTGTGTAAAAGAGACGTTTTTTCTCTGACTCTACTAAAACTGTACTTCCTCCAATTACGTGCCCTGATTCTCTAAATTCAAAAGTTGCATTACCTTTGGTGACTTTTTGTTTGAATCCAATTTCTTTGGCATTTTTCATCATGTTATTCACTTCAGGTAAACCAAATGGATGTGCATTTTTTTCAATTTTTAGCATATCTTCTATTAGCATTTTTGACAAATCAAACGTTGGTGGTGTAGCATAGACATCTGTATTACCACTTACAAAAAGGGATGGAACATTTCCTGAATGATCTAAATGGGCATGAGTAATTATGATTGCATCAATATCTTTAGGTTTCACATGAAGTGGGTATCCTGGTGGTGAGCCTCTTTT
>JABJDB010000062.1 GCA_018668425.1 Nitrososphaerota archaeon | reverse complement strand
TTTAGAGGGCGTAGGTCCTGTAACTACAAGAAAATTATCCGATGCAGGTGTCCACAACGTCATGGACCTCATCGTCAGAGGTCCTGTAGATATTGCAGATATTACTGGAATGGAGAAGGACACTGCTGAAAAAATTGTCAATAAAGCCCGACAACATTTAGTTGAAGGTGGATTAATTGCTAAAGACTTTGTTAGTGCAAGTGAGATTTACAAACACAGACAAAGTATTGGTAAAATTACAACTGGTACAAATTGTCTTGATACCCTATTTGATGGTGGAATTGAGACCCAAGCCTTGACAGAAGTTTATGGTGAATTTGGTTGTGGTAAAACACAATTTGCACATACCCTATCTGTAATGGTTCAAAAACCAAAAGAAGAAGGTGGTCTTGAAGGAAATGTTTTGTATATTGACACTGAAAATACTTTCAGACCTGAAAGAATTGTATCTATTGCACAAGCTCATGAAATGGATCCAGAAAAAGTTCTTGATAACATCATTGTTGCACGTGCATACAATAGTGCACATCAAACATTGATTTTAGAAGAAGCTGGTTCTATAATTGAGGAAAACAATATCAAACTAATTGTTGCAGACTCTGCAGTTGGACTGTTCCGTGCTGAATATCTTGGACGTGGAACATTATCTGTCAGACAACAAAAACTAAATCACTTTGTTCATCTGCTATCTAGAATTGCAGAAACCTACAACTGTGCTGCACTTGCAACCAATCAAGTCATGGCATCCCCTGATGTATTCTTTGGTGATCCAACTAGACCTGTTGGTGGTAATGTAGTTGCACACACTAGTACCTACAGAATATACTTTAAGAAATCTGGTAAAAAGCGAATTGCTAGAATGGTAGATAGCCCTCATCATCCTGAAGAGGAAGTAATCTTTGCTCTAGGCGAAGCAGGAGTCATTGATCCTGAAGAGGCTGAGAAAAAGACAAAAAAGACTACCAAAAAAGCAGCAGCTAAAAAGACCACCAAAAAAGCAAAAGAGGCTGAAGTCGTATTAGAGGAACCTGTAGTGGAAACTATTGTAGAAACTACAGAAACACCTGATGTAGAGATTACAACAGAAGAACCTACTGTAGAAACTGTAGTAGAAACTCCTGATGTAAAAGATACAGTAGAGGCTACAGAACCTACTGTGGATGCTACAATCGAATCAGATGATTCAGAACCTACAGAAGAGTAGTCACTCTTTTTTCTCCTAATCTCTTTTTTTGAGATTTTTTTTATTTTTTTTAATAAATATTGATTAAATTATAATATCATTTGAAATTATCAAATACATGGCTGATCTTTATCGATTACTTCCTGAAGAGATGGAAAAATTAGTAACTGATATGGGATATCCTCGATATAGAGCAGACCAAATTTTACTACCATTATACTACCAATTCCCAAAAAACTTTGAAGATATTCCACAACTTCCAAAAAAAATGCGTGAAGATCTAATTGAAGCAGGCTATACAATTGGTTCTGCAAAAGAGACTCATAGAATAACTAGTGAAGATGGGGATACCACAAAATTGCTTTTAGAACTAAGTGACACTTCAGTTGAAACTGTCTTAATGCAATATTCTCCATCAAAAATTGGTGGTCATCCAAGGTCTACAATTTGTGTTTCAACTCAAATTGGGTGTGCCATGGGGTGTGTATTTTGTGCAACAGGGCAAATGGGATTTGAATCTAATCTTGCAGCAGAAGATATTGTATCTCAAGTGATTCATTTTGCAGATATTTTACATCAACGAGGAGAACACGTTACAAATTTGGTCTTTATGGGAATGGGTGAACCACTGGCAAATTATGATGAGATGATTAGAGCGATAAAAATTCTAACTCATGATAGGGGTTTTGGATTAGGACAACGACACGTTACAATATCTACAATTGGAATTCCATCTGGAATTGATAAACTAGCAGAAGAAAATCTTCAGATAGGACTTGCTATTTCTTTACATGCACCAAACAATGAGTTACGAAAAAAATTAGTTCCTACTGCAGGCCCACATTCAGTTGAAGAAATTATTGATGCAGGAAGAAGATATTATAAAAAAACTGGACGTCGTGTGACTTTTGAATATGCGTTAATGGCAGGAATTAATGATTCTCCTGAAATTGCAACACAACTAGCAAATCTTTTAGATGGAAATGGGTCTCATGTTAATTTGATTCCAATAAATCCAACTGCTGGAGATTTTATGAGACCCTCAGAAGATAGCGTATTAAAATTTGAGCAAATTTTATCTGACGCTGGTGTAAATTGCACTGTTCGTGTGGAAAAGGGTACAGAGATCTCTGCTGCATGTGGTCAACTTAGAACAGATATCACCAATCCTTCAAAATAGTTCTAAGTGTTAAAATAGGGCTTTCAGAGATTTTACACAAATGGCAACTAAGAAAACATCTGGTCGTTCACATGGATTTAAACACAAATCACGAGCTGTAATGACGAAAAAGGCCCCTAGAGGAGTCTCATTTCTATTACGTGAATACCAAGAAGGTCAACAAGCATTAGTTATCATTGATCCAAGACAACACAAAGGATTACCACACAGACGATACCACGGTAAAGTAGGTGTTGTAACACATGTTGGTAGACGTTCTGTCACATTAAGTGTAAAATTAGGTGATAAACCAAAAACCTTAATCACTAGATTGGATCACATTAAACCATTCGGTGTATAATATGGAAGAAGTACAAAAGAAACAAGCAATTTCTCTTTCAGAAGTTAAAGAAATTTTAGGTAAAGTTGATGTTGAAGAAATGGATCAAATTCAGCGATGGACATTTGATTATGTCTCAAAGTTTGTAACATCAGATCCTAAAGATGCTAAAGAAATGAAAAAACTTCTCATTAAAGAATGTGAATTAACAGAGGATGAAGCTGTTGAAATTGTAAATATTAGACCAACAAGTTTGGCTGAACTACGTTCATTTACTTTTGGTTGGAAAAAATTAATTCTTGCTGAAACTTTAGCAAAAATGCTCAAGATAATCAAGGAGCATTCGTAAACTTTTTCAGGAGCATATCTCATTTTGCATCGGGCACAATTCCCACCTAGAAAATATGAGGAATATGCATATGTTTTAGATTTTAATTCTAGAGGAAAATCATCTACTGTTCGCGGTAGAGATGGAATTATTATTACTGCAATTGGTGAGGATCGTTTAACATTATTGGAAGTTTTAGGAGTTCCAAATTCAACTTTTGAAATAGGTGAGAAAATCTATATCGGAAAAGATGGACGAACTAAAGTTTTATCTGTGTTGGGTAAAATGGATTACAATCGAATTTCATCCTCTGCTCAAAGTGAACTTGAACCTGTTGTAGAAAATATTGTTACAGAAAATGAATCAAGATTTGTAGAATATTTGAATAAAGCACAACCCCTTACTCCTAGAATTCATGCACTTGAATTAATTCCTGGAATTGGAAAAACATACATGAAAACAATGCTTGAAGAAAGAGAACAAAAAGAATTTGAAAGTTACAAAGATTTGCAAGAACGTGTTGGATTCAAAGAACCAATCAAACACATTTCAGAACGAATCATGGATGAAATAACTGGTCAAAGTAGAATGAATCTCTTTGTAAAGAAATGATAAAACGAAAACTGCTTGGACAACATTTTCTAAACTCAAATTCAATTGCAAAATCCATTGTTTCTGAGGCTAAAATAACAAAAAAAGACATTGTTTTTGAGATAGGAACCGGCCTGGGAATTTTAACCCCTTTGTTATGTGAGAAAGCAAATCATGTAATTTCAGTAGATGCTGATGAGAAATTAATTAAAAATGCAAAATCTAAATTTTCACACCTTGATAATTTGACTCTAAAATCTGGTGATGGTTTTAAGAAAAAAGATTCTTTTAGCATTTTTGTATCAAATTTACCTTATTCTAGAAGTAAAGATGCAATAGAATGGCTTGCACAATCTTCATTTTCTCATGGTGTAATAATGGTTCAAAAGGAATTTGCAGAAAAATTACTGGCAAAATCTTCTAAAAATAGAAGAGCAGTAAGTATTGTCGCAAATCATGTTTTTGATATAAAAAATATCTTAAAGGTTGGGAAAAATAATTTTTCACCACCCCCAAAAGTTGATTCTGTAATTTTAAAAATTACCAAAAAAAATGATATAACTAAAGAACAAATTCAAACAATAAACAAAATTTTCTCATATAGGCGAAAAACTGTTAAAAATATTTTAAAACAATTCAATAAAGAAACTACATTGAATAAACGAGTAGATGATTTATCTGGAGATGAAATAATTGGTCTTGCAAAACAAATTCTTGAAAAATGAAGAATATCCTCCATCTGAGGATACTTTTTTCATAGTAGAAAATATTGAAAATGAAAAAGGCAATTTTGCTTTAGATGTAGGAAGTGGTTCTGGATATTTAACAAAATTACTAACTGAGAATTTTTCATTTGTAGTTGGAACTGATATTAATTTTCCAGTATTATCTAAACAAACTTACAAAACACAAAATCTAATTTGTTGTAATGGTTCAGATGCATTAAATGTAAAATTTGATTTTATTGTTTGTAATTTACCTTATTTGGCAACTGATGAAATAATTGACATTGCAACTGATGGTGGTAAAGATGGATTTGAGATACCAAAAAAAATCTTTGATTCAGTAAATAATAATTTAAAAGAAAATGGCAAGTTTGTATTTGTGACTTCTTCACTATCAAAATATCAAAAACTAATTGATTACGTGGAAAAATTAGGCATGAAAACAAGAATCATTGCAAAAAAGAAATTGTTTTTTGAAGAACTAATTTTGGTAGAAGCAATCAGGTAAATTATTTTCTTAAGTTTTCTTTAGCATATGTGATAATTGCATCAGTCATTTGTGTAGTTGATGCATCACCACCAATATCCCATGTTACTGTTTTTCCTTCGTTAATCACTTTGTATGTTGCATCAAATATTGCATCTCTGATATCATTTTCACCAAGATATTCTGCCATCCAAGCACCTGATAGAACAGTTGCAGTTGGATTTACTTTATTTTGTCCTGCAAATTGTGGTGCACTTCCATGTGCTGCCTCAAACATTGCAAAATTATCTCCCATGTTTGCAGAATAAATTAACCCAATTGATCCTACTAGTCCAGAAGCTAATTCAGAAATTATGTCCATAAACAAATTAGTACTAACAAGAACTGCACCATTGAATTGTTCGGGGGCTACAACCATTTGTTGTGCCATATTATCAATGTAAATTTCTGATAATTCTACATCTGTCCCTTGAGTTGCTCTTTGAGCAGAATCCCAAAAAATTCCGTCTGTTTGTTTTAAGATATTTCGTTTAGTAATTGCCACCATTTTTTTCATATTGTTTTGTTTTGCCCAGTCCATTGCAGCATTTAGGAATCTATCACACCCTTGCCTTGTAATTTTTCTAATTGCAATTGCTGCATCTTCTGTAATTTTTGTTTCAATTCCCGTGTACAATCCTTCAGTTGCTTCTCTAAAGCAAACACAATCAAGTTTTGTATTTGGTGTTAATCTGTCAAAAGTTTTTGTTGGTCTAATGTTTGAGTATAATTCGAATTTTTGACGTAAAGTTACTGCAACACTTCTTGGAGCTCCTGGAACAGGAATTGTCGTAGTTGGTCCTTTGAAGCAACAATCTGATTCTTCTAAAATTTTCATGGTTGAATCTGGAATGTATGATTTGTCTTTTCTACCATTTTTCTCCCATTGCTCTGAGCCTACTTCACACTCAATTACTTCTGATTGAAAATTACATTCTTTTAAAATTTTAAGCATAGAATCTACTACTTCAGGACCAATACCGTCCCCTTTCATAACGGCTGTTTTTTTACTCATAACTGCAAGAATTTTAGGGATTTATTATTTAATTCTACCTTGATTTTGAAATGTATTTCATTTTTTTATAGAGATGATTTAATATGCTAATTTATCAAAATCAAATTAAATGATTATTGTTCAAATTTCTGATTTACATGTTGGTTCACAATTTTTACAAGAAAAATTTGATATACTAGTTGATGAAGTCAACGAATTAAATCCTGATGTAATTGTGATTACTGGTGATTTAACTAATGAAGGATTGATGAAAGAATATGAAAAATGTAAATCTCTCATAGAAAAATTTAACACAAAAAAAATTATTGCAATTAGTGGTAATCATGATTATAGAAATACTGGGTATTTGTTGTTCAAAAGATTCTTCCCATTTCAAACTATACATGAACTAAATGATGATGTTGTGTTAGTTACTGTTGGAACTGCTCGACCTGATAGAAATGAAGGTGAAGTTGGATATAGACAAAACTTGTGGCTTGAAAGAACTATGAAAAAATACAAAGATAAAATAAAAATTGTTGCAATGCACCATCACTTGATTGCAATTCCTGATACTGGTTCTGATCAATTAACTGTAGTTGATGCTGGTGATGTACTAAGAACTGTTTTGGATACTAAAGTTGATGTTGTATTGTGTGGTCATAAACATAGGCCATGGGCTTGGAATTTCAAAACCCTAACTGTAGTAAATGCTGGAACTGCTACATCTGAGAGAGTACGTGGATTTTTTGAAAATACTTACAATATTTTGACAATTGATCAAGGCAAGGTTCAAGTTGATCTTAAAATTGTGGGTGGAAAACGAGTGTCAATTGATGATATGGTAAATAACTACAGTCAATTCCACGACGAGTGAATTTATTTACAGATTAATTCTAGGTATTTCATGCGGGGGTCGCCTAGCCTGGTAGGGCGTGAGATTGCTAATTTCATGTTCGCAAGAACTCGTGGGTTCGAATCCCTCTCCCCGCGCCATTAAAACTTA
>JABJDB010000061.1 GCA_018668425.1 Nitrososphaerota archaeon | reverse complement strand
TTTGATTTGGTAAAATCAGGCGTTAAAACAAAAGATATTGGTGGTGATGCAACTACTGTAGAATTTACAAAACACATTACTGATAATCTCTAAAAATAGGATGCCTCCTCTTTGGGTTGATTGTGAGAAATTTAGGCCATAGTTTTTTATAAAAATATTTAATTAATTTAGGATCCGTAGTTACTCTCTCTATACTATCTTTCATTGATGGAGTGATTGGAGCGCCTGCTCGAGTCCATCTGAATATTAAATCCTCGATCTTTAATTGCATTTGGTCTAGTTCTGTTGGGTTCATTATATTTTCATTATTTCTCCAAAATAAACATCCTATTCTAAAATAGATTATTCATGCATTGTTTTACAACATGGTGGAGGTATTACTCCCAAACCACGTATCTCAAATTTTTCTGCAGTTTCTAAAGTTACACATGCAGGAGAACCATTATTTCTAATAATTAACACCAATCCTTCATTACACTTTACATCTTCTGGTTCAACTCCATGCATTATCTGCTTTAGTGGTTTTTCAAATCCAACATATTCTGGATGAGATGGTGCAAAGACAGGAATTGGAATTAGTAAAACAAAAGCAATTGTAAGTATGGGTAATAGAATTATTTTTCTCACAATTATCATAGCGTGATCATAACATTAAGCATTACGACAGTGCAGTATGATGAATCACAATTATTTTTCTGGAGCAGGAACAGCAGGTACAGGATCAGCTGATGGGACAGGTTTAGGACTAGGGGAACCTACTTCACAACCAATACCGTTACCATCATCATCTAATCCATGTGCATCCTCCCCTACCACTCTAAAATTAGTAGCCCGAATATCTTCACAATCCAAATCTGGAGGAAATGGCATTATGCAAAAGTCAGGATACGATTTATCACAATCAGGAGTAGATGGTACTATAGTACTTGGATGAAGCGTTACTGTGGGGTTATTTTGCGCATCATTGTACTCACGTATCTCCATTGCTTTTTCCATAAACTCATCATCGATTTCATTCATTATGGAAACTCCAACTATTACCAGAAATGCAATCATTACTGCAAAAATGGCAATTATGCTAATTGCAATACCTATGATAATTTTAAAAGCTAATCTCATTTTAATTTCTCTTGGGTAAAAACGGAACTATAGCTCGTGCAAACTCCATAATATTTTTAGTTTGAAGATAAACTGTACCAGGACCTACAATTTCAATAACTAGTGCATCCCCTCCAAATAGAGTTGTCTTTAGACTACCATGTTTTGTAACACGATAATCAGCTGTAGTGGATAGTGCAACTAGCTGATAATTATCTAAAATCATTTTCTCCCCTGCTGCTAATTGTTTTTTTAAAATCCCGCCCCATGCATTTACAAACATTTTTCCTGCTCCAATAGTTTTTAGCATAAACAAATTGCTCCCAAAGATTCCTTTGGTGAATCCCTGCCATTTTGTATCTAGTGTCAAATCAGTAGTAGAGCCAACAAAAGATCCTGATTGTACAATATATTCCTCATTTACATTAATTACCTCAATATCACCTAACGTATTTCCAGTTAATCCTAACTTACAACCATCTTCTTGTGCAATGAATTCATTTACAAAAAATGATTCACCACCAAATGCGGCTGCTTTGAGTGATTTTAAGAAACCACCCTTTCTCATTCTAGTTTCTGTAACAATATCACCTTGCATAAACACCATCGCTGCAGCTTCTGCAACAATTCTCTCACCTTGATTTAGTGTAAATTCAATTAACCCCATTGGGTTTTTTACAATCTCATATTCCAATAATGATTAATTTTTCTAGAAAGTAATAAAATTATCATAGATTTTGAGCCTAAAATTAGCACTTTGAAAGTACAAAATATGGCTAAAACAGACTTGATTTACTATCAAAATTTTCTCATCAATCAAGTAGAAGAGATTCATTTTTTAGAGATTATTTGTAAAAACAATCCTCTCTTTTTTATGGATCTCATTTCTAATTAAAATGGCAACATATGCAAAGAACACATAAAATAATTTTGGGCATTATTCTTTTTGTAATTTTTGTATCCTTTGATACATACACCATATTTACTAATGAACAACAATTCGTACAAAATACTACAACAATTGTCAAAGAATCAATTGAGAATCAATACATTAATGATATTAGAATTCTAATGCTGCTAAATTATGGATTATTAGATGACTATATTGAGACTAAGAATCCTGATGATTTGCTACTTTACATGACCATAAAATAACAATGATAGATGAACTCGATGAGGCAATAAAACTTGCAACACAACTCGATGAGGCAAAAAATATCAAAACACTTCAAAGCCTCAAAGATGACGTTCATTTTATTTTTGATGATGCTGTAAAAATTATCTCATTAATTGATCATGACAAACACGATGAAGCAGTTAAAATACAGATTTATTCCTTAGAGCCCAAAGTATTAATTTTTGACAGACTGCTAAATGAACTGTCTGTCACTGAGCAAGCAAATTTTGCAAATGAATTTGATGAATTTCTTTTTAATGTAAATAAATCAACAATGTCTCTAGTGATTTTTTATATTATCTTGATGTTTTCTCACACTGCAATTGTAATATTTATTACAAAATCATATGCAGAGCCAAAAAAATAATTCTTTAGGGCTATCTACTGTAGAGTAGTGTTTTGTAAAAAAAATCTGTGATAATGATTAAAAACTACACAAACCAATTCAAATTATCATGTATGCCATTTGGTTTGTATTAGAAAAAAATGATACAGAGTATTTTGCAAATATTATAGATGACTTGAGTGCAAAATATGATGCACAACCATTTCAGCCTCACATTACAGCATATGGGCTAGTTGATATCTCACTTGATAATCTAGATGAAATAGTTAGGAATAGCATTAAAGGTCAAAAACAATTTGTGATTAAAAAAAGCAACATTTCCTACTCTGATGTTTTTTGGAAAACACTCTATGTGGAATTTCAACCAAATGTGCAATTAACCAAAATAGGTGAGAAACTAACT
>JABJDB010000060.1 GCA_018668425.1 Nitrososphaerota archaeon | reverse complement strand
GGCTCAATCATTTTCAAATCAACTTTTGTCTGTATTGTATATTCTTAAAAATCACAAAAAAATGGAAAATAAAATCATTGATGTTCCTAAAGAGATTGATATTCAAATTGCATTTGATGCACTAAAGGCAATGGATGTAAAAATCGATAAACTTACTCCTGAGCAAGTAAAATACGCAAACAACTGGTAAACTTCTTAACCCAAACCACTTGAGCATTATCTGATGAACAAGAAAGCTATCATTACTAGTGCATTACCTTATGCCAATGGTGAAATACATTTGGGTCATGTGGCATCAACATATCTTCCTGCAGATGTTACAACTCGATTCTTAAAACAAAATGGCGTTGAGGCATACTATGTTTGTGCATCTGATGATTTTGGAACTCCTATTTTGATTCAATCTGAAAAAGAAGGGAAAACTCCTGCAGAATATGTTGCTCATTGGAATAAACGCGATTATGATGATTTTACTGCATTTAACATTGGATTTGATTATTTTTACAAAACCAGTTCTTCTGAAAATATTGCATTTGTTCAAGATGTTTTTAACAAATTAAACGATGCTGGTCATATTTATCAAAAAGAAATAATTCAATTTTATTGTAATAATGATAAAAAATTCTTACCTGATAGATATGTAAAGGGAATTTGTCCTCACTGTAAGGCTGAAGACCAATATTCTGATCTATGTGAGAGTTGTGGTCGTGTGCCTGAGGAAATCACTGACCCAAAATGTGCTCTTTGTGGACAACCTCCAACAAAAGAAAAAACAACACATTATTTTTTCAAACTCAAAAACTTTGCAGACTCTTTGGCAAAATGGTTAGATGAAAATATCCATCTACAAAAAGATGTAAAAAAATATGTTCAAAATTGGATAAAATCTGGATTAATTGATTGGGACATAACTCGAGATATTCCTTGGGGAGTTCCAATTCCTGAAGATGGTGCTGATGGTAAGGTATTCTATGGTTGGTTTGATAACCACTTGGCATACATTTCAACTGCAATTAAATTTCTAAACGACAAAGGAATTGATGGAAAAGAATTTTGGAATTCAGCTGACATTTATCATTTTATTGGAAAAGATATCGTATATCATCATTATTTGTTTTTACCTGCAATGCGATTGGGAATTAATCAAGAATACAAATTACCTGATTACATTCCAACTCGAGGACATCTTACATTACAATCAAAGAAAATCTCCAAGAGTAGAAATTGGTATATTGGATTAAAACAATTTTTAGAATACTATCCTGCAGATTACCTTCGATTTTATCTAGTATCCATTAATCCCTATTCTCAAGATGATCTAAATTTTGATTGGGATGATTTTACAACTAGAATAAATTCAGAATTAATTGGAAATCTTGGAAACTTTGTAAATCGCGCATTGGGATTTACTAAAAAAGCATTTGATGGTAAAATTCCTGAAATCACTTCTTTTGATGATAAAGATTCAGAAGCTGAACAAAAAATAAAATCACTTTCATCTGATGTTGGGTCATTAATGGAACAGAATCATCTTGATAGAGCATTGAAAAAAATCTTAGAATTTTCATCATTTTTTAATCAATATTTTCAACATCAGGAACCTTGGAAAAAAGGACCTGGCACTGAAAATTGTGTGTTCTTGTCTGTAAATGCTGTAAGATGTTTAGCTATTGCAATTTTTTCATTTATGCCTGAATCTGCACAAAAAATTTGGACTCAACTTGGGTTGAATGGTAATGTTTCAGAAATCACTTGGGATGATGTCTCATTATTAGATATGAAATCTGGTCACACCCTTGGTGATGCGTCCCCTTTGTTTGCTAGAGTTGAAGAATCTGAAATTAAAGAATACAAAAAACAATTAGGTCCTTCATAACTAATCTATCTCATAAACTCACAATAGAAGATAAATTTGAATACTGGTAGATTTTATCTTACACATGGAAGATATTGGACTGGATATTTGGGCACAAATTGCAACTGCTGTAGCTACTAGTGTATTGGTAATTTTGTTGTATTTTACAATAAAACAATTTGAATCTCAAGTTGAAGTTAGTAGAATTCAAACTGAATTTAGATTCAGACCTTGGATTGGACCTACTGGACCAATTAAAAAAATGGAGAAATCCATTAATGATGATTGTCAATTTGATATTGCAATTAAAAATTATGGTGAATTACCTGCAAATGGTGTAACTGCAAAATTTGTACAAAGTAATAAACCTCTAACCCGTGAATCTTTAAAATCTGACTCTGTTGTCACATATGAAATTGGACCTATGTTGCCTACTATGGAAAAACATTATTGGTTTTTCATTGATTCTCAATTATGGGAAAAAGCTGATTCTGGTTCTGAATCGCTTCATACTGCATTATATTTTGAATATGGTCATGCTGGAAAAAATAGTGGTTATGGGATGTTAAGTGAATATAATGCTAGTGCAAAAAATTTCATCCACAAAGACATGTGGATTGATCAATAATTCTACCAATCTATTCTGTAAGTCTTACCTTTGGGAATTTCTGCTATTTCCCATTTGATACTTTCTAATTTCCCTTCTTTGGTAATTTTAGGCTCAATATTTGATGGTGTACTCTCTTCTGTTTCTTGATTGATTTCTAAAAGTTTTGGACGTTTAATTTTATTTTCTGTTGGATATTGAAATGACATGTTGAATTTTTGACAATCAATTAAAAATGCATTTTCAAAATATCTTTCAGGTTCTTCTACCTCATATTGTAACGTATATTTTTTTCCTGTATCTGTTTTTGTTATTGGTTCGCTAAACTCTGTTGTGAATTCCTTAGTATCTGGTTTGTCTACATTAATACTGGTAATTTTACAATCTCTGTGTTTTTCATCATACACTTTGATGTTAAGATCATTGATATCTGGAACGTCCACATCCATTGCAATTCCATGTAGTACGTTTTTTATCGGCTCATTTGATGTGTTTACAACTTCGTATGTTCTTTTGTGTTGAACTAACATTTTTTCTGCATCTAAAACTGTCAATACCAAATCAATTGATGGGTATAGTGTTGTTTTTTGTAATCTAAGAATTTCTTCACCATACTTGCTTCTAATTGATGCTCCTTTTTCAGGATGTTTACTGTTTCCAAAACCTTCTCCATATGCTGAATACAACAACATTGTTGTTCCATGTTTTAGTACTACATCATGTACTGGTTTGATTACTGCATGATACTCATCAGATAGTGAACGTAAATCTTCAGCCAAACTTGGTGATAGTAAAATATGCCCATCATCTCCAAAGTCCATTACTCTTCGACAATAAATTATTCCAGGTCCCCAGGTGTTTCTCTGTCCTAGTAAATCATCTACCAAAAAACAATTCCCACTGTGTAAGCCAATTCTCACTCTAACTGTTTCACTTGGAATTTTTGCCTTGTTGTACACTGCTAATTTTTGATGTAATTCTACTGCCACTAGGAATGGTAATTCTGGTCCTTGCATAAATCCGATACAACAACCATCACCTGTTGGTAATAGAATTAATGATTCAATTGGAACTGATTTGAATGACTGGCATTCAGAAATACATTTGTTTAATGTTTCAATTTTTTTAATCTGAGTTTTAGTAGACATTGAAGTATCTGATAATCCTACAATATCTACAAAGAAGAAATTTGCATGAATTAATTTTAATGATGCTGTAAAGTCCATTATTACAGATAAAATTTTTTTAATAAATAACGTTTTTGATATTTCTTAAAATCTTAAATTATGATTTTCAACAAATTTGTATATTTAGGCACAAAATATTTTTTCTAAATTTTTATTCAACCCAAAGTTTGTAAAACAGAAAAATTCATCAAAATACAGATAAATTGAAAACTATCACCCCTAGAATTTCAACACGTGGATATTATGATCTATTAACTGGAAAAACAATTAAAACAAATTCATATTATTTGTATCCCAAAAAATCTTTTGAGAGTTTGAGTACATCAAAAGAAATTACTATCATGATTCATGGATTACGAAATGATAATGCAGGCGCTATTGCTAAAGTTCATCTAGCAAAAACCCGTTTAAGAAAATTAGGTTACTCCCATCCTGTAATTGGATTTAGTTATGATTCAAACACAACTGGTGCACATTTGATTAAACATGCAAAACGTTCTCTTAGAGTGGGGCAAATTATTGCAAAGAAAAATGGAAAAAATTTGGGAAAATTTATTGAAGATTTTAAAAAAATAAATCCTGATATTAAAATTCGACTAATGGGGCACTCCCTTGGATCTCAAGTAATACTTAGCACTATGGAATACCTTTCAAAAAAGAAAACTAATGACTGTATAATTGAAAGTGTGTATCTTTTTGGGGCATCTATAACTGAAGATGTACCGTCTTCAAAAAAATACAAAAAAATCCTTGATAACATAATTAATAAAAAAATGGTTAATCATTTTGCTCCTTCTGATGATGTTTTAAAATGGGCCGATGACAAAAAATTCGTTAAAGGACCATTGGGTTTGCATGGGGTTACTGGTAATCCTGGAAAAAAATATCAACAAAAACTTGTAAAACCAAAAAATCATAGATTTGCAAGCTATTCTGTAGTGTTGAATTCATTTCCATAATTTTTACATGTCAAACTAATGATATTTAGTATCTAATTTTTAATTACTACTATTGGTAAAATCTGTAAATTTTGTTGTATTGGGAAAACAAGACCTTGCATCAGAATTTGGAAAAAAGGGAACAGAAACTGATCTTACTCTTTATGATAGAAAAGAATCTGATGTGATAAAAACATGGGTTGCCCCTAGTGGATTTCCTGATAAAATTCAACCCTTATTTCAGGCAATTAATCTTGCAGAGTATGTCATATTTCATGTTGATAAACTAGACAAATTTACAGGTGAGCAAATCATTGCACTTGATTCTTTAAAAAAAGAGAAAGGTATTCTATCTCATACTTTTGATGTTGATGAATCAAAATTAGATTTAATGATTAAAGGAACTGTTGTTGAAAATTACATCAAAGTTGAACAAGATAAAATTAAAGAAGAGATGGATAAACTTGAACCGTTTTCAAATGAAGGTCAATCTGAAATGGTAGTTGATCATTGTTTTGATGTTAAAGGTGTTGGAACGGTAATTTTAGGTAAGGTAACTAATGGGACAATAAAACAATATGATAATCTAAAATTATATCCTGCAGGAATTGATGTATTAATAAAATCAATTCAAATGCATGATGACCCAGTTACTGAATCTATTTGTCCTGCACGTGTTGGATTGGCAGTAAAGGGTGCAAAACCTGATGAAGTTGGTCGCGGTGATGTTATTTCAGAAGAAGGCGCAGTTGAGATAAAGACAGAACTTGAACTTGATTTTAAAAAAAACCCATTTTATAAAAATGATATTGCAGAAAATCAAGGTTGTCTGGTGAATGTTGGATTGCAGATAAAATCTGCAAAGTTTACATCCATTTCCCCTTTGAAACTATCTTTTGAAAAACCAATTATATGTAAAAAAGATCAAATTGCAGTGATTTTAAAACCTGAATCCACTACGATTAGAATTCTTGGTAGTGGTAAAATACTAAGTTAATTTCATAGTACCTTTTTCATTATTTTTCTGTAATATGATATTTTGTTCCTATTTTATGGTGATTTTTTCATAAACACATATGATCATAATTATATATCTTGATGTATTCCCATAATTGGGAATGATGGGTCCAGGGGCGCATGTAGCGACATTTTTAGTATTACTTGTAGTGTTAACTCTATTTGGATTTTCAATATTGATGACTCAAAATGGAATTCTATCTGAAATTGATTCTAAATTATTTTTCATTCCTGCAATCTTTATCTCATTTTATCTAATCTTGAAATTTGAAATTCCAAAATTAAACACCAAAATCACTTCAAAAATTCTAACTGTCTTTTTATGTTTTATTTTACTAAGTTCTGTTTTTACAGGATTTGCAAATTTTTCATCCCCTCAAGAAGTATTTGCAGAAGAAGAAGCTTCTTTTGAAGGAATCATTGAGGATTCAAATAATTTAGTTACTTCTAACTCTACATCAACTGAAACTGTTGATGCTTCTGATATCCCGACAAACTCTACAGATTCGTCCCTAGACCCACTAGTTGATTCTGTAGATTCTATTACTTCTAACTCTACATCAACTGAAACTGTTGATGCTT
>JABJDB010000008.1 GCA_018668425.1 Nitrososphaerota archaeon | reverse complement strand
TTTGGAAGTTCCAAAATTGCACTACCCCATGCATACAAGAAAATTGCCATCACATCAAATACTACAAACATCAGAATATACGGATAATACTGCATCATGAAATGCGTTCTACCCTCACCAGATGGAACTTGACCACATTCCATTGGCAAAAACTTTACAGGATTACTTTTTTTACGAGGTGAAAGCATTCTTGAAATTACCAATGCAGGTGCCATTGCAGCTACTGCAAAACCAAACATCAATACAACGGTGCTATAATTGCCCGCTAATTCCCCGACCAATTTAGCTTTTGACCCTGATTTTTGTATAAAAAGGTATGCCTCTCTTTTTCGATCTAATTTTAAAGAAACTCATTTTTCTAAAGTAATTATAGAACATTAACAAAAAATTTTCCATGTCATCAAATATAGGAGATACAGCTCCCGATTTTGAACTTCCAGATACAGAATTGAAATTACGGACTTTGGATGAATTCAAAGGAAAGAAAATTGTTCTATCATTCATTGTTGCTGCAAGTTCGCCTGTTTGTGAGGCAGAATTGTGTACATTTAGAGATTCATGGCAAGAAATTTCAGATCTTGGTGCACAAGTAATTGCAATTAGTAATGATGGTCCATTTGCAAATAAAGCATTTGCAGAAAAAAATAACTTTAATTTTCCATTATTGGGAGATTACACAAGTAAAACAATCAAAGACTATGACATTTTGATGAAAGACTTACTTCACATCAAAGATTACAATGCTGCAAAACGTTCTGTATTTGTAATTATGGAAGATGGAAAAATCGGATATAGATGGGTTTCAGAAGATCCACTAAAAGAACCAAACTATGAAGAAATTAAAAAATTCCTAAAATAGGAAAAAATTTCTTTTTTTATTCAATCTCAGCTATTACGTCGCCTTTAGCAACAGTTGCAGTTTCTTTAACTTTAATAGATTTTACAACACCATCTTTGTGTGCTTTAATTGCAACTTGCATTTTCATTGATTCCAAAGTACAAACTACATCACCTTTCTGTACAGAATCACCTTCTGTAGCTGCAATAGATACAACCTTGCCAGGAATTTGACTCTTTAATGCTAATTGTGCATTTCCTGTACCGCTTCCACCAGAATTTTTGAAAACTACTTTATCAAAATGTGTATGTAAGTTAAGAGTAATCGGTACATTGTCAACTACAAGATTCATTTCATTTGTTGATTGTTCAAGATATTTTGCTTTATGATATTTTTGATCCAAAATAAATTCAATTCCTTTTGAATTCATATTTAGAATTTTTAATTGATGTTCATCATCATTAATTTTAATTGTGTAATCATTATTTCCATGATTTTTTATAATTTTTCCTTCAAATGATTTTTCAATATCTTGAATTTTATAATTCATTTATCATCAATCCAGTTTGTATTTCCAATTAACATTGTTAGTAGTATTACCTTGTACACGACTCTTAAAGTATTCAGAATGAATGATTGCAGCAGCTAAAGCAGCCTCAC
The DNA here is from genome assembly GCA_018668425.1 of Nitrososphaerota archaeon. Lineage (GTDB taxonomy): Archaea > Thermoproteota > Nitrososphaeria > Nitrososphaerales > Nitrosopumilaceae > Nitrosopumilus. Next base: position 5,372 of record JABJDB010000008.1, on the reverse strand, counting down.
TTTTTTCTTCTTTTTCTTTTTTAAGATCTGCAGTTAGTTTATCAATCATATCATAGCGTTTTAGAAAGTCAGTTGATAGGTCACCATTTTTGTATTCATCTGAATTCAATATTGTTTTGTAAAGAGGGATTGATGTTTCTACTCCTTGAATGTAAAAGTCATTTAATGCAGATAACATTCTAGTTCTAGATTCTTCAAATGTTTGTCCCCATGTAACGAGTTTTGCCATCAATGAATCATAAAATGGAGAAACAGTGCATCCAGGATAGAGATACGTATCACATCTAACACTTGGTCCTGCTGGAATTATTACATCAGGAACTGGTCCAGTAGATGGAGCAAAGTCCAAGAAAGTGTCTTCAGCATTAATTCTACACTCTATTGCATAGCCATTCATCTTCAAATCACTTTGTTTGAATGGAATAGGTTCTCCATTTGCAATATCTAATTGTAATTTAACCAAGTCTAATCCAGAAACAAATTCTGTGATTGGGTGTTCTACTTGCAATCTTGCATTAATTTCAATAAAATAAAACTCACCGTTATCTGCCCTTAGAAATTCAGCCGTGCCTAAGTTAGTATATCCAACTGCATCAGCTGCATTACAAACAATTTCACCTACACGTGCTCTTGTTTCTTCATCAACAATTGGTGAAGGTGTTTGTTCGATTAATTTTTGGTTACGTCTTTGAATTGAACATTCTCTCTCAAAGATATGAACTGTGTTACCGTGAGTGTCTCTAGCAAATTGATATTCAATATGTCTTGTTTTTTCTAAATATTTTTCTACAAGAATTGCAGATTTTCCCACTGCTGCAATAGATTCACCAGTAACTGATTCAAAACCTTCGTGTAATTCTTTATCATTTGTTACAATTCTAATTCCTCTACCACCACCACCATAAACGGATTTTAACATTACAGGGTAACCAATTTTATTTGCAATTTTTGCTGCGTCATCTGCATCTTTAACTAAATCAGGACTACCAGGAACTGTTGGTACCTTTGCTTTGAGCATTGCATCTTTACATCGCATTTTATCCCCACACAAATTCATGGAATCTGCAGAAGGACCGATAAAGGTAATCTTATTTTTTTCACACAGTCTTGCAAAGTCATCATTTTCAGAAAGAAAACCATAACCTGGATGAACCGCATCAGTACCAGAGGATAACATTACATCAAGAATTTTTTCTTGGTTAAGGTAGGATTTTGCAGGAGTTGCCTCTCCAATATGATATGCTTCAGTTGCTTGTTTTACATGCATTGAGTTTGTATCTTCATCAGAATAAACTGCAACAGTTTTAATTCCAAGTGCTTTGCATGTTCTAATAACTCGTAAAGCAATCTCTCCTCTGTTTGCAATTAGTACTTTTTCAATCATCATTAATCACAAATTGATGTTTCCATGTTTTCTCGGTAGTTGCTTTTCTCTTTTGTTTACAAGCATTTCTAATGCTTTAATTAACATAGGTCTAGTTTCTGCAGGATCAATTACATTATCAACAGTTCCATGTGATGCTGCAACATATGGATTCTCAAACTTTTCTGCAAATTCATCAATTAGTTGTTTTTTGAGTGTCTCTGCATCATCAGATTCTTTTAGATCTTTTCGGTACATGATTTTTACTGCAGCTTCTCCACCAAGAACAGCACATCTGGCAGTAGGCCATGCATAGTTAACGTCAGTTCTAAGATTTTTACTTCCCATTGCGATGTATGCACCACCATATGCTTTTCCAATTACTAAAGTAATTCTTGGAACAGTAGCCTCACAGTATGCATATAGTAATTTACTTCCGTGTCTAATGATTCCATTATGTTCTTGATTAGAACCTGGCATGTAACCTGGAGTATCAACTAGAGTGATAAGAGGAATATTGAATGAGTCACAAAATCTAATGAAACGTGCTGCTTTGTTTGATGAATCAATATCAAGTGCACCTGCAAGATGCATTGGGTTATTTGCAACAATTCCAACAACTTGTCCATTCATTCGTCCATAACCAACAACTACATTTGGTGCAAACAATTCATGAACTTCAAAAAATTCATGGTTATCAACAATTGAATTGATAATTTCTTTCATATCATAAGGTTGTAAAGGATTTTCTGGAATAATGTTAATCAAATTATGATCTAATCTGTTTGGATCATCATCAGTTTTAGTTCTAGGTGGTGCTTGAGTATTATTTTGTGGTAGATATGAGATTAGTTTTTTGATATAATCCATACATTCGTATTCGTTTTGTGCAACAAAATGTGCAACACCACTTTTTGAACCATGGGTCATTGCTCCACCAAGATCATCAAAGGAAATTTCTTCACCCAATACTGTCTTAACAACATCAGGTCCTGTAACAAACATAGTTCCTATTTTTTCAACCATTATTACAAAGTCAGTCATTGCAGGTGAATATACTGAACCGCCAGCTGATGGACCAACACTTGCAGTAATTTGTGGTATTACTCCAGAAGCTAATTGATTATGATAAAAAATATCTGCAAATCCATCAAGACTCATTATTCCTTCTTGAATTCTTGCACCACCTGAATCCATTATACCAATAATTGGACAACCGGTTTTGACTGCATGAGACATTAATTTGGTGATTTTTTTAGCACCCATTTGACTTAGAGTTCCACCAAGAACAGTAAAATCATAAGCAAAAACAAAGATTTGTCTGCCATTTACATTCCCATAACCGCCAATAACACCATCTGTGAAAAATTTCTTCTTTTGCATATCATATTCATGGTAATGATGTGTGGTTAACGGATCAACTTCAGTAAAGGTGCCTTCATCAAGTAAGAGATCAATTCTTTCGCGTGCAGTTAATTTACCCTTTTCATGCTGGGCAGCAATTCTATCTTGTCCTCCTCCTTGTAATGCGATCTTGTTATTTTTACTAGACTTTTCAATCTTTTCAGAATGCATAACAGTATTCTAAAGCATGATGGTTTCCTATATTAATTTAATTTGAAGATTTAACATCATTAATTTTTTTATAATAATGCAAGGATCATTGTTAATTTTTGAAGTTTAGGAGTTAAGAATTGGAAATTTCTTATTTGTTGATTTTTGATAAGAACTAAAAGCATCTTTTTCTTCACTACATTTCTTACATATGCATAGTTGTGATACATTTGGAATATCACAGTTTTCTTGAAATTCACATTGAGGACATCCAGCAGAACCACCACACACAATACAATGTAATTCATTTATTTGAGCACATTTTTCATGTTTCACACCTAATCCTTTTGCCCATAATCCAATTTCATTAACTTCAATTTTTTCATTACATACAATACAAGTTCCAGGGAATTTCATAGGAATTTTTCTCCAACTCATTGTATCGATTCTATCTCCTTATCAATAATATCTCCAAAAGTTTCTTGTAATTCTAATTCCAGGGTATTATTTTTAATACAAATCAAAACATAAGGAAGACATAGTGTTACAAATGCGCTAGAAGAAAGATGTAATTTTTTTGCCATCACAGAAGATAGCGATTTTATTTTTGCACCATCCCAACGAATTCTATTTAACAACGGCCATGAAAGATTGTATTTTGTATATCTAATTCTATCATCATTTTGATATAATTTTATTAAAATATCGTTAAGATATCGCAATAATCTCCAATTTTGTGTTTTCATAATTTTTCCATATAACATATCAGCATTTGAAATAATTTCTAAGTATTTTGCCAATGTTAAATTATCTAAATCACTTGTAACAATACTAGAATAGAATGCATTAATTTTTTCTCTAGGATCAATTTGCATTGAATATAAAATAATTCTAGCTTCATCAACAGAATTTGCTTTAAAGAATGCATTAACGCCATCCTCGACATTAATACTTTCAAAAGAAGTTTCAGTTTGAGGATTAAATCCAGTAACTAAAGATTGTGTTAAGTTAATCATTGAACGAATATCTCCACGAGATTTATCAATTACTTTTATCAAAGAACCAGGAGATAATTTTGTATTTTCTTTTTTTAAAATATTTTCAAGATAAACACGCAACAAACGAGGTGGAATTTTTTTAAAAGAAATTGTTTTGACTACTTTTTTAATATTTTTCATTTTTTCCAAAGTATCATCATTTGCAGCTAAAACGATTGGGACAGTAGGTTCTTTTAAAATATCAACAAGTGCTGCTGCACCGCCATAATCACCACGTCCATGAATTCCATCTACTTCATCAACAAAGATCATTGGAGTTCCCAATACACTCACATTGCCTAAAACAGGCGTTAGAATTTCATTAATTCTAGATTTGCTTCTAGCATCACTAGCATTAAGACCAATCATATCATAACCAAATTGTTTGGCTACAAGAAAAGCCATAGTAGTCTTACCTATTCCAGGAGGTCCAACTAACAGAAGAGGTTTGGTGCCTTTTTTCCATTTTGCAAACCATTCCATTATTTCTTTACGAGATTCTTCATTTCCAATCATATCAGAAATTATCTGAGGTCGGTATTTTTCAGACCACATCAATGTAATCACTTGGGAAGTTTAGAATTAAATTCAGACCAGTTATTGGCTTTTTGTAATTTATTATACCAATATTGATTATAATGTTCTACAGTCAAAAATAAAAATTCTAAAAATTCTTTATGAGAAAATCCTTCAGGTAACAAATCAAGAGTTAGTCTAGCATCATGTAAATACAAATTACTTTTTTCCAAAGTTACATCAAATCCTTTTTTTGTATCATTTGCCAATAATGAATAATAAAGTGGCCAAGAAGGGATTTTCACAAATCCATTTTTAATTGAATCTTCAATTTCATTTCCACAACCAACACCTTCAGCAGCTCTTGCCATACCCAAATAGAAAATTTCTCCTAAAGGTCGTTCTGCTAAAGCCATATTTCTACCAGCAGTTCCCATTACTGCACGATATTTTTTGTATGATAATGTCATTTCTTCTTCAGTAATTGTTGTTGGTTTTGATTTTAATTTTTCATCAAGATACTGTCCAATTCTTGCATCTTTGAAACCTTCTTCAAATTCTTTTAAAACTTGTTCACCACCTTTTGAAATTTTATCTCGAGCTAATTTCAAAATATAGGGATTCATTAGTTTGTAATCATCAAGGTAATCCAAATCTTCATCTTTGTCTACAATTCTATCCATGGGCTCACTAAGATCAATTGCCAAAATATGCCCCTCAACAATATCTTGTTTCAATTGAGGATCATTTCTTCCAGAATATTCAGCAGCTGCATCAAACAATCCATTAAAAACTGGAAAAGTCATTTTAACAAAATTTGAATTTAAGATTCTGATCACTCTATCTTTTAATACATCAGGACTTTCTAATTTTGATTTTATAGGCTCAATTTCAGAGGCATT
>JABJDB010000059.1 GCA_018668425.1 Nitrososphaerota archaeon | reverse complement strand
TATCGGGGTATGTCACACTGGTAATGAAGCAACACCATGCAATATCCATCTTCCACAATTAGCTTTAGAAGCTAAACGCGGAGTATCAGATACGGGTGCAACACCTAGAGAGTTTTCAACAATTGCAGTAAGTGATGGAATTGCAATGGGTCATGAAGGAATGAAATCATCACTAATTTCTAGAGAAGTAATTGCAGATTCTATTGAATTAATGGTAAGAGCTCATCAATATGACGCACTTGTAGGAATTGCAGGATGTGACAAAAGTTTACCTGGAACTATGATGGCAATGGCAAGACTAAACATTCCATCAGTGTTTGTTTATGGGGGAACTATAATGCCAGGAATGCTTGAAGGTAAAGAACTCACAGTAGTTGATGTGTATGAAGCAGTTGGAGCATATGATGCAGGGAATTTATCATTAGAGGGATTAAAAAATATTGAAAACACCGCATGTCCAAATGAAGGATCATGTGGTGGAATGTTTACTGCAAATACAATGGCGTCAATTTCAGAAGCTATTGGATTGGCATTACCAGGTAGTGCAAGTCCACCAGCAGAGGACGATAGACGTGAAAAAATGGTTTATGATTCTGGAGTTGCATGTGCAAGATTACTAGAAATCAATCTAAGACCAAAAGAAATTTTGACATTTGAGGCATTTGAAAATGCAATTGTAATGTTAAACTCAGTTGGAGGTTCAACTAATGGAATTTTACATTTGTTAGCATTAGCTAGTGAAGTAAATATCAAATTAACATATGATGATTTTGAAAGAATTAGAAAAAAGACACCACATTTAGCAGATATGAAACCTGGTGGAAATTATGTAATGAATTCTTTAGATAAAATAGGTGGAATTCCATTTGTGTTAAAAAAATTACTCGATAAAGGATTACTAAATGAAAACTGCCTCACAGCAACTGGAAAGACAATCAAAGAAAATCTAGATTCTATGAGTTTTCCATCAACAGATCAACATATTGTTAGACCAGTTGAGAACCCACTTCATTCAGTTGGAACCGCAGTTGTTCTCAAAGGCAGTTTAGCACCAGAAGGTGCAGTGATTAAAACTGCAGGAGTAGAAATGACAAAATTTACTGGAAAAGCACGTGTGTTTGATAGAGAAGAATATGCATTTGATGCAGTATCTAAAGGCGAGATTGATGAGGGAGATGTTGTTGTTATCAGATATGAAGGACCTAAAGGAGGACCAGGAATGAGAGAAATGCTTGCAACGACTGCAGCACTAGTAGGTCAGGGTTTAGGTAAAAAGGTGGCAATGGTTACTGATGGGCGATTTTCAGGTGGAACTAGAGGATTCATGGTAGGTCATGTAGCTCCTGAAGCATATGTTGGAGGACCAATTGCTCTAGTCAAAGATGGGGATGAAATCACGATAGACACAGAAACTAACATCATTGATCTTCATGTATCATCTGAAGAATTAGCAACAAGAAAAAATCAATGGAGTGCACCAAAACCAAATTACACAACAGGCGCATTAGCAAAATACGCAACATTGGTAGGTTCAGCAGCTGACGGTGCAATTACAATACCAAATTTATAAAATTTTAGATAATTGTTTTAAAATCGATTTTGTTTTGTTCTAAGACATAAATTTTTAATAATGTTTTCCATGATTTTTGAAAATTATTTGAGAACATATTAAAACCAGAAACAGATGACAAGGATACTTTATTTTTTGGATTATAGTTTATTTCATTAATAGAAATGCAATGAACTGTGTCATTTCTAACTTCAAACAATCTTGACATATCTCGTGTAAACTCTGGACCAAAAACTTTCCAGTCAAGAAAAGTTCTAATTTTTCTATTAATTGGAACAAGATTTAACAAATAAAGTAATTCAGCACTATCTGATTCGTTAGAAGATTGCACTATTCTTAATCGAATTATTTCATCAAACAAAAATGCCATTTTTGAAAATGCACTTAGTACACTATCTCTATTTTTTGAGATAGTTAATTTTGAATTAAAACCATTTTTTAAAATACCATCATTTAGAAAATAATGCTTATCTTTGTCTATTAGATATAATCTAATTTTAGGGGAAATTTGCTTTTGAGATTTAATTTCAGATAGAAATTTTGAAACACTCATGTGGCATCAATAAATCATAGACAATTAAGGATTTTGTAGATTTTCATAAAAAGATCAATTTGTCCACAAGCTTTATAGATCAGCGATCAGAGAAATTATTCAGAGATAACAGGAAAAAATAGAACATTATACTTATCGAATTACTGTTGTCTACTACAGGTTTCATTCTATAATACTTTTAACGTGCCAAACGGCATATTTTACGTGGTTTTAGACTATATTTCAGACAAAATTAGCAGAAAACAGTTTTTTGAGAAAATTTATGCCAAAAGCCGATCATCTAGTTCAATAGAAACTGCCAAGGCCCATCTTACAAATTTAGACCATTTCTCAAATGATATCTATAATCGTCAAACGGATACAATTCTAGTAGACCTAAGAGAAGACATGCTCCAAACACACTCTCCAACCAAAGTTTTGAGGTATCTTGATGAGTTTGTAAAATGGATGCAGCAGGATCATCCAAACATTATCTTGACTAAAGGAAGAAACAACAGTATCAAATACCATATTAGAAAAAAGAACAAAAATAGTGTAGCCCCATACTTTGCAACTATTAGAAAATATCTCAGTCAGGTGGGAGGAATTAGACTTCATGATGATGATATTAAGATGGATGTAACAAAACCAAAGACAACTAGTGGAAGTTATGAAAACGAAGACGCAGAGCCGTTAACTGCAGAACAAGCAAGAAATGTAATTGAATTAACAAAAGATCAAAAATCAATTACTTTGTATCATACAATGAACGATACTGGTTTTAGAATTTCAGAAGCTGGACAAATTCAAGAAAAACATATTGATTTTCAAAAGAATCCTGTAGAAATTATTCTTCCAGAAAATAATTCTAAAGGAAAAAGTGCTGGAGGTACAAGGTTTGTTAGAAGAGAGACTGCAAAACGTCTAAAACTTCTATGTAATGGTTCACAAGACAGATTTATCTTTAAACTACATGATTCTCAAAGCATTCTTCAGTTTCGTCACAATGAATTAGCAAGAATACGAAAAACATATGGTTTACTTGGGATGATAGAACGATATGAAGATACAGACAGACACAAATTCAATTTACATTCATGGAGAAAAAGATGTGCAACAGAGTATGCAAGAAAGAATGGAGAAGCATTAGCACATGGGTATATTCGCCATAGAAAATATCTTGGAATGTATATTGTAAAAAGTAAAGAAGAAAAGGTATCTTATTTTCAAAGAGCTGTAATTGATTTAGCAATAGATGAGATTGAAAAGGCAAAGC
>JABJDB010000058.1 GCA_018668425.1 Nitrososphaerota archaeon | reverse complement strand
TCCAAGACAACAATTCTTAACAAAATTTCAGAGAAGCTTGTTGCAAAAAGAGCCAAGCAATCAAAATAAAATCAAATCTAGCTCTTAGCTAAAGTAAAGTTGACAGAAGTCTATGATAAGAATACCATAACTATAATTCTTAATTGCAGGAGGTAGGCGAAATAATGCACCTAGCCGGTAGTGGCAGGGTTATCGTTCAGCTATCTAAGGAATTAGAAGAGGGACAAATACTCTGTGACAAAAAAGGTACTAGAGTTGCAAAAGTAATGGAACTGATTGGTCCAGTAAAGAGACCGTTTGCATCAGCTACACCATTAACAAACAATATCAAAAAATATGTCGGCACAAGTGTTTTCGCAGCAGAATTTTCTCCTGACAATTCAAAGAAAAAATTTAGGAGAAGAAAAAATTGAACATACTAGAAAAACAAAACTGTCCTGAATGTCAATCAACAGTAGTTAATGACATGCAGAACGGTGAAATCATCTGTTCTGGTTGCGGCGTTGTAGTCGATGATCAGATAGCAGATTATGGTCCAGAAAATATTAGTTCAAATCTAGAGGACAAGATGAAGTTAGCAAGAGCAACAGGACAAACAACATATTCTCAACATGACTTGGGAATCACGACAGAAATTTCAATTAGTGCAAAAGACTTTAGTGGAAAAAGAATCAACCACGACGTTGCAAATCAAATGCATAATTTGAGAAAATGGCAACAAAGAGTTAGAGTTTCATCACCAAAAGAAAGAAGACTGGCAAATGTTTTAGTCAAGATGGGCGAAACATGTGACGGTCTAGGTCTTTCAAAAAATGTGTTAGAAACAGCTTCTATGATATACAGAAACTTGGATGGTCATATCGATGTAAAGGGAAAATCAGTAGTTAGTATTACTGCTGCTACAATTTACATGGCATGCAAACAATGTGATGTAGTAAGATCATTAGAAGAAATTTGCAGAGGAATATGTCCACCAAAAGATGTAAAATCAAAAACAAAACTTGCTTCTAGATACTATAGAACCATGGTAATGGAAATGGGACAATTAGCAGCCCCAGTAGTTACTATGGACAAATACATCTCAAAGATAGCAAACATGACACAAACCGAGGTAAGAGTTGAAAGACTAGCCTTGGAAATTGCAGAAAAAACTAAAGACAGCAGTATTGCAGATGGAAAAGCTCCAAATGGAATTGCTGCAGCATATCTGTATGTGTCATCAGTCCTACTTGGACAAAGTGTACTTCAAAGAGACGTCTCAACTATTGCAGGAGTCACAGAAGTCACTATCAGAAATAGATGTAAAGATATTCTAACAAGTTACAAACTCAAAATTACTTTGAGACCATCTCTGGCCAGATAATACACCCCCCCTCTTTTCATTTTATTATTATTAACTACGATTAGGATTAGCTAAATTTCGTCGACATTATATAGAGATGAGAATATATCGCATCATGGCAGTATTAGAAATTAAAGATCTTCACGTTAAAAGAGAAGGAAAAGAAATTCTCAAAGGAGTTAATCTAAAAACAGGTCCTGGAGAAGTTCATGCCATCATGGGACCAAATGGTTCTGGAAAAAGTACACTAGCTTACACATTACTTGCACATCCAAAATACGAAGTAACACAAGGAGATATTTTGATAGATGGCGAGAGCATTTTAGGATTAACTGCAGATGAGAGAGCAAAAAAAGGATTGTTCTTAGGATTCCAATATCCAACTGAAGTTTCAGGTGTAGGGTTTTCACATTTTCTAAGAACAGCTTATAATTCTCTTAGTAAAGCACTACAAGGAGACGATAGAGAAGTGTTCATCACAGTAAGAGAATTTCAAAAATATCTCAAAGAAAATTTAGAAAAAGTTGGATTAAAAGAAGAGTTCCTTTCAAGATATCTTAACGAAGGATTTTCAGGTGGAGAAAAGAAACGTGCAGAAGTATTGCAAATGGCAGTACTAAAGCCAAAAATTTCAATTTTAGATGAACCAGATTCAGGTTTAGATATTGATGCAGTTCAATCAGTAGCTAAAGCAATCAGTCAAGTTGCAGATAAAGATGCCACAATAATTATAATTACTCACTATACTAGAATTCTAAAATTCTTAGACAAGTTAGACTTTGTTCATGTCTTTGCTAGAGGACAAGTCCTAAAATCAGGTGAAGCAGATTTAGCAGACAAATTAGAAGCAGAAGGATACGACTGGGTTTTAGAGCAAACAGCATAATTAAAGAATAATAATTTCTAAAAAATATTGATTTACAAAGTAACAGTTGAATTCTCTAAAGAATTTCTAAAAGTTGATAAAAATCAAATCAATATTGGCGTTAAATCAAAACCAGTTAAAGGTGAAGCAAACAAAGAAATCATAAAAAAAATTGCAAAGCATTTCAAAACATCTACAATTAATGTAAAAATCAAATCAGGTCATAAATCACATGAGAAAATAATTGAAATATTACAATAGAGAATCAAGTTCTTCTTTAAATAGGGTTTCAAAATCGATTAAAATATGTCAGAAAAAGATGAACAATATTATTTTAGTTTCTCATTTTTCAAAGTAGATCCAAAATGGAGATGGATGGCAGATTTAGCAAAAGAAGAATCTGCAAAAGAAGTAGAAAATATTCTCAATAATTCAAAAATTATGTTTAGAACATATTCCAATCTAGGTCTAAGAGACGATACTGACTTTTTGTTTTGGTTTGCAGCAAAAACAGTTGAAGAAATTCAATTAGTTACTGAAAAATTATACAAGACAGTTTTTGGAAAATACATTATTCCATCTATGACATATTTGTCATGTACACGACCATCAATCTATGTTCAAGGGGCAAGAAAAGAACATGGTTTTCTTACAGGAATGGAACCAAAAAAACACGTAGTTGTTTACCCATTTACAAAAACAAGAGAATGGTATCTACTTGATAAAGAAAAACGCCAAGTAATCATGGATGAGCATATAGAGGTAAGTAAGAAATACCCACAAGTAGTCCTAAACACCACGTATTCTTTTGGAATTCATGATGAAGATTTCATGTTAGCATTTGAAGTGGACGACATTAGGGATTTCCAAGATTTGATTATGGATTTACGAGAAACTGAAGTATCAAAATATGTTAAAAATGATGTTCCAATGATCGTTTGTGTCAAAAAAGATATCGTCCCATTAATTACTAGTCTAGGATAATAATTTAAAATCAGGATTGCAAATCTTGGATAAACATAAATGATGAAATTATCCATTTTCAATAAATCACAATGAAATACAACAAACTTGGAAAAACAGACATCAAAGTATCAGAAGTTGGATTTGGTGCATGGGCAATTGCACTTGATTGGTGGGGAAAGAAAATTGAAGAAGATGAAGCAAAACGAATGCTAAAAAAAGCATATGATGTTGGAATAAACTTTTTTGAAACTGGTGATTTGTATGGAAAAGGATTAAGTGAAAAACTCATCGGTGAAGTTTTCAAAGATATGAGAGATGAAATAGTCATATCTACAAAATATGGTTATGATTTTAGTGATGTAGAACAAATAGGTCACAAAGAACTTCCACAGAATTTCAGTGAAGATTTTACAAGATTAGCATTAAGAAATAGTTTAGAAAGATTACAAACAGATCATGTAGACATGTATGGATTACACAATCCAAAATTAGATAAACTTAGAGATGATTCAATTTTCAATGTATTAGATAGTTTTGTAAAAGATGGATCAATCAAAACATATCAAGTAGCTTTAGGTCCGGCAATAGGATGGACTGCAGAAGGTCTAGAAGCAATGGAGAGACCAAATCTAAGTGCAGTTCAAACAGTTTACAATATTTTAGAACAAACACCAGGAAATGAATTGATGAGAAAAGCAGAGGAAAAAGATGTTGGAATTCTAGTACGAGTTCCTGAAGCATCAGGAATACTTACTGGAAAAGTTAATGCAGATACAAAATTTGATGATAATGATCACAGATCAGTTAGAAAACGAGAGTGGCTCAAAGCATCATTAGAAAAAGTAGAACAGTTCAAGCCAATCGCTGAAAGAAACGGACTAAACGTTACAGAGTTTGCAATGAAATTCATGATGACAAAGAAAGGATTTGCAACTGTACTTCCAACAATGATCAGTGAAGAAGAAATTGTAAATTATGCTGAAATGTCTGATGGAAAATATATTTCAGATTCAGACATGAAAGAAGTTAACGAGTTATACAATTCATGGCCAGGATATGAACTTAAAGCAACATCACAAGCAAGTTAATTTGTCAAAAAACAAAAAAATAGATTCTCAAAAAACACTAGAAATTATTGAAAGAATGAAACTTGCCAGAATTGGTAATTATAAAAAATGGAATACAATTATTAAAAAAATCAATAATGATGAGGCATTAAACTCAATTCAGTCAGAATATTTCTCCACAATGACTAGAATTTATAAAAATTCAAACATCACATCAAAAAGCAAAATTTACCACACAAAACTCTCAGAACTAGATGAAAAACCACCATGTAAAATGTGTGGAGATAATTCCCTATACTATTGTAACATGAATGACCAATATTTTTGTACAGTTCACATTGTAGGTCATGATGAAAATGAACTCTAAGTAGAAACTATTTCTTCTAAACTAAAAGAATTTTCTACGAAATATTCAACTCTTGTTTTTTTG
>JABJDB010000057.1 GCA_018668425.1 Nitrososphaerota archaeon | reverse complement strand
TCTGTAGATTCTATTACTTCTAACTCTACATCAACTGAAACTGTTGATGCTTCTGATATCCCGACAAACTCTACAGATTCGTCCCTAGACCCACTAGTTGATTCTGTAGATTCTATTACTTCTAACTCTACATCAACTGAACCTATGGATGCATCTAACATGTATTTTGTAGCATGGAATGAAGATAGACACCCAACTTACAAAACATATGGTGATGCTTTGACCATTAAACCTCTTTCTGTAGAATATGGTGGTGTTGAAAGTGTTGAAGAATATTTACAGCCTTCCTTTGATGTTGATGTTGAAGAATTATTGATGATTGATGATTCTATTCCTTATTGGGTAAAACCTTATGCTGGTAGTTGGATAAACAATGAAATTTCTGATTATGAGTTTTTCAATTCATTGGAACCCTTCATTGATAATGATGCTTATTTACAATCTACTGATCTTGTAGATGCTGTACACTCTGATAATATTCCTGATTGGGTTAAACAATATGTTAGATTATGGGTAGATGATAAAATATCTAATTCTGATTTCATCTATGTAGTTGGTCATTTGGTAAAAACGGGTGTACTTTCCAATCCTGATGTGTATTCAAAACATGTATCTGAAATAACTAAAAATTATGAAATTGAAAAATATGAATCAAAGTCAATTTCAGATTTAACCTCATATGTAACACAATGGAAAGATGGAATTTTGACTGATGATGAATTCTTTAACATGATCTACCTTGCAATTTTTAATTCTCCTTCTGAACCTCTTTCTATTACTGATACCTTCAGTTCTGATCAAATTCCAAATTGGTTAAAACAACATGCTACAAAATTAAAGGATTCAGCCGTTCCTGATCATGAAATAGTTTCTATTATTTACAATTTGTTAAAAAGTAATTTGATGGAAAATTAATTTTTCAAATTAGGTGGATGATATGATAAAAACTAGGTTAATCACATTTTTAATATTTGTAGGATTATTTTCACTTTCTTTACAGTTGGGCTCTTTATATCCAATTGATGAATTAGATGCGCGAGAAATTTTATTTGACTTTCTAGACACTGTTGAAGAAATTGATTCATTTGGATTATTTGTAAACAATGCATCATTATCGTTACCTATGTTTATTCCAGGAGCTGGATTGATTTGGGGATTATACTCTGGTACATCAACTGGATTTACATATGGTGCACTCGCATCTTTAACTCCAGAATTATCTAACGTTCCTGCGATTTCTATTCTTTACACTACTGTTTTTGGATTTTTAGAATTGATTGCATATTCTATTGCAATGTCTAGAAGTTATCTACTATTTTATGGACTCATTAAAAGATCAAATCTCAAAACCCAATTGATTCCTTTAGGTATTGAAATTGGAATTGTTGTTGTTTTGTTATTTATTGGTGGTACATTGGAATCTAGTATGCTTGAAGAAGTACAACAAGATATTCTTAGTATTGATGATTTATAGTATATTTGAAAAACAAAATCTAAATTTGATAATCATTTTTAGTAATTATTGGAACCAGTACGTTCATGTCCTATTTGTCCCAAATGTGGTTCTAAAAAATTTACTAGAATAAAGAGTAACTCTGTAACTGTAAAATGTAGAAATTGTGATAAAATTATCTCAATTTAGTATTTAATAGTTAATATTTGCAATATCTTTCATCACAATTATGGCAAAAACATGGAAAGATGCTGATATCAGTCTTGACCCAATAAAGAGTCAAACAGTTGCAGTAATCGGTTATGGAATCCAAGGTGATGCACAAGCAAATAACATGAAAGACTCTGGTCTTAATGTGATAATTGGTCTTAAAGAAGGCGGTAACAGCTGGAAAAAGGCACAAGCTGATGGTCACAAAGTAATGTCAGTAGCAGATGCAACAAAACAAGCAGACATTATTCACATATTGATTCCTGACATGATTCAAGGTCAAGTATACAAAGATGAAATCGGACCAAATCTTTCAGACGGAAAAGCATTGTCATTTTCTCATGCAGCTGCAATCTATTTCAAATGGATTGAAGCACCAAACAATGTTGATTTAATCATGATTGCACCAAAAGGACCTGGTTCTAAAGTAAGAGAAACATATCTTGATAATTTTGGAACACCAGCTATTGTTGCAGTTGAGCAAGACTTTACAGGAAATGCTTGGGATAGAACATTGGGAATTGCAAAAGCAATCGGAAGTGCAAGAGCTGGATTAATCAAAACTGAATTCAAAGAAGAAGTTGAAACTGATTGGTTTGGTGAGCAAGCAGACCTTTGTGGTGGTGCAGCTTCTATGGTAACAAACGCATTTGAAACTCTAGTTGAAGCAGGTTATCAACCAGAAATTGCATACTTTGAGGTTTTACATGAACTCAAACTCATTGTAGATATGATTCAAAGATATGGAATTAATGGAATGTGGAGACGAGTAAGTGAAACCGCAAGATATGGTGGGCTAACTCGTGGACCAATGGTCATGGATAAACAAAGTAAAGAGAACATGAAAAAAGTTCTAACCATGATTCAAGATGGAACATTCAATGATGAGTGGATTTCTGAATACCAAAAACATGGTAAAGATGCGTTTGATAAATACATGAAACAAAATGATGAACACCAAATTGAAAAAGTTGGTAAAGCAATGCGTAAAATGATGTGGCCTGATTCCACAGAATAATTTTATTTTTTATATTTTTCTTAATTTTGATACACCAGTATTGATGTGATCAATTATTGTAGGTAATGTTGTACCTGGACCATAAACATGATTGACTCCAGCTTTTAGCAAATCTTTGTGATCGATTTCAGGAATTACCCCTCCACCAACAATTAACACATCATTGATTTTTTTCTTTTTAAGTGCTTTTACAACTCTTGGAAACAATGTTCCATGTGCTCCATTAAGTAAAGACATGGCAACTGCATCTACATCTTCATCTTCTGCAATTTGTGCTACTCTTTCTGGTGTTGCAAATAACCCTGAATAGATTACCTCCATTCCTGCATCTCTAAATGCTCTACACAAAACAAGAGCACCTCTATCATGTCCATCAAGACCCAATTTTGCAACTAGTATCTTGATGTTTCTTGATGTGGCTTTTTGTTTCATGATGTGATCTATTTTTTGTTATTTTAAAGGGTTTATTTGATTTTCTGATGGGAATTTTAATAGAAAATCTACTTAAAGCCTATCCAAATCATCAAAATTGTGGATACGTTCCCAATAAATTATAATTTAACATTTGAACCTGATTTAAAAAAATTCACGTTTGAAGGTTCTGAAGTAATTACTGTTTCATGTAAAAAATCTACTAATACAATAACAATGCATTGTGCTGAAATTAAGATAAAATCATGTGTGGTATCATCTGGAAAAGATATCATAAAATCTGCTCCAAAACTAGATGCAAAAAAAGAATCATTATCCATTAAACTGGGACAAAAAATTAAAGGTAAAATCACAATTGAATTAAAATTCCAAGGAATTCTTAATGATAGGCTATTGGGATTTTATCGTAGTCAATACAAACAAAATGGAAAAACAAAGTATCTGGCAACTACTCAGTTTGAGGCAGCTGATGCTAGACGTGCATTTCCTTGCTGGGATGAGCCTAAAGCAAAAGCCACTTTTGATATTTCAATTATTGCTGATAACAAATTTACTGCAATTTCAAACATGCCAATAATTTCAAAGAAAAAAATTAAAAACAAAACACTATACAAATTTGGAAAAACACCTGTTGTTTCAACATATTTGATTTATCTTGGAGTTGGAGAATTTGAGTATCTCACTGGAAAAACAGGTAAAGTGACAATTAGAGTAGTAACTACAAAAGGAAATAAATCAAAAGGAAAATACTCGCTAGATTTAGGAAAAAAACTCTTAACATCTTATGAAAAATATTTTGGAATAAAATACCCATTACCCAAATTAGATTTAATTGCAATTCCTGACTTTGCAGCAGGTGCCATGGAGAATTGGGGTGCCATAACATTTAGAGAAACAATTCTACTATATGATCCAAAAACATCATCAACTCGAACTAAACAGTTTATCGCAGAAGTTATTTCTCATGAAATTGCTCATCAATGGTTTGGTAATTTGGTTACCATGGAATGGTGGAATGACTTGTGGCTCAATGAAAGTTTTGCAACATTTATGGCAACAAAATTTGTTGACAAGTTTTACCCTGAATGGAACTTGTGGGACCAATTCATTGAAGATGCAATGAACAATGCAATGGGATTAGATGCTCTAAAAACAACACACCCAATTGATGTTACAGTAAACTCTCCTTCAGAAATTAGAGAAATCTTTGATGTAATATCCTATGATAAAGGCGGATGTGTTTTGAGAATGCTTGAAAGTTATGTTGGAGAATCTAATTTTAGAACAGGACTAAAAAAATATCTTTCAGCATTCAAGTATGGAAATGCCAAAGGACAAGATTTGTGGGATGCAATAGGCAAAGCATCAAAGATGCCAGTTAGTTCCATGGTAAATTCGTGGCTAAAACAACCTGGATTCCCTCAAATTGAAATCACTCAAAATGACAAATCACTCACTCTAAAACAAAGTCGATTCCTAATGGAGCCAACTCCTAAAACTCAGAAAGGACTCTGGCAAGTACCAATTACATATGGATTGGGAAAAGAAACCAAAACAACTCTGCTGACAAAAAAATCCTCTACTGTGAAAACTACTGATGGTCCTGGATTTGTTGCAAATATTGGTAGAACTGGATTTTATCGTGTAAAGTATGATGATGGAATTTTACTTGATCTAAAAATGTTAGTTGACCAAAAACAAATTCCTCCTGTTGATAGATGGGCAATTCAAAATGATCTATTTGCTTTGTGTGTTGCAGGAAAAGAAGACATTACAAATTATTTAGATTTCACTGATGCATACTTTGATGAAGATTCCTATTTACCTCAAACAAATGTCGCAAACAATCTAAACTTTTTATCATTATTGACATTCTTTGAGGATTTCACTGAAGAAATTAGAGCATATGCAATTAATTATTTCAGAAAAATATTATCAAACCTTGGATGGGTTCCACAAAAAACAGATAAACATACTGATGCATTTCTTAGAGGATTTTCTATTTTTGCTTTAGGAAAATTAGGTGATGAATCCGTATTGGAGCAAGCACAAATAAAGTTCAAAGCATTTTTGAAAAACCCTTCAACTTTACCTCCTGATATTCGAGAACCTGTATTTGCACTAGTTGCATGGACTGGAAATGCAAAAACACATGCCCAATTCATCACACTATACAAAAAAGCAAAAACAATGGAGGAAAAATTACGATTCTTGGGTGCCCTGTGTAGTTTCACTGACAAAAAATTACTAATCAAAACATTACAATTTTCTCAAACCTCTGAGGTACGTTCTCAAAATATGCAACTACCAATTATGAAAATTGCAGCAAACCCGTATGGTAGAGCCATTCTATGGCCATGGCTCAAGAAAAATTGGGGCAAAATCAGTAAAAAAGTAGGACACGGTAATCCTCTATTCAATAGAATTGTTGCAAGCATTGCACTAATTGCCGATGACTCTATGGAATCAGACATTAAGGCATTTTTCAAGAAAAACCCTACTCCTGGAACAGAAAGAACTCAAACACAAACACTTGAAAAAATTAGAGTTCATTCAAAATTTTTGAGAAAAATGAAAAAAGATTTCAAAGAAAATGGCTAGAAAAATTCTTCCAGCAATATCTCTTGGTGTGATTACTGTATTTGCAATACTGTTTCTTAGTGGTTCTGGAAATGACAATAATGAAATTTTGTCTAAAACATTTGAAATTGATGCCATTTATCAAAACGGTAATGTTGTAATTTCATTCATTGATAAATCTGGAAATACTGATTCTATAACTATGGAAATATTGGGAATGGATGAAACTTTTCAAAAATCTTATGTTGGCTCACAATTTACAGAATTAGTTCCATTTAATGATGTTCCAAAGTATGGTTGGGCAATTCATCCCATAGTTTTAGAAATTGAGCATTCTGAATTTGGTCACATTCAATTAAAAACTGAAATTCATGAATCCGACCAACCTTTACCTCCTGTGATTTACTCTCGTTCATAGATCGGGTACAAGATTTTATTCTACTAGTTTTGAGTTTTAGTATATTGGATTTATCTGATTTAAAAAAAGGCAAACGTGGTACAATTGCTAAAGCAATTACTTTGATAGAAAATAATCCTAAAGAATCAAAAAAACTATTAAAAAAAATTTTCAAAGACACTGGAAATTCAATAATTATTGGAATTACAGGACCTGCTGGTGCTGGAAAAAGTTCTTTGATAAATAAAACAGCAGTTGCATTAAAAAAATTAGGTACAAAACCTGCAGTACTTGCAATTGATCCTAGTAGTCATGTAACTGGAGGTGCAATTTTAGGCGATAGAGTTCGAATGAATGAATCAACTGATTCGGGAACTTATATTCGCAGTATTGCATCTCGTGGCGCAACCGGTGCCATA
The DNA here is from genome assembly GCA_018668425.1 of Nitrososphaerota archaeon. Taxonomy (GTDB): domain Archaea; phylum Thermoproteota; class Nitrososphaeria; order Nitrososphaerales; family Nitrosopumilaceae; genus Nitrosopumilus. The sequence goes on along the minus strand of JABJDB010000057.1, from coordinate 27,700 downwards.
TCTAATTCATTAAGAAACAGTATTCGTGTATTGGAGTATGCTGGATTTAATCCAATTATTATTGAAAGTGTAGGGGCAGGACAAACTGAAGTTGAAATCTCAAATATTGCAGATATTACAGTAGTTGTGTTTAATCCAAATACTGGTGATAGCATTCAAACAATTAAAGCTGGATTGACTGAAATTGGAGATATTTACCTTGTTAACAAAAGTGACCTTAGTGGAACAAATCAACTCTTTGATGCTGTAAGGGACTTTATTGGTGATACTGAACGAAACCCAATAATTTTGAAAACTTCTGTTAAAAAAAATACTGGAATTTCAGAGTTTGCAAAGACTCTAAAAAAATTAATGATTGATAAAAAGAAGATAAAAAAAGACAAGGATTCAGAACGATTAAAGTCTGAATTAAAAGATATTGTTTTAAATAACATCAAAGAAAAGATTGATGATATGTCTGATTCTGATAAAACATTTTCAAGTTATATTAAAAAATTAACCACAAAAAAAATAAACCCCTATGATGCTGGAGACAAGATTACAAAATCTTTGTTAAAATAAAATGGCTACAAAAAAATCATCTCCTGCAAAGAAAATATTTACTGATTCAAACTTTGAAGTAAAAAGAATTTATCAAAAATCAGCAAAAAAGAGAACTACTGAAGATTCTGGAAAATATCCTTACACTAGAGGTATCCACCCTGGAATGTACCGTGAAAGATTTTGGACCATGCGTCAGTATTCTGGATTTGGTGATGCAAAACTAACCAATGAGCGATTCAAATTCATGCTTGAAAAAGGTCAAACTGGTCTCAGTATGGCATTTGACTTGCCAACTCAAATTGGATATGATTCAGATTCTCCTCAAGCAGAAGGTGAAGTTGGTAAAGTCGGTGTTTCTATTACATCAATTAAAGATATGATGACAGCCTTTGATGGAATTCCTTTAGGTAAAGTAAGTTCTTCAATGACCATTAATTCTTCAGCATCAACATTACTTGCATATTATATTGCAGTTGGTGAATCTCAAGGATTCAAAAGTCATGACCTTCGTGGAACAACTCAAAATGATATCCTCAAAGAATACATTGCAAGAAACACCTACATCTACCCTCCACAACCATCTATGCGATTAATTGGTGATATGATTGGGTATTGTGCAGAAAAAGTTCCATCATGGTATCCTGTATCTATTTCTGGATATCATATGAGAGAAGCTGGATGTACTGCAACACAAGAAGTTGCATTTACCTTGGCTAATGCCATTGCATATATTCAAACTTGTATTGATGCAGGATTAAAAATTGATGACTTTGCTCCTCGTTTGTCTTTCTTCTTTTGTTGTACCATAGAGTTCTTTGAAGAAGTTGCAAAGTTTAGAGTTGCAAGAAAAGTATATGCAAAAATTATGAAAGAAATGTTTCATGCAAAAAACCCTCGTTCTATTCAACTAAAATTCCACACACAAACCAGTGGTGAATCACTAACTGCACAACAACCTGATAACAACATCATTCGTGTCGCAATTCAGACAATGGCAGCCGTTATGGGTGGTACTCAATCACTTCATACTAATTCTAGAGATGAAGCTCTTGCTTTACCTACTCAGGAATCAGCAAAAATTGCTTTACGAACTCAACAGATAGTTGCAAATGAAAGCGGTGTTACTAAAACTGCAGACCCTATGGGTGGCTCTCATTATTTAGAAGATCTTTGTGATAAAATTGAGGCTGATGTTTGGAAGTATTTGAAAAAAATTCAAAAAATGGGCGGTTCTGTTAAAGCAATTGAGAAGGGATTCTTCCAATCTGAAATTAGAGCAAATGCATATCGTCTCAAAAAAGAGGCAGATTCTGGTGAACGAGTAATTGTTGGTGTAAACAAGTATGAAGAACAAGAGGAACAACCAGAATTATTGCGAGTTGATGGCAGAATTGAGATTCAACAAAACAAAGCAATCAAAAAATTACGAGCATCAAGGGATAATAAAAAATTAGAAAAAGCACTTTCTGCAATGAAGAGTGCAGCTGACACTGATGAAAATTTAATGCCTTACATTATTACATCAGCTAAAGCATTTGCTACAACTGGTGAAATCAGCAATACGTTTAGAGAAGTATTTGGTGAGTATCGTCCAAAAGAGGTCTTTTAATTGAAAATTGATCATATCGCAATTGCAGTAAATGATGTAGAAGAATCAGCCAAAGTATACCAACAAGCATTGGGTGTGGATTCTGTAGAATTTGAAACAGTAGAATCTGAAGGTGTCAAAGTTGCAATTATTCATTTAGAAAATGGAAGAATTGAATTAATGCAACCAACAAATGATTCCAGTCCGATAAAAAAATTCTTGGATAAAAAAGGTCAAGGACTACATCACATGGCATTAGATACAGACAACATTGAAGGCGAAGTAGAACGAATGGAAGGTTGTGGTATTCAATTTTTAGGAAAAATTAGACCTGGCTCTGCTGGAACTAAAGTTACTTTTATTCATCCAAAATCATTACATGGGGTTTTGGCAGAATTGTGCTCTCATCCAAATTAATTAGACCTTAATTTTTTGTAGAATAACTGATAAATGTCTTAAATTCATATATGATGGTATGAATATTCGAGAACAACTAATTTTCTTTTTCTCTCTTGTGATTATTTTTTCTGTAGGGTTATCTGCTTTTTTTGCTATTTCATATACTGAATCAGGTGTTATTACTGCTGAATTTGCTAAAATGGAGACCCATAATAGTGAAATCATGCATGATATTGAGACTTTGCATCAACGAGCCTCTGAAGATTTGGTATTCACTTTGAAAAATCCTTTATTCGTAGAATACTTTGAACTTCCTGAAACTAAAGCCGGAAATAATTATGATGAAAATGGTGTTTTACAATTTACTCCAAAACAACAAGAAATTAAAAAAGATTTGGAGCAATGGGTTTATCATTTTCAAAATAAATTCCAAGTTGATGAAACATGTGTTATTGATTTTACAGGACAAGAACATGCACGACTTGTCTTAAGTAAAATAGAAACCAATGAAAATCTTTCACCTGATGAAGAAACATCTCCTTTCTTTGAACCATCATTTATGAAACAAAAAGATGAGGTACATGTACAATATCCTTATGTTTCCCCTGATACTAACAGATGGGTATTTGCGTATACTTCACCTGTGGAATTAGGAAGTGGTCAAAAACCTGCAATATACCACTTTGAGATACCAATGACTACATTTTCAGATTTACTTGACGTTCATGTTGATGATGGACGAGTTTATGTTTTAGATCCTCAAGGGTTTGTTGTAGCTGATTCAGCCAATCCTATATCTGATACTGTTTTATCTATTGATCCTGTATCTCACTTTCCTCCATTCCAATCTGTTTTTGCAGATGGTAATTCTGAAATTTTAAACAAAATGAATTCAAATGATGTGGGTTCTGGAACATATGTTGTAAATGGAGTAGAACATGTATTTGTTTATGAACACTTGTCTACTTTTGATTGGATTCTTGTACATGACAAATCTGTCTCTTCAATTTTAGTTGGAAATACAACTGTGGAAAATTTGATTTTTACTATTGGTATTGTTGCAACAACTGTTTCAATTATTGGTGTTTTTAGTGTAATTATAATCTCTTCAAGAATCACACGTCCAATTATACAATTAGCAAATGAAATTTCCTCTGAAAATCCTGAACGACTAGAATCTATCTCTACTACTAACCATGAAACTGCACAAATTACCCATTCTGTCAATGATTTGATTAAAAAAATGAATGATTATCAAGAAGAAATCCATGTCAAAAATCAAGAACTAACAATTCAAAAATCTCAACTAGAAAAATTAGCCAAAGTTGGAGAATTAGCCTCAAAACTTACTCATAACCTACGAACTCCATTAACTGTAATCAAAGTTGCAGCAGATCTGTTACAATTACAAAATAAAGATACTCTTGATAAAAGATCTATTGAAAAATTAGAACGAATACAATCAGCTTCTACAAATTTAGAAAAACAAATTGAAAGTGTTTTGACTTATGTCCGAGAAAAACCCCTTGAATTAGTTGAAACTAAAATTACTGATTTAATTGCTGATACATTACAAAATATGGATTTACCTAACACTCTCTCAATAAATTCTAAAAACACTGAAAATTATATTCAATGTGATGCCGACAAACTACAAGTTGTATTAATGAATATTATTTCAAATGCCTCTGATGCACTAAAAGAAAATGGCGTAATTACTATTGATTCTGATACTTCTAACCATGATGTTCAAATTCATGTTAGTGATGATGGTCCTGGAATTCCTTCTGAAAATCTATCAAAGATTTTTGATTCTTTATTCACTACAAAATCAACTGGAACTGGGTTGGGGTTACCATATTGTAAATCTGTAATCGAACAACATGGTGGATCTCTTTCTGTATCTCAAAACCCTACCACTTTTACAATATCCTTACCTAAAAAAACGATTTCCAAAAAAACTGAATAACTTATTCCATCATTTTCAAAGTATCAGAAGCCGTAATGATTCCTACAATTTTTGATTTTTTTGAAACTAAAATACACATGGAATATTTGATTAATGGTACCAATACATTTGCTGGAGTGTCTGACCCTACAATTGGTGGAACTGATTCCATTGTATCTGCTAACTTTGCTTTTTTTAATTCTGCTTCACCTAAATCTGCTAAATGCTTTATAATTCCATTTTCTGAAATTACACCAACCACATTTGAATTATCAAATACTGGAATCTGACTAATTGATAACTCGTGCATTTTTTTTACTGCGTCATGTAGTGTGTTTGTTGGTTTTAATTTTACAATATCTTTACTACAAAAATCACCTGCAGTATGTGATGATGATTCTCCTTCTAACCTTGTAAGATTTTCAAAAATCTTTTTTGCAGTATCATAACTTGGTTGACTTTTTCTTGATTCAATCTGATTAATCATTGAGGTGCTAACACCTGTTAGCCCTGCTAGTTTTTTCTGAGTAATCCCTAGTTTTTGTCGTTGTTGTTTTATTGTCTCAATTCTAGGTAACATGATAAATTCAGTGACACTTAATGCCTATTAGATTATACTTGATTATTTTCTTTTTGGATTCTCAATTGCTGCCTGTGCTGCTGCAACAATTGCAATTGGAATTCTATGTGGTGATGCACTGACATAACTTAGACCTGTTTTATGACAGAATTTGATTGAACTTGGGTCTCCTCCATGCTCTCCACAAATCCCTACTTCCATATTTTTTCTAATCTTTCGACCAGCTGTTAGTCCAATATTGATTAGATTGCCTACACCGTTAACATCAATTGATTGGAATGGATTTCTTTCTAGTAATTCTTTTTCCATGTATTCTGGAAGGAATTTACCTTCTACATCTTCTCTACTAAAACTAAATGTTCCTTGAGTCAAATCATTTGTTCCAAAACTAAAGAACTCTGCAGTTGTTGCAAGTTCGTTTGCAGTTAGTGCTGCTCTTACAACTTCTATCATTGTTCCAAAGTTTATTTTTAATTTCATCTTGTTTTTAGTTTCAACCTCTTTTTTGATTCTATCATAAATTTCCTTGATGTGGTTTAATTCTGCAATACTACTAATTTGTGGAATCATAATTTGTGGATGTGCTTTTACTTTTTTCTTTGTTAATTCAACTAGTGCTTCAAAGACTGCACGAATTTGCATCTCATAAATTTCAGGATATGTAATTCCAACTCTTACTCCTCTATGTCCCATCATTGGGTTTACCTCTGCAAGCTCTCTTGCTCTTTTTAAAACAATTTTTGCATCTTTGATTTCATTTGTTTTTCCTGCTGATTCTAATTTTTGAATTTTTTCAACTAGTTCTTCAGGGTTTGGCAAGAATTCGTGTAGTGGTGGATCTAATAGTCTTATTGTTACCTCGTATCCTTCCATTGCTTTTAGAATTTCAATGAAATCACTTTTTTGTAATTGACCTAATTTTTTCAATATTTTTCCTCGGCCTTCAATATTTTCTGCCATTATCATTTCTACAAATAAATTAATTCTATCACTTCCATTGAACATTCTTTCTGTTCTGCATAATCCAATTCCTTTACCTCCGAATTTTCTTGCTAATTTTGCACCTTCTGGTGTATCTGCATTTGCTCTAATTCCCAATGTCTTTGTTTTTTGTGCCCATTCTAAAATCGTCTCAAAGTCTTTAGTCATTTTTGGCTCTACTGTTGGAACTTCCCCAATGAATACTGTGCCTTCACTACCGTTAATTGAGATTGTATCACCTTCTTTGATAGTTATTCCATTTGCAGTACATGTGTTATTATCATAATCAATTTTTAATTCTGGACATCCTACGATACATGGTTTGCCCATTCCTCGTGAAACAATTGCAGCATGAGATGATTTTCCTCCTAAACTAGTCAGAATTCCTTCTGCTGAGAAAAATGCTGGAACATCTTCAGGTTTTGTTTCTTTTCTTACTAGAATTATTTTTTTACCTTGATCCCCTAATTCAATTGTCTTTTTTACATCAAACACTACAATTCCGCTTGCAGCTCCTGGGGATGCTGCAATTCCTTTTGCTAGTTGTTTGTGTTCTTTGACTTTTGATTCATCCATAGTTCTATGTAGTAATGCTTCTAATTGTTGGGCTGGAATTCTTGTAAGTGCTTTATTTTTATTAATTAATTTCTCTTTTACCATGTCTACTGATGTTTTTACTAGTGCCATTGCACTCATTTTTGCAGTTCTTGTTTGTAGCAAATAGAATTTTCCTTGTTCTATGGTAAATTCGATATCTTGTGGTTCTCTGAAATGTCTTTCTAATTTTGTACATGCATCACTTAGTTCTTTGTGAGATTTTGGCATGTCTTTTTTTAATAAATCGATATTTTTTCCAGTTCTAACTCCTGCAACAACATCTTCACCTTGTGCATTAATTAGATACTCTCCCTCGATTTCTTTTTTACCGTTATGTCCATTTCTTGTAAAAACTACCCCTGTCGCACTATCATCTCCCATATTTCCAAACACCATTGTTACAACATTAACTGCAGTTCCATTTGCAATGTCTTTTGTAATGTTATTTTTTTCACGATAAACTATTGCTCTTTCTCCCATCCAACTTTTGAAAACAGCTTCTATGGATAATTCCAATTGTTCTTTTGGCGAATCTGGGAATTTTCTTTTGGTGTGTGTTTCACAGATTTTTTTATATTCTGAAACAATTGATTTTAGTGATTCTACGTTTAGTTTACTATCATCTGAAACCCCCTGTTTGGTTTTTGCTGAATCCAATACATGATCAAATTTTTCATCATTTACACCAAAAACAACTTTGCCAAATAATTGAATAAATCGTCTGTATGAATCCCATGAAAATCTTGGATTTCTTGTTTGCTCTGCAAACCCTTCAACTGTTTTTTCATTTAATCCTAAATTCAAAATAGTATCCATCATACCTGGCATAGATATTGCAGCCCCAGATCTTACTGAAACTAAAAGTGGATTTTTAGTTGAATTCCACTTTTTACCTGTCTTTTTTTCCATTTTCATGATGTTTTTCATAACTGCTGGCATCACATCTTTTGGGAGTTTTTTGTTATTATCATAATATTTGTTACAAACTTCAGTTGTAATGGTAAATCCTGGTGGTACTGGAAGTTTTAGTCGGGTCATTTCACTAAGACCAGCTCCTTTACCGCCTAGAAGCATTCTTTTCTTACTGTCTGCTTCTTCAAATGCATAGACTGGTTTTGCCATACGAAAGTTTCTAAATTTTTTTGGCTTTTTAAACCAATGCCTTGGCAAATTCTGAAATTATTTTGTTCCAATCTTTTGCCTTGATAATTCCACTGGCAACCAAAATTCCTTTTGATCCTAATTCTGCGGCTTTTGACACATCATCTCCTGAAACAATTCCTGCACCACAAAGAAGTTTTGTTTTATTTTTTGAATCCTTTACAGCTTTTGCAGCTTTTGTAATTAACTCTGGTTTTTCATTTGAAACAGCTTTTCCTGAACCAATTAACTCTGGTGGTTCTATTGCGATATAATCTGGATTAAGTTTTGCATATTTTCTAGCTTCTGCAACATCTTTTACACATACAATTGAGATCATTTTCAATTCTTTTAACTTTAAAACTAATTTCTGAATTTCTTTTGATGTAATTCTATGTTCACTATGATTGATTAGAGAACCACTCACTTTGGATTTTTTTAATAATTCTGGAATCATAAATCCTGTGGTACTACCAATTTTTGAATCATCAATATGTTGAGCCAATATTGGAATTGAACTATTTGATACAACTCCAAGCAAGTGTTGTGGTGGTGCAATTGCAATTTTTACTTTGAATTTTTTTGCAACTTTTTCTGCAGTTTTTACAAATTTGATAATTTTCTCTCCTGAGATTTCTTCATAGTTTTTACAATTAATTATAAACATCTTTTTTGATTCTCACTATATTGTATTTAATTCTTAGATTTTAATTGCATGTCATATTTTTTCTTCATAATTGAAACTATGATCATCAATGACAATCCTGCAGTGTTTGTTCCTATGATAAACACATCTGATACAATAACTCCATAAATTAACCATAAAATTGAACCTGCAGCAATGAATATCATCAAAAATTTTGAGATATCTGTCATTCTCTTTGTTTTGTATCCTTTGTAGACCTGTTCAATCCATCCAGCAAGAATTAAAATTCCTGCAGATACTCCTAGAATAGTTAGTAATGTTCCGTCTACTTCCATTTTAACTCCAGAAAAATTCGTCCAACCCTGTTTGTTTAGGCTTTCCTAAAATCACATCAAAATCTAAATCCATCGATGATGTGATTTGCTCAAGTGTTGATTCTAAAAACTCCATGTATTTTTTTGAATCAATTTCTTCTTTTTTTGCCAATTCTGCAGGTTTTACTCCTGGCTTGTTTAGAATTTTGATAAATGATATTCTATCCCCTTTTTTTATTTCTCTAATACCCTCTAATTGTTTTGCAGCTCTAATATGTTGAGGAATTGTCTTTGTATATTCTGATGGTGCTTTACTAAGCATTACATTAAATGTTAAATCCTCTATTGGGATTTCTTTTGCTTCTACTTTTTTACCAACTATTGCAATTTTTTCAGAAATTTCTTTTTTTGCAAAATTAAATTCTTCCATTGTTTTTACTTTGGATAAAACTTCTACTAATTCATAAAATAAATTTTTGATAAATGCTGGTGTGTGAGATTTTTTCCCAGTTAGTCCTTTAACATCTACTTTGCCATCTTTAGTTACTCCTAGATAGTTTTTCTTTCTATTACTAAGAACACAATATCTGTAAGTTTTATCAATCTCTAAATCAACACCATGATCTTTTTTTGCCTGCTCAATTACTGCATTGATTTGCTCAGTTGTTGGATTCTTGATAAACAACGAATCTGTATCTCCATACAACACTTCAATCCCTGTACCTTCACATTTTTTAATCGTCTCAAGAATCGTATATCTGCCAATTGCTGTAGTTGATTCAGCAGCTGGAAGAAAGTATAGTGGAAAAATTTCTGCACCCATTACCCCATAACTGGCATTTAGAATTACCTTGAGTGCTTGACTGACTACGGTATACTGTTGTCTTTGTTCTTCTGTAAGTGTCTCTTTTTTTGATAAACTTTTGTAGTAATTTACTCTCAAATCTCGCAGAGATCCAATGATTAATGCTGTCATTCCGTTTTTCTTTGTACATGCCCAGTGATTTGTTCCTGGAATTGTATTTCTTTTACATTCTTCATGAGCACATCTAACTGTCTCATATGATAGATTTCTAACTTTGATGATACTTGGATATAGACTAGCAAAATCCATTACTACTACATCAAAATGAACTCCTTCTTTTGGTTCAACAACTAGACCTCCTCGATATTTTTTATCTTTGATTACTGCATCAGACATTACTCCTTCTGAACGTATTTCTAATTCTGCTCTTTTTGGAATGAGTGAATTTGTTTTTCTGTGTTCATAGTATAGTAAACTTCGAATCCATTGGGACACACCCATCCTTGCAATATCGTCAATTGGCATTCTCCCAATTCTTGCAATAATTACAAGCAAGTTCATCAATATTTCGTTGTTAAAACTAGTTAGTTCGTATGTTAACAATGCATCATTGTAACAATAGTTTGCAGTCTGGTATAGTGATAGTTCATCAAATTCTAATCCATAATCAATTTTTTCTTTACCTAGTAATGCTTTTGACACTGCATTTAATGAAAAACTAGTATACTTTTGACTAAATGCATAGATTTGAAAAGATCTGTTTGATAATGTTCTGTACAAATCAATATGGACTCCTTCTTTTAGGGTGGCAGAGTCCCTCATCATGTAAAATGGATTCTCTGAATTTGGAACTCCTAATCTTTCTGCTCTGTTGTAAAGATATGGTAAATCAAACTCATCTCCATTGTATGTGAGAACAAATGGAAATTCTTTGATAATCTTAAATGCATCTTGTATCATTTTTTTCTCGTCTTCTAAATTATAAAATTCAACTTTGATGTTTGATTCTAATTCATTTGTTCCTTGCTCAGTTCCTTCTGTTCTAAGCACAAATATTTGATCAAACCCATCTGTACCTTTGAACCCTATGGCTGTAACTTTTTTTTCTGCAATTTTTGGGTCTGGAATTCTACCAATTTCGGCCTCTACTTCAATATCTACGCTCAGTCTTTTTATTTTTGGAATTGGTTGATTGAGTAATTCTGCCCACTCTGAAATGAATTCTTTGAATTGTTCAGAATCTACCATACTTGTACTATCTACTTTATCCCAAAGCAAACTTTTTAGCGAAATTCTTACTTCGTCAGGAATTTCTAAATCATCTGGAATTATTTTTCCATTGTCAATTTTATAATATTTCCCAATGATGAGTCTTTGATCATAAAGATAGTTTTCATAATATTTGATATCTGATTCCCATGTATCCATTGTATTTCTGATACTGTTTCCACCCATTGTTCCTCCAATTGCAAGAGGATTTTGAGCAATGATTTGTGACATTTCAATTTCTTTATCTTTGATTAAATCATATTTTTTTACAGTTTTAATTTCCCGAACATCTTCCCTATCTTGCACAAATCCTAATTCATCTGGTGCTAATTTTGAATAACAATATGGATAATGATTAGTCTCATCAATCCATAACTTTAGTTCTTGTGTTTTTGGATTATAAAATTTTAAAACAACTGCATTTTTTTTACCATCATATGTTGCAGAAACTAACATTGATGTCTCTAAATTTCTAAAAGAGTTTTTTTCTCTTTGATTAGTTAATTTTCCTTTATTGGCAATATTTGTATCACCTGTTGTTACATTACTCATTTTTATCAATTAGTTTTTTTGCCCATGAACTAACTTTTTCTTTATCTAGATGAACTACCTCAACACCAGCTTCTTTTAGTAAATCATAATCTGTTTCAGGATATGTGTCAAGACAAACAAATTTTTTGATTCCTATGGTGATTGCCATTTTTGTACACTCCAAACATGGGACAAATGTTGTGTATAGTACTGCTCCTGCAACACCAGCTTCAATTCCCAATATTGCACAATGCATTATTGCATTAGCTTCTGCATGGTTACAGAGACATCTATCAAGTGATGCACCTGACTTTATCTTACCGTCCATTCTGTCTTGACATCGCTGACATCCGCCTTCAAAACAGTTCTTTATGCCTGGAGGTGTCCCATTATACCCTGTAGCTAACTGTCTGTGATTTCTTACTATTACTGCTCCCACTTGTCTTGTAACACAATTTGAACGCAGTTTTGCAAGTTCTGCTTGAAGCATAAAATATTCATCCCAGTTTGGTCTATCAAAAGAACTCATATCGTTTGTGTCTATGGTGGTCAATATATGGATCACGTTGTTGAGATTTTAATTGCGATCAAAAAACCTATTTTTTAATTGAATGTTATGATTAACAACAAGCTTAAGTTTGTAATTTATAAAAAAAATCATTGAGTAATAATCCAAATTACAAAGCAACATTTCTAATTTTAAATGATATTGAAAAACATGATTTAATTCAATTTACTAAAGAACACTTTGATGAATCCTATTTTAGGAATTTTTTGGATTTTCAAAAAGCATTCACTTTTTCATTTGCTGAAATCATAAAAAAACTCGACCCACTTGATAAAAAATATGAATATCTTTCAATGTTTGTAATTTATTCTGAATCTTCATACATAATATCTCACTTGAATATGATGAAAATATTTCTAAAAATTATAATAAATACTTCAAAAATAAAGGGTGAATTTAATGACTGTTCTTTACTATCTGCTTTGATTAAAAAAATTTGTAACAAAATGCAATATTCTGAAAAACTCAAAAACTCTGTTTTAGGCTTATTTTTAGAACAATTTCAAACTGCAATTATTTCTGGACAATACATAATTTCAAAAAATGGATATTTGATTATTTATCCTAATGACAAACAATTGATGCAGCATATATCTATTGAAACCCTTTGTGACTATTCTTTACAGGTAATGGCAATATTTGATGCCATGACTGATTGGTCAAATGGAAAGAAAAAATCAGTTAAAAAAAAGACTAGTTCTTTTGATGAGTTAATTCATGATTTTAAAAAACAAGTAGAAATTTTAGATGAAAAACTAAACAATCTCACTTGATTTGTTTTAGTTATTTTAGGCTCGAAATTTGAATAATTATGCCGAATTTGTCATACAGAAGTGATTATGATGGTGTTTTACTACGTAAAAGTTCATGAAAACTAGTATTTTTGGAAAGTATGCTATCTAGGGTTTTGGTAAATTCCCTGTTTTATCTAAATTTGATTTACAAACTTTGCAATAGAGTCTAACTTCAGTTGATGGAAACTCTGCACCACAATTTTTACATATGTAAAATTTTGTTTCATTCACATATTTTTTAGAATGATTTTGAACTTAAGGGTATTGTAAAAATAGTAATCAAATATCTAATAATTTTTGTTCTAATTGCCCCATTTGTTCATCATTACATTGCTCTGAAATATTATCGACACAAAATTCCCTCACCTCATCAAATGCACTAAGACAGGATTGTAATTCATCAGGGTTTAGGTTATCTTTACTACATGCAGTCATCATTGCCTTGTAGTTTATTGCAAATTGCTCCAATACCCATTCATTTTGATCAAACATTTTCAGTATATCAAAATCGCTTACACTAGTTCCAAAATAAATAATTCCTAAAAGTATAGGGATAATTAGAAGAAATTTTAATTTAGATTTTATTATCATTGACATAATTTTTTGATTTATTATCCCTTTTTGAGAGTTTGCTAATTCTTCTAAAAAACTCATCTTTTGTTGTTTTTCAACGATGTAACTCATACAACTAGGCATGATTTTTGGTTAATACGAAACTGAAAAGTATACGTTAGCTAATACTTGACTACACGAAAACATAAAATCCATAAATTCTGATTCATTTTTGTATAATGACTCAATTTCTAGAGAAAAAATATGTTCAAAAAGACTCTATTGAAAAAAGAGATTATCAGGTAAATCTTGCAGAGCAGGCAATTAGAGAAAACTGTATTGTGGTATTGCCTACGGGTTTGGGAAAAACTGCAATAGCACTACATGTGATTGCTGAATATCTCTCAAAGGGAACTGGTGGGGTCTTGTTTGTAGCACCAACTAGAGTTTTAGTCAATCAGCATTATGAATTTTTAAAAAATAACCTTACACTTGATGATGTTTCTTTGATTACTGGTGAGGATACAATTTCAAAACGTACCAAACTTTGGAATAACAGTGTAATTTGTGCAACTCCTGAAATCACTAAAAATGATTTTGACAGGGGTATTGTATCTCCTGATCAATTCAATTTAGTGATTTTTGATGAGGTACATCGCACTGTTGGGGATTATGCTTACTCTGGAATTGCACAACGTTTTGAGGACTCTGATATCAGAATTGTTGGAATGACTGCTACTTTACCTAGTGAAAAACAAAAAGCAACAGAGATTCTCACTCGATTAAAAATTACTAGTGTTGCAGAAAGAACAGAAGATAGTCCTGATGTAAAACCCTACACTCAAGAAACAAACACTGAATGGATTAACGTAGAACTTCCTGATGAACTTAAAGAAATTCAGAAATTAATCAAAACAGCCCTTGATCAACGATATGATACACTTCGTGATAATGGAATTAAATTAGCATCACAACAATCTCTTTCCGCATTATTGCGAATTAGACAATTTGTTTTAAATCAAAATAGACGTTCTGCAAAACCTCTGTTTACTGCAATTCGAATTCATTATGCTCTAAACATGCTTGAAGTCCATGGAATAACACCATTTTTGAAATTTTGTGAACGTGCACAGGCAAAAAAAGGAATAGGTGTCAAGGATCTTTTTGAAATGGATCCTAATTTTACCCAAGCTCTAATCCTTGCAAAACAAGCACAATCAAAAGGAATAGAACATCCAAAAATTCCAAAACTAAAAGAAATTTTAGATTCTGTTCCTGGTAAAGCATTAATTTTTACTAGTTATCGTGATTCAGTTGATTTGATTTTCAATAAACTAAATGAGATGGGTGTTTCTGCTGGAATTTTAATTGGAAAAGCAGGGGAGCACGGATTAAAACAAAAAAAGCAAATTGAAACTGTTCAAAAGTTTAGAGATGGAATATTTCAGGTACTAGTTGCAACTAGAGTTGGAGAAGAGGGATTAGACATTGCAGAAGTTAATCAGGTTATTTTTTATGACAACGTCCCAAGCTCAATTAGATTTATTCAAAGACGTGGAAGAACTGGTAGAAAAGATACGGGAAAACTTGTAGTATTAATTGCAAAAAACACTATTGATGAGACCTACTATTGGATTGGAAAAAGAAAAATTACTGCATCAAAAGGGATGGGTGAAAAGATGACAAAAATTTTAAAACAAAATTCTGAAAAAACAGGGCTTGATGCTTTTCTTTAATAATGATTAATTTTTTATCCTAATCTTTTGATGATATGATATCCAAATTCTGATTTTACTGGTTCTGATGTTTCACCGATATTTAGCTTAAACGCTGCATCTTCAAATGGTTTTACCATCATTCCTTTTGTAAAATAACCTAAACTCCCATCTTTCTTACCGCTACCTTTGTCAGTTGAGAGTTCTCTTGCTAATTTTCCAAATTTTTCACCATTTTTTATTTTCTCTAGGATTTCAATTGCTTCACTTTGTTTTTCAACTAAAATATGTGAACATTTTACTTTGACTGACATTGTTATTTTACCATTATTCTACATCTTAATTGTTTTGGAGTCTTGAACCAAAATGTATGGTCTGTTTAACGACTGAAATTAAGATAATTTTTAATTCCTAGTTTGTTTTGAATATATCATGGCTTTTACTCGATGTGGCAAATGTGGGGAACTTAGATTTGATACAAAAATTAATCTTTGTGCAAATTGTGGTCATCGAATTACAAAAATTGTCAAGTCATTTGAGTAACATTGGCATATTTGTTAGGGTGATTAATTGATGAATTTTTCACCTTATTCCTAACGACAATATTTTTTAGAACTTAATTTAATGAATATTGTGCACTGTAACGGTTCATGTAAAAATTACAAGGCAAAAAGTGGTCTTGATGGTGGAAGATACGAACAGGGGCAAAAACGATGCCCTGAATGCGAAGTATTTGTGGAATGGGAGGGATTATTCTGTCCTTGCTGTGGGCGACTATTAAGAACAAAACCTCGTGCAAGAAAATTAAAACGTAAATTGGCATTAAGTAGAACTCGATAAATCAAATACTGATATCATTGCCTGATGATTGGGGTCTTTTTGGAACTTCTGAAATTTCTAATGATTCTAAATATGCCAGATTTTTTGAAATTGATTTTTCTCCTCCAAACGAGATCATTATCCTATCATCATGTTTAATTTCATATTGTGATATATCTGGATAGTATTTTTCACCATTAAGAAAAAACAACAAGTGTTGATCATTTTCTGAACAAAATTCTTTTGATTTTTCATAGTTTAAAATTATACAATCTTGTGTGATTTCTAAATTAAATGATGTAAACAACATCTCTAATGGTACTCCCACTGCATGTTTGTGAATCATGTATGGATTGTGATTCTCAAAATGAATGTATTTACTTGAAAGCTGAAATTGATTTAAACCGAAATTTAGTTGTTCACCATCTATGGTGATTAAAATTGCAGCATGAGCATGATCACTACCATACTCTCCAATATTGTATTTCTCTATCATTTGTTTTTCAGGATCAAAATTTAGTGTATTGTCAATTAGTTGTGAATCAATTTCTGGTTGATTAATAAAATAAAATGTAAAAGCTCCTGCTGAAATTAATAGAAAAGATATTGCAACAATTATGATTATTTTATTTTGAGGTTTTGGGGGTATGTTGTCAATTTCAAAATATTCTGCATTACTTTCCTCAATTCGCCCAGGTAAACTATAGTCTGAATCTGTATCTTTTGGAAGTACTTTATCTTCAGTCAATTTTTTTATTTTATTTTTATTCTATAAATTCCCTTTAATTGGATTATGTCTTTTCACTTTATTCCCCAACTTACTTTATTTTTTGGAATTATTCTTAAAAATGGAGCCTCATTTTCTTTCCATGGGTCTTTTCTTACCCATTCAAACTTTTTATAAAAAATATTATAATATTTTTCAAATTTTTCACCTTTTTCAATAATTTCTGATTTCCCTTGAATACAAATTGCTTTATGACTGCCTGATTTGTAAATATCCATAACAATACCTGTGTTTGAATTGATTTTGATATTTGTAAATGTCCTAGTATCATAATCTGTGGCAACTAAAATCACTCCATCATCATACACAAATGATACTGGTTTGACATGTGGAACATCATTATGACTAGTTGCAATTCTAGCTTCTTCAATTGAATTTAGAAATTCAATTTCTTTATCATTAAATTCTATCAACTGAAAATACGTTCTCTTATTTCAGGAATGTGTTTGTATACAATATCTCTGACCTTGATTTGATCTTCTGCAGTTGGCATCTCTTTTTGTGCACTAAGAATAGCCCCGCTCATTCCAAGTGCCATACCCATTACAATTCCGTATACGAATTCCTTAGGATCTTCCACTTTGAGAACTTCTTTGTTTTCTTTGATTTCTTCAAGATAATTTGGAATTGTTGCAATTGCACCATTGATAGTTTGAACTATTATTGTTTCTAATTGATCCTCACTCATGACTAATCTCTAGTTGATTTCTTAATAAATCTGCACCTAGAAAATAACATCTAGTTTTTTCTAAACATCAGTACGCTTAAGTTCAAACGCAATTTAGAAAATTATGGTTGAGGATAATATCTGTAGAGAATGTGATAGTGAACTAGATCCTAAGCTAAAGTATTGTCCAAATTGTAAATGTAACACAGAAATAGAAAAAATAGAAAAAATAGATGACACACCACAAAAAATGAGGCCTAAAAATTCATTTCAAAAATTAACTGAAAGTGTACTCTGGGGAATTATGATGGTTATCATCGGCGGTTATCAACTTCTATCATTTGGTGAATGGTATTTTCAAATTATTGGGGTAATGGTAATGGGGTTAGGTGTTCGTAATTTATACAGAAATTACCAAAAGAAACGTCAAGGTAATTCATTCTAATAAAATTTGTAATTTATAGAAAATTGTCAACTTTTGCACCTAAGATTTTTAATTGATAGAAATTGCCCATGTACATGTTCTCATTTTTTACGACAACTGAGGCAAATGATGCTTTGCCTGATGTAATAAAAAAATTTGAATATTCCTTATCTAAAAAAAATGAAGTCAACAAATTAGAGCAGGAATTACAACTAAGTTTGTCTACTACAAATTCTTTTGAACAATATGTTACCCTTAAACAAAATCTAAACTCTGCAGTAACTAAATTCTATGAATCTGTAGAACTTCTTGAAAGTACTGGCGTTGTTGTAAAAAGTATTGAGCAGGGATTACTTGATTTTCCTTCAAAAAGATTTGATGAGGAAGTTTGGTTATGTTGGAAATATGGTGAGACAGAAATCAAATTTTGGCACGAAAAAGATGTTGGATTTATGGGTAGAAAACCTATTGATGTTAGTGATGAATCCCTTGTTTAGTTTTATCTTGATTGTCTAACAAAATTTTTGACATCAATTGTTTTGAGTGGACTTGATCTCTCCCAAAGAAATGAACATAATGTAAAAATATTATCCACCATCTCCATTGAATTTGTACATAGCGAATAATCTGAATCAGAACTTGAATGTTGAAATGATGCTGCAGAATCTGACATTATCATTTTTTTACTTTTTTGAACAATGAGTCTACCTTTTGATGGTAGTTTTCCTATTTTGGTTTCAGTTGCATTGAATCGTTTTACAAATGGAGCTAATTTTGTGTCATTCATATCTACTAGTAATCTAACTGTCCCTCCATTTTTTTCACATATTGTAATTTTTTCAGGAATTGTACTGTGATACATTCTTGAGACATCATCTAATGTTGTTACAATGTAGATTTCATCTTTAGTAGTTTCAATCATTTGTGCAATATCTGCATAGATATTTTGACGTCCTTGAACTACTCTGAATGTTGGAACCGAATTAATTTGATTTGTAGTAATTTCGTTATTGATTTTTTCAATAATTGCTTCTCCTGATTTTTTGATTTTATGTACTTCATCTTCTTTTTTACCTAGGGCAATTTTTAATGCATCATGAGGATCTGCTGCAATACACAATTTTGGACTAGACAAAGTAGTTGATAAAATATTTCTACTAACTAGTTTTTCTACTGTTCTGTATGTTCTTGCTCTGTCCATGTCTAGTTCTTTAGCTAGTGCACTTGCTGTAATTGGACCTGATGTATCCTTTGATATTATAGCTACAGCTGAAGGATATTCTGAAGGCAAAAATAGTTTTACTGTAAATGTTGATGCTCCTGAAAGATCATTTGATGCAATTGATTTGGAATTACCTGAATGGATAATCTATGTTGTAATTGGAGGTGTATTGATGGTAGTTGTAGTGGTTGTAATGTTTTTGAGAAAATCAAAAGTTACTTTAGAAGAAGACTGGGAAGAGGATGAAGAAATCTAGTTTTCTTGTCTTTTTTTATCTCTACAAATACCACAAAGATATGATTTTTTAAAATTCTCTAATTCTTTTTTGAATTGCTCTGTTTGATAATATGATTCCCCTGTTTGTAATCCCCCTGGAACTTGTTTACTGCAATTTGTGCAGATTATTTTCTCTGTAAATTTCACTTTTTTTTCATTTTTTGATATTTTTCCAATTATCATAGGCGTGATTAATCCTCATATGATATAAAAAATTCTTTGAATCTAAAACTCATGAATATTATATTGAAAAATTTGTATGATTTTTGATGTTATCTGTTTGGTTTAGGGTAATTCGTGTTCGATTTTTACTAGCTTCTGTAATTGCAGTTTCAGTTGCATTATCCTTAAACTGGTGGCAAAACTCTTCTATTGATATTTTTGATGCAGTTTTGACATTTGCTGGAGTTATGGCATTACATGCTAGTGTTGATTTACTAAATGATTTTTGGGATTTTAAACGTGGAATTGACACTAAAACTAAAAGAACAAAGATGAGTGGGGGCACAGGTGTTTTACCTGAAGGTTTACTCAAACCTTCAACTGTCTATCGTGCAGGAATTGCATTTTTAATTCTTGGAACTATTGTTGGTGGATATTTTGTTTTTACTGATGGAATTATTATTGCGATAATTTTGGGCTTTGCAATACTATCTATCTATTTTTACTCTACAAAAATTGTCGATTCAGGGTTAGGTGAATTTTTTGTTGCAGTAAAAGGCTCTATGATTGTTATTGGAACTTTATTTATTCAATCAGGCCAAATAACTTTTGAATCTATTTTAGCTGGAATAATAGTAGGTTCCCTATCATCGTTAGTTTTGTTTATCGCGTCATTTCCTGATCATGATGCAGATAAATCAAAAGGACGAAAAACCTTAGTAATTGTAATTGGAAAGAAAAATGCAGCAAACGCATTTTGGATTTTTCCTATAATATCATACGTTAGCATATTAGTTGGGGTGTATTTTGAATTATTTCCTATTTTTTCATTGATTAGTTTGTTTAGTATTCCATTAATGATAAAATCTGGATTGGGTTTAAAACGAAATTTTGATTCTGTTGATGATCTAGTCCCATTCATGTCTTCTACATTGATGTTTAGTAGAATTACAGGTGTCTTATTTGTGGCTAGTTTCTTGATTCCTTTAACACTCTAAACATAAATTTAGTAACAAATGGCTAGTTTTATGATTTCAGGACATGCTACTTTAGATGGGACAAAAAAATTTGTAGATAATTCTACAATTCTTAAAACAAATTTCAACGAATTTGAGAATCTCTTTTTGTCTAATGTTGGTATTGGAACTTATCTTGGGGATGCTGATTCTAAAACAGATGAATTAGTTACTAGTGCTGTAAAACAATCCATTCTTTCTGGTGTAAACGTTATTGATACTGCAATTAATTATAGATCTCAAAAAGCAGAACGTTCAGTAGGAAAAGCCATTTCTGAATTAATTTCTGATAAAAAAATATCTCGTGATCAAATTTTCATTAGTAGTAAAAATGGCTATGTTACAAATGATGCTGATGTCCAATTGGGATTTTGGGAATATGTGAAACAAGAATATTCTGAAAAAGGAGTTGTCAAAGAAGGCGATGTAACATCTGGATATCATTGTATGACTGTTCCTTATCTTTCAGATCAATTAGATCGTAGTTTAAAAAATTTAGATTTGGAATGTATTGATTTAATGTATTTGCATAATGCCGTGGAAGGTCAAATCAAAGATGTTTCTAAAGAACAATTTATGAAAAATCTCGAATCTGTTTTTGAGTTATATGAACAAAAACGAAAAGAAGGTAAAATCAAATTTTATGGAATGGCTACATGGGAATGTTTCAGAGTATCAAAAGACAACCCACAATATTTGTCTCTTGAAGATACTGTTAATCTTGCCAAAAAAGTTGGTGGAGAAAATCATGGCTTTCGATTTATTCAATTACCATACAACATGAATTATGATCAAGCATTACTTTCAAAAAATCAATCAGTCAATGAAAAACCCGTTTCTATTTTAGAGTCTGCTGTAACTTTGGGAATTGGAGTTTTTACTAGCGTTCCTTTCATGCAGGGTAGATTGTTACAACCAGGTGTAATGCCTGAATTTAATGACCTAAAGACCTCTTTACGTGCTTTACAATTTATCCGTTCATCTCCTGGTGTTTTAGCCCCCTTAGTTGGACAAAAATCACACGAACATGTTTCAGAGAATTTAGAAATCATGAATATTTCCCCAATGGTTGAAATTGATTTTCTAAGTCTTGTCAAAAAATTAACAACATAAAATTTCTATTCTTATCTTTTGGATTCTGTGGAACGATTAAATGAGAGTTTCATATTGTAGCATTCGTTGTCTGGTAAAATCTACGATTATGCACAAGTGTGTACATCTGTAATGGCCATAGATTCTAAAATCAGATTTGCTGGAGTAATCAATGAACGTGGCAGATTGGTTGCAGGTGGCATGAAAGAAAATGTCGAACCTCTAGAGAGTGAAAAAGATGACGAAATGATTTTCATGGAACTTGCATTACGTGTTAAAATGAGAAAAGAATTTGATAAGCAATTAGGCTGTGTGAATTTTGCTATGGCTTCCCGTGAACGAGCTCTTGCAATGAGTATTCCTCTTGGTGAGGATATTTTGTATGTGGTATCTGAACCTGATGTAGATTATGGTGTATTACCAAAAAAAATCCTTGAAATAATTAATTCCTAGATTTTCTCTCAATCTATAAATAGAATCCAACTAAGAAAAATTCGTGCCAGTAGATCCTGTATGTGGAATTGAACTTGATGAAGATTTAGCATTACTTCATGACTATAATGGAAAAAATTTCTATTTTTGTTGTAATGGCTGCAGAAAAATTTTTATCAAAAAACCAAAAAAATACAAAAATAATTCCTAGATTGGAAACGCACCACACATTCTACAAAATTTTGAATTCTCAACTTTGTGCTTACAGTATGGGCATGTATTTTTTGATTCTTTATCACATGGACTACCAAATAATTTTTTATAAATTTCATAATAATGCATTGATTCTCTACTTCTTATCACAACATCATCATCTTTTTTGACAGTTAATTTCTTCTCAACAAATGTTTCTTCTCCAATTACTGATTCAAATAAATTTGTCAACCCTGATGTTCCTGATCCCTCTTGCATTGGTGATTTCATTCTCCATGCAATTTGTTGAGGGATATATTTCTCAAATGTTTTTCTGAGAATCCATTTTCCATGTCTTTTATTATTCTCATTTTTAACTTTGAGATTTGCGGGAATTTCTTTTGCAATTTTAATTACATTATCATCTAAAAACGGTGATTCGATTTTAATTCCTAATGCTTTCCCAATTTTTTGTGTGGGAAAGTGCATTATTGAGCAAACTCTCTTTATTTCCTCTTCTAACTCATTTTCTGGTTTGTTTATCAGAAAATTGTACCCTGCAAACAATTCATCAGCTCCATCCCCTGTAATGATTGACTTTTCTCCATTTTCTTTTGCCCATTTTATTGCCAAATACATAACTACGTTATTTCGAATTTCTATATCGTTAAAGTTTTTTAAAATTTTAATTGTTTCTTCAATTGCTTCAAGAATTATCGCTGTTTTTACATTGTAAATTGATAGTGGTAATTGCATTTGTTTTGAAACCATTTGACAATATGTGAGATCAGTTGAAACAAAATCTTCAGCAATAATTGCAATTGTTTTTGGATTTTTTTCTTTCAAAAAATAAGCAATAATTGTACTATCTAATCCTCCTGATAATGAAATTAAATTTGATGTACATGAATTACAAGATTTTTCTAAAGCATCGTAAAGATTCTTGGAAATATCCTCCAACATATTACGCATGAAATTGAAATTAAAATAGGTATGCCTAAGTTTTGAAAAATTTGTTTGGTTATTGCAAACTTTAAATTCATTATGCCTTACTTGAGAATCTATGTTACTACCTGCTGAAATTGAATCAAAAACATTGATTCCTGCATTAAGGGCAATTCTTGCAAAAAAACTTGCAGAGGAACATAATGTTAGAGAAGATGAAATTTCAAAAATGCTTGGTGTAACGCAAGCTGCAATCAGTAATTATATTCGTGGAACTCGTGGTGATCCAGCTTTAATTGCAAAACTTTTGGCAGAAGAACAAGTTTCAATTATGATTAATGAATTATGTGATCATCTATCTTCTGATTTAGCATACACTCCATCTAGTCTTTCAAAATTTATTGGATTATGTAATTACATCAAATCTAGTTTATTGATTTGTGAAATCCATCATAACCTTGAATCAAACATTGATGAACAAGTTTGTAAGGAATGTGAAAATATGCTCTTAAAGGGCCCTGGAAGTATTTACTAAATTTTACTTAAAATAATTTCTATAGTTGATGTCATACTACCAATACCTGCAGCAGACTCTGTATCTAGAACGATATTTTGAATTTTAGAATTACCATTCATCATTTTTTCAGTAATGATATTTGCAACAGCTACTGCGTTTGGAATTGAATTTCCTCTTGCTTTGAGAACTACTTTGCCTTTATCTCCAAGTGTTGATAGTACATCTAATGCTGATTGCATTACAGGTTCATTTCCAATTCTTATGATGGCATTTTCAGACTTTTCGGTCTGCTCTTGACCATACGGTTCAATTACATCGTTCATGAGCATTAATTAATAATCAACAATTTTTTGTTCTTTTAAGTTTTATCGACCATTGATTCATTTTTCAAAATAATCAATTGGTATATTTTGGTAATCCCCGTTTGGAAGTACTCTTCTAATTGTAATTGGAATTACTCTTTGTTCTAGTTCTTCCATTGAAATATCAAGTGAAATTCTTGCAGTTTTTGGAATTGGGATAAATGGTGGTGCTCCAAGAGATAATTGTAATGCTCTTGCACCCATGATTCTTGCTTTTTCAAATCTAGTTAATGTTGGTGGTCCAATTGTAATTTTATTTTTCTCACATGGGATTTCAACTGGGTCATGTTCTTCAATTTTTTCTACAACTTCTCTTTCTTCAATTTCTCTAATTTTTTTCTCAAGATTTTCTTGTTGTTTTTCAGTTAATGGTTCTACGAGATCTTTTCTATCAATTAATTTTCGATAAGTATCAAGTGCTTTAGTTAATCCGAGATTTGTATCAATTTCCTCTTCAACTTCTGCCTCTGCTGGGACTTCTACTACGGTTTCTTTAGCATCAGACAAGTAACCAAATTTTCTTAAAACGTTATATAATCTAATCATTTTAAATTACAACTTGAGCACATCTTCTGTATCTAGAAAATCACTAATTTTGGAAATTCGTGGAAAAGCAAAAATCACATGTGATCTTAAACGTCATCTTTCCCCTCGAACTGTTGGAACCATTATGAGATCCATTCCATTGGAAGGGCATGCACATTTGTTGGGAAAAAGTATTGTTTACTTTGAAACAAGTGTGGACTCTGGAACTGAAAGAGCTAGAACTGAATTTAAGAAAGGTGATGTGGCATTTTTACCATCATCTGGAAGTATCTGTTTTTTTACAAACGATGCAGTTTTTGGAAAAGCAATGACTCCAATTGGTAAACTCGGTGACAATGTTGATGCATTAAATGATGTAAAATCTGGAGATGTATTGTATATTTATGAAGACGATAATTGATACAAGTGATGACCTGCATATCCGCCAACTCTTTTTACAGTTCCTTTTTTTGTAGCATCTATTAGAAATTTGTTTGCTGCAGAAATTTTAATTCCTGTTTGCCTTGCCATATCTTGAACTGTGACAACTTTGGAGCTTTCTAAAATTTTCATGGCTTGTTTTTCATTTACCATTACTGTGATCTCTGCTTTTCTTGGACCGCCTTCTCCTTTGTCCTTTTTACTTTTTTTGGAATCTTTAGGAGATTTATCCTTGTTTGCTGTAGTTGGTTTCTTTGCTCCACCCATAAGTTGGGAGAAAAATATTCCTCTTATAAACGATAGATATCCTCAATCTGATTTTATTTTAGATGATCGAAATATTTTCAAATATAAATAACATCTTGGCTTACACTAAGTATGGGAGTTGTATCAAAAGGTGCAAAATGTAATGTTGAAGGATGTGACCAAGATGGTGCACGTTCACTAAATACATCCAAAGTCGAAAATGCAGGTCTCCGAGTAAGTTCAGTAGGCAAAAAATCTGTTTTATGCAAAGAACACTACAAAGAATACAAAAAGGAATCTAAAGATGATAGAGACCTTGAACGTGCTCGATTTGACAAGTTTTAATTTTTCTTTTTTGTTTTTTTCTGCTTATTTCCTGGATTTTTAAAATAATCATCGCTTAGTTTATCGTAAAGTTTTCCTAATTTCTTGTATAGTCTTTTTGGTTTTCTAGTTTTTTGATTACTTAGAAC
This sequence comes from Nitrososphaerota archaeon, assembly GCA_018668425.1. Lineage (GTDB taxonomy): Archaea > Thermoproteota > Nitrososphaeria > Nitrososphaerales > Nitrosopumilaceae > Nitrosopumilus. Next base: position 2,132 of record JABJDB010000057.1, on the reverse strand, counting down.
ATACAGTGCAAGAATTGGAAATGCGATAGTTGCATCTGCATAAACTGTGACTACCCCTTCATGTGCATTTTGGACTTTGCCCCAACTTTTCCCTTCTTGTAGGGTAGCCCCTGATAAACCACCTGTGTCTGGTCTAGCATCTGTAATTTGAATAATGTAATCTTGTCCTCCATCATTTCTTCGAAGAATTTGATCTAATAATGGTCCTGTCTGTTGCGCTGCATTTTTTGGAACTCCGCCACCTAACTCTAAAATTCCTGATTTTTTTGAATCATAAAGAATAGCTGCTTGTTCTATTATTTCTCGTACAAAATCCAAATTATATTTTTTATCTCGTAATCTATGAACTGCCAAGTTTAGTGCTAATGATGAATCTTTAATTGTTGAAATGTAAACTGGAACATCATAATCATATGCAGTAGTAATGAAACTTTTTTCAGGATGTTTTGAATTTTCTTTACTCATCTTTCCCATCAAATTACAAAACTCTGCTGTGGTAAATGATTTATCTGGAAAATCTTCTCCAAACATTTTTTGAATTACTTGGTCTTGAGCTTCTAGTGTTTCATAAAATTTAATGTAGATATCTCTAATCCTTACAATTTCATTTTCATATAATTTCATATCATCCACATTGAAACTTCCTTGTTTGATTGGTAATCCCCATGCAAAATGATCTTCATGATACACATTTGCCCCTGTCGTAATAATCCAATCAACAAATCCTCTTTGAATCAATGTCTTGATGATTCCTCCAAATCCTACTGGTGTTAATGCCCCTGATACTGTAAGGCAAATTGTTGCATTTTCTTTAATCATTTTAGCATACAGTTTTGCTGCATCGCCTAATTGCCTTCCATTAAATCCAGTACTTGCAAAAACATTGACCAAGTCCTCTATGGTCATTTTTTCATTTAGTTCTATATGGGGAATATCTTTACCATGAAATTTGTGTGGATCCACTTTAAAAAAATAAATTTCTACTATACATAATACTTGCGCAAGATTATTGATTTCTTTTTAATAATTTACAAGAAAATATTACTTAATTAGGAAAGTGTCAAAATGATGTTATATGGAAATTATTGATTTACATGATCCTACAAGAGTAAGTAAAACTCCTGATGGGGTGGAGGTTTTATTTTCTTCAGGGAATTTTATCCAAGATGAGTTTAAAATTTCCAAAGTTGAATTACGGCTATACAAAGAACAAACAGATGAAAAATTAGGAGTTTTTTCTTTGATTACTTCTTTTGTTCAAACCGATAAAGGGAGTGTGGAGATGGTTTACGATGAAGGCTATCGTGGAAATGACGTTTTAATGCGAACAAAAGAATTTTTGACTTCTAATCTTGGAATTTCTGGCTTGATTTTACGCTCAGTGATCACTCTTCGTGGAAACAATATCTGATAGGAATTCAGCAAACACTTATTTCAATTATGTTTTCTGTTTGAAATTATGCGAATATTGCAACTACACTGTGATAGTATAGAGTACACTCCAACAAAAAAAGAAATAAGATCTGCTGAAGATATTGATGATCCTAAAACTATTCTTTTAGAGGAATTAGTAGTTGTATTTGTTGCAATAGAAGATGGTGATGATTCATCAGTTGCTCAAAATGCCATCACTCAGATAAAAAATTCTATGGAAAAAATTGGTTGTAAAAAATTACTGTTATACCCTTATGCTCATCTTAGTTCAAACTTGGCAAAACCTTCAACTGCCATGTCTTTGCTCAAAGAGATGGAATCCGGTGCTTCTGAACTTGAAGTATCACACTCTCCATTTGGTTGGACAAAGTCTTACAAACTTCAGGTAAAAGGTCATCCTTTAGCTGAAAGTTCCAAAGTTGTAACAAAGGACTCTGAATCAAAAGATACGGAAATTACTTCTGATGCACTAAAGGGTGAATCTACCATCCGTTCATACTGGAAGATATTGTCCCCTGATGGAACATTAACAAATATTGGTGATTTTGATTTTTCAAATCATAAAAAATTAGAAATTTTAGCAAAATACGAATCTGCAAAAAGCCGTGCAGTTGAGCAACCTCCGCCACATGTGGCATTAATGAAGAAATTAGGAATTGCAGATTATGAACCTGCATCTGATTCAGGCAACATGAGAT
>JABJDB010000056.1 GCA_018668425.1 Nitrososphaerota archaeon | reverse complement strand
GTTATTGTAATTGCATCAATGGTAATTATGATGATAGGAGGAGAACTGCAAGCAAAGAAACATCAAGAAGATGGAGCAGATCCTGCTAGTGTGATAATGGAAGTTTTGCTTGGAAAAACAGTTGAGAGTTTAGCTCATACGATTAGTTATGCCAGACTTGGAATTATGTTATTGGTGCATGCGGCTTTGCTTATGACAGTAAATAATGCATTTACATCTCTAGGCGGTGCTGAATCAGGTGCTGCAATGGCTATGATTATTGGAGGCAACTTGGGAATTATGATGATTGAGGGATTAATTGTGTATATCCAGTCACTCAGATTGCACTTGTATGAATTCTTTACAAAGTGGTATGTAGGTGGAGCACAGCCATTTAGACAAATTAAACCAGAATTAATTTACAATCAATTTATCTGGAAAAGAAAATAAAATTTTAAAAAAAGAACTCTAATCGTTTTTAGCTTTGTCGTGTCCTTTTTTTGCTGCATCCTTGGTTCCTTCATATCCTTTAGTTCCAAGTTCTGCTCCTTTTTCAACACCTTTCTTTCCAAGGTCAGTTCCTTTTTCTACACCTTGTTCAGCAGTGTCCTTGAGTTTTTTTAGAAATCCCATAAAACAATTTTAGTATCATCATAAATAAAAGATCTTGAAAGTCTAAGAAAAATTAGAAAATGTTATCATCTAGAATGTTTTCTTATTTTTATGGAAATTCAACAAATAGTTGAAAAGATTTTGAAAGTAAGCCCATCTGTCAGAGTAGTCAGTGTGGTAGATCTCAAAGGAAAACTAGTGTTTTCTGAACGTTCTAAGAAAGTGAAAATCTTGGTGTCAAAAAAACAAAGTTTGGCATCACTAAAAGCAGCAGCAAAAGATTGGAACCAAAGAAAAAAATTAGTTAAGACTCTTGGAACATGCAAATATGTAGTTGCAGAATACGATAAGGTAAAAAGAATAATTATGCCTGCAGGAAGAAGTCATATTTTGTATATCACTACAACTGCATCATTAGATCATAACAAAGTTGTTCGTAAAGTTCGTTCTTTCAGATAATCATAGCAACTTTATTTTTATTATTTTTAAAAATTTAAAATATGATTTTGTGTAAATACGAAATGTATATTTTCTTTTTTGGACAGATGTGAATTACTTTTTGAGTTGTCTCTTTCCTGTACCTCTTCCAGAACTGATCCACATACCTTTAGTTGACGAAGTAGTGGTGGTTTTAATATCCCCAAACTTTATTTTTCCAGTTCCTCTTCCTACAGAAACGTATTTGTCTTTTGCTGCTTCTTTTCTAGCTGCTTGAATTTTTTTAAATTCTTCTCCAGACCATTTCTGTGCATTGTCATCAACTTCAATAATTCTTGTACCTCTTCCAGAACGGATTTTTATCTTAGCCATGATTGTTTATTATAAGAAATTCTTACTAATAAGATTTTGAAGATAACCACCCTCAATTTTTGAGGATAAAATTTCATTAGTTCTAAGATGAAAATCCATCAGTGAAAACAATTTCAGACAAAGGAAGTTGTCCTCCTCGTGGCATTGCAGGTTTGATTTGTTTTCCAATTGCCATCATCATTGATATCACATGTTCATCAGGTAAATGGATAATCTCTGCAACTTTTTCAGGATCAAATCCAATCATAGGATTTGAATCATAGCCCATAGATTTTGCTGCAAGCATTAGTGTTTGTGCTGCCATTCCACATGATCTCATTGCCTCATCTCTTTGTAATTCATCTTTTCCTTCATAAAATGGTCCCATAGCAGGAACTAGAAAATCTTGAGCTTCCTTTGGTGCATTTTTCCAATATTGTTCAGGGTTTTTTTTCCATGATTTCAAATCAGCACAAATTACCAAAAACAATGATGAATCAGTTACTTGAGCCTGATCCCAGGCTGCAGAACGAATTTTTTTTCTAATTTCAGTATCTTTGATTATTACAAATCTCCAATTTTGTATGTTAAACGAAGTTGGAGACAAAACTGCCAAGGACATTAATTTCTCAATTTCTTCATCTGAAAATTTATGATTTGAATCGTAATGTTTTACAGAACGACGTTCTTTGATGGCATCAAAAGTATTCATATTTTGAATTTGACCTTCCTTGTTATCTGTGTTTTCTGATAAATTCATCAAATCATCTCTTTGACTAGTCTCACATTTACTGACGTGGGTCTAGAAATGGTATTTGCTACAGGTGATACTTTTTTTGCCAATTCAATGAGTTCTTGTAATGTTTCCTCTGATGCATCAGATTTTATCTTAAAGGAAATGTTGATTCCCTGATATCCCGGATTGACATCATTTCCTAATTGAAACAATCCTTGAAGATCAATATCTCCTTCCAAAGTTGATTCTATTGAATCAATTTTTACTCCTTTAGCTGAAGCATAAGCTACCAAACTAGTTGTAATACATCCAGCTAATCCTGCTAGAAGATATTCAACAGGATTTGCACCAGAGTCAGATCCTAAAAGAACAGGTGGTTCATCTTTTACAAATACATGTGGTTTACTTCTTGAATGAGTTTGACATGCACCATAATAATCAGAAACTGTTGTATGATTTTCTGTTCCATCAATCCATTTGTTTTTTGCACGAAAATTAAATTTTGCAATTTTTTTATTTTCTTTGATGCTATCAATCGTTTCAAAAAGTTGAGTGATATTTACACCGTTAACTATTGTTTGAGTTTGTGTTTTCATATTATTGATATCATGATATCACTATATCAATATTACTAAATTAGATATCATGATATCATAATTTATATATTCATAGGCACAAATGATATCATTGACAAAAGATATTCTTATCAGAGGATTTGATAATAATACACATTCAGAATTGGGTAAAAAATCTGATCAAATGGGAGTGTCAGTAAATTCTATTGTAAAAGATGCAGTAGAACAATGGCTTGATAAAAAAACACATGTTCCTCATGTACATGATTTACTAATTTACTCTGATGAAAAATCAATGAATAATTTTCTTAAATCACTTGATAAAATGACTAGTAATACTGAATGGTTCAAATCATTTGCAGCACCACCAAAACATCATACAGAAAAAATTCTATCAAAGCTTGATTGGTTTAATGGAACTGTAAAACCATATAATCCTCATGGAACTGATGGTTCAAAATATTGTGGACAAGTGATTCAAAATATTGCCAAAGAATCAAAAAAACAACCACTTTGCTGTGTTGATTTTGTAATCACGGATGTTGCAAACAATTCCTTTTCTCATGTAATGAAACTTGAAAAAGGATATGATGACGCAAGGCTTCCTGGATTGATGTTTTGTCCGTACAAGGCAAGTGATTTGATGAATTCAGATATCACAGATATGATTGAATTATTTTTAATGCATGACAGAATTTTTGTTTTAAAAAATGATGATATTTACAAACTCAATTTGACCAAAGAAAGTATTCATAAAATATTTTTAAATTAATTTTATTTTTCAACAGGTAGTTCTAATCTATTTCCCCATTCGCCCCATGAGCCCAAATATACCCGAATTTTGGTAAATCCCAGTTTTTTTAAGACCAAAAAGGTATTAGCTGCCCTATATGCTCCTTGACAATAAGTTACAATTTCAGTATCTTTTGGATAATCATACATTTTAGATAATTCTTCATCATTTTTGAAAGTCCCATCTTCTTTGATATTTTTACTCCAATCAATATTGACAGAGTTTGGAATATGTCCTGATTGTGCAGCACGAATTGTACTTCCATCATATTCACCAGTAGAACGAGCATCAAGAATTTTGATATTTTCTAGATTATCCCTAATGTATTCAAATCCTGAAATTATATCAGAATTGATTTCACCTGAAAAATTAGATGGTTTGAAACCATTGGGTTTTGTTTCAATCGAATTATTTTCTTTTTGCCATTTTGAAAATCCGCCATCTAACATCATACCATTTTGATGAGAAAAATACATCAGCATCCATACTCCTCTTGCTGCAAGCATTCCAGAAATTGAATCATAAAAAATGACTTTTTTTTCAGGAGTTACACCGAGATATGAGAGAAGAGTTTTTGATTGATTATTAAAATTCTCAATTCCTTTTTTTGTTGTATCAATCCAATGAAATGCAAATAAATCTAAATGCACAGCACCTGGAATATGCCCTTCAGAATATTCTTTGAAAGAACGAGTATCAGCTATTATTACATCAGAATCATTTAGTATTGAATTTAGTTTGGTAGTTGAAATTATCATAATTTAGATAAAATGATCAAATCTAAATTGATTTGGATTAAATAAAAAGAAAAAAAGGAAATTTTCCTTATTCGTTTACGTATGCTCTTTCGCCATGCTGTGCCAAATCGAGACCAATCTCCTCTTCTTTTGGAGTGACTCTGATTCCGCCAGGCCATACGGCATGCATTACTTTGAGGATTACAAGGGTAACGCCAAAGGCATAGCCTACTGATATTGCAGCACCAATGATGCTGATTGCTTGCTGTTCCATTCCTTCTGCAGTTCCAGTCCATGCACCAATACCGTCTCCAG
>JABJDB010000055.1 GCA_018668425.1 Nitrososphaerota archaeon | reverse complement strand
TTTTTTGTTTGCTTTTTAGCAGCTGCCATAATCTGGATGGTTAATCCGGGGTTTATGTACATTTGGGTTAGTTTTCAAATTGTGCTGATCAAGTTTTATATGTTGAAATTGTGTATTATACCACATGGATGACTTTGAGAAAGAATTTCCAGACTTTGATTGGAAAAATACTCCAGCCTACAAGCATCCAGGAGGCAAAGATTGCCCATGTCCAAAGCACGAATACATCAGAGAACAGATTAATTTTACAAAACAAGTAAATGGAAAGGGTAAAGAGCCATCAAAAGTCACACTCAAATTTTGTCCCGATCATTATAGAGTATACATGGATGAAGTGATTCCGGCAATGCCGTTAAAGTATAAAATTCTCACAAAAATTGCACTGAAATTAGGGGCAATTCATGTGGAACAACTAAAGTACATGGAATCAGAATTGTGTTTTTACTGTAAATTTGGTTCTGGTGGACATGATAAAAAAACAGAACTACCACCAATGTAGAATTTTTCATATTCTAAAATAAAATCTAGTTAAGCTTATACTTGAACTTGCGTCAGGGACATCATGCCAATAGAAGATATTCAAGAATTAGTTACAGTACTTGAAAAAAATGGTGAATTAAAAAGAGTAAAAACAGAAGTGGACTCTGATTTAGAGATTGCAGAAATTTTGAGAAGAGAAATGTACTCAAACGGTCCTGCAATTCTTTTTGAAAATGTCAAAGGGTTTGACATGCCAGTTTTAGGAAATGCGTTTGGTTCTATGAAAAGATTGGAGTTAGGATTAGAGATGACAGACTTTACAGAAATCGGAAAAAGAATTACAGATATGACAAAGATGGATGTGCCATCAGGATTACTAAATAAAATAAAAAAATTACCCGAACTCTCAAAGATGACAGCATCATTTCCAAAAAACGAAATGAAAGGCCCAGTAACTGAAGTTACATCAAGTAATGCATCATTTGATGACTTGCCAATTTTAAAATCATGGCCTGAAGATGCTGGAAAATTCATTACTTTAGGATTAGTTGCAACAAAACATCCAGAAACAGGGGTTAGAAATTTAGGAACATACAGAATTCAAATTATTGATAAAACACATGCGTTAATGCATTGGCAAAAACACAAACGGGGTGCACAACATGGGGAAATTTCAAAAGATAAAGGGGAAAAAATTCCCGTAGCAATCATTATTGGAGGAGAACCTGCAACAATATTTTCATCAATTGCACCGGTTCCAGAAGGATTAGACAAGTATCTGTTTGCAGGAATTACAAGGAAAGAAGGAATCAAAATGGTAAAATGTAAAACAATTGATTTGGATGTTCCAGCAAATGCCGAAATTGTTTTAGAAGGATATGTTGATCCTGAAGACCTCAGAGATGAAGGTCCATTTGGAGATCATACAGGATATTACACACCAGTTGAACCATATCCAACATTTACCTTAACAGGAATTATGAGAAGAGAAAATCCAATTTATGTGACAACAGTTGTTGGAAAACCAATTCTTGAGGATGCATATATCGGAAAAGTAATCGAGCGTTCATTTTTACCGTTAATCCAAATGTTCCACCCAGAAGTAATCGACTTTAGTATGCCATCTGCTGGTTGGTTTCAAGGATTTGCAATAGTTTCAATTAAAAAAAGATATCCAGGTCAAGCAAAAAAAGTCATGATGGGATTGTGGGGAATGGGACAACTATCCCTAACAAAGATGGTAGTGGTTGTAGATGAAGACATTAACGTTCATGACATCAATGATGTAATTTGGGCAATCACAACTAGAGCAGATGCTGCAAGAGATACTGTAATTATTAATAACACACCAACAGATACACTAGACCCGGCATCACCACTAGTAAACTTGGGTTCTAAAATGGGAATTGATGCAACTCAGAAAACAAAGGAAGAAGGATATCTTAGAGAAATTCAACAGCAAGTAAAAGTTGATGAAAAGACAAAAGATCTAGTAGATGCAAAATGGTCAGATTACGGATTATAATGATTTAATCGGATTATAGAAATTATCTCGCTCTTCCACATCATAACCAATTTGATGAATTGCATCTATGATTTTTTTATCAGTTAGTTCAGTAGAACGGGCACCAGTACATGAAACGACTTCCTCACCAATCAAAGTACCCCCAAAATCATTAGCACCATATTGTAAGGCCAATTGAGCCATACCAATCCCATTTGTTAGCCATGAGGATTGAATATGAGGAATCATTCCATCAAAAATTAATCTAGAAATTGCAATCATTTTCAATAATTGAACACCTCCAGTTCCAATTGGAACCAGTCCTTCTTCAGCCATCAAAGTGTTATTTGGTTCAAAATTCCAAGGAATAAATGCAATAAATCCATTAGTCTTTTCTTGTAATTTTAAAAGTTTGAAAAAATGATCAACTATATCATTATTGTTTTCCACATGACCATACATCATAGTAGCAGAGGATGGAATTCCTAAAGAATGAGATTCATCCATAATTCTAATCCAATCAGCACTAGAAATTTTCTTTGGACTAATTACATCTTTAACTGAATCAACTAAAATTTCAGCTCCTGCTCCAGGCATTGATTGTAAACCAGCATCTTTTAATCGAGATAGAATTTCTTTTGTTGAGGATTTTTCAACTCTTGCAATCATGTCAATTTCAGAAGTAGATAATCCATGAACTCCAACTTGGGGGAATTTTTCTCGAATCATTTTAAATGCGTCTTCATAATATTCAATTTTGAGATTTGGGTTATGTCCACCTTGAATTAGTACTTGACGAATCTTAAACATCTCAGAGGCAGTCTTAACTCTAGATTCAATTTGATCTAAAGATAATGTGTAAGCATCATCAGCACCAGGAGATCTGTAAAATGCACAAAACTTACAATCAGTAATACAGACATTAGTATAATTCAAAATTATATTATTTACAAAAGAAGCTTTTTTGCCAAATCGTTTTCTCGTTAAATGACCAGATACAAGACCCATCAAATGAACATCATCAGATTCCAAAAGACGTAAAGTATCTTCAGGATTTGGTCGTTGACCATTTAGAGAATGTTCCAAGATATCACTAATGTCACTTTTTTGAAGTTGTTCTGTTGTCTGGCTCAATTGTTTCTCATCTTTTTGAAATTCTATTTAATCCTTGATAGAATAAACATGCAAAAAATGAATCAGATAAAACATAGTTGGGCTCAATTCCTTAAAAATCAAAGAATAAGGGTTCACGTTATTTTTAAGTAGGGCACAAAAAGCAAATGATCTCATGGTATCAGGTAATCAGATCAGACTTAATCGAATTTTGAGAAAAGGAAGAATGCTTTGCATTCCAATGGATCATGGTATTTCAAATGGTCCTATTGAAGGACTTGAGAATCCAGCTGATACAATTTACAAATGTGAAGGTCACGGTCTTACTAGTGTAATTATTAACAAAGGAATTCTCAAATCATTACCAAAGCCTCCTAAAATTGGAGTTTTAGTTCATTTTTCAAGTAGTACAATATTATCACAATCACCTAATCGTAAAATGCTAACAGGTACTGTAAAAGAAGCAGCTGCAATGGGGGCAGATGGAGTGTCATTACACATCAACATTGGCGGTAAAGAAGAACCAGAAATGTTAGAGCAACTTGGAATGACTGCAGACCAATGTCACAAGTGGGGAATGCCATTATTAGCAATGATGTACCCAAGAGGAGAAAATATCAAAAACCCACATGACCCAGAAATAGTTGCACATGTTGCAAGAATTGGGGCAGAGTGTGGAGCAGATATTGTTAAGACACTATACACAGGAGATATCGATTCATTTTCAAAAATTGTAAAAAGTACACCAGTTCCAATTGTAATTGCAGGCGGACCTAAAGCAAACACAGACATGGATATTCTTCAAATGACAGAAGATGCAATGACTGCAGGTGCAAAAGGTGTAACATATGGAAGAAATATCTTTGCACACAAAGCACCTGAGAAAATTGTAGCAGCATTAGCTGAAATTATTTTCAAAAAAGGCACAGCAAAGGAAGCAATGAAAAAAATTGAGTAAAACAAGAGAATTAATTATTTCACCTAAAGGATCTTCTGCACAATTAGCAAAATTTCTACCTCAATTAGAAGAAGAAGGAATCAAAATGGTGTATTTGGATCCTAAAAAATTAGGGAAAAAGAAAAGTAAACTTCAAACAGTTTACCCATCAAATGCTGCAAACTTTGTAGTAATGGATAAACAAGAAATAAAACCAAAGGGTAAAAAAGTTGGAAAAAAGTTTGAAGTATTATCAAATTCAGATATTGATGAAATTCTAAATATTGCAAAAAAAGGCTTAGACTTTGTAGTAATTGAAGTAAAAGATTGGAAAATCATTCCACTTGAGAATATCATTGCAAAACTACACAAAATTCATACCAAAATTTTTGCAATTGCAAAAACTCCTGAAGAAGTAAGAAAGATGTTTTCTATTTTAGAGGTAGGAGTAGATGGCGTAATTTTCAGCACATCAACAATTAACGAAGTCAGAGAGGCAATGGTGTATCTAGGAACCAGAAGTTTTGATATGAAACCTGCAAAAATTACTGAAATTAAAGAGGTAGGAGATGGAGAAAGAGTTTGTGTAGATACAGCATCAATGCTACACAAAGGAGAAGGAATGTTGATTGGAAGTAGATCAAACTTTTTATTTTTAGTTCACAATGAATCAGTAGGTTCATCATTTACATCACCTAGACCATTTAGAGTAAATGCAGGTGCAGTACATTGCTACACACTTTCACCAGATGGAACAACAAACTATCTATCAGAAGTAGAAACAGGGTCTGAAGTTTTAATATTAAATTCTAAAGGTAAAGCAAGAAGAGCAACAGTAGGAAGATCAAAAATTGAAAGAAGACCAATGTTAATGATTAAAGCAACATCAGGAGGAGAAACAGGAGGAATTATTGCACAAGATGCAGAAACAATTCGTTTTGTAAAAACAAACGGGCAACTAGTATCAGTTACACATCTAAAAAAAGGAGATACAGTAATGGTTCACTCAAAACCAGCTACGGGTAGACACTTTGGAATGGAAGTATCAGATGAGTATATTTTAGAAAAATGAAATACAAAACATGCATATCAGTTGCAGAAAAAACACCACAAAAAGTTAAACAGACATTAAAAATTGCATTAAAAAAATCAAATTATGTAGAAGTTAGATTTGATTTTCTAAAAATTGAACAAATTCCAGAAACACTTGAGATGATCAAAAAAGATTTGAGTAAAATTGTATGTACATTAAGACCAAAAACAGAAGGAGGTAAATTTACAGGAAATGAAAAAGAAAGAATTGCAATTTTAAAATTAATTGCAGAATACACTCCATTTCTTTTAGATGTGGAATTTAATACACTAAAGAAAAATGTACAATTAAGAAAATATCTAAAATCAACTAAAACAAAATTACTTGTTTCATGGCACGATTTTAAAAAAACACCAAATTCTACTCAATTAAAAAATAAGATAAATCAAATGAGTAAATTCTCAACAAATGTAAAAATTGTAAGTACAGCAAAAACAACAAACGATTCAACTAGAATGCTTGAACTGTATAGTAAGAAAGGGAAAATGAATTTAATTTCATTTGCAATGGGTGATTTTGGAAGAGTTTCAAGAATTTTATGCCTATATTTGGGCAGCCCATACACATACGTATCATTAGGAAAAGCAGTAGCTCCCGGACAATTTAGCGTAGACGAGGTAAACAACATCATTAATCTAAAAAAATAAGAATATTTTGTTTGAGAGTTTAAATCAATCATAAACTTTGAAAAATTAGAAATGAGTAAAACATTTGCAGTTATTGGAGATCCAATCAATCATTCATTATCTCCAAATATTCACAGCGCAGCATTTAGGGAATTGGATTTAGATTGTGCATACATAGGATATAGAATTCCAAAAGGGGAATTAGAAGAAGGAATTCAAGGTTTAAAGAAAATCAAAATTAGTGGGTTCAACATAACAATACCTCACAAAATTGAGATGATGAAGTATGTAGATAAAATGGATGAATCATGTAGTTTGATTGGTGCAATTAACACTGTAACAAATAATGACGGCGTACTCAAAGGATACAATACAGACATGGATGGATTTCTAGAACCATTCAAGAAAAAAGAATTAAAAATTAAGGATTCCAAAATTTTACTCTTAGGGGCAGGAGGAGCTGCCAGAGCAATTGTGGCAGGATTTGCAAAAGAAAAAGCATCAAGTATTACCATTGCAAATAGAACAATAGAGAATGCAAATAATTTATCAGAATTTGCCAAAAAAATTGGGCTCAAAGCAAATGCAATTAAAATTGAACAAGTAAGCGACTCTGCAAAAGATTATGATATTATAGTAAATGCAACATCAGTTGGATTAAAAAATGAATCCAGTCCAATTTCATTAGAAGGGATTAGAGAAAAAACAATTGTGTACGACATTGTCTATATGCCAATGAATACAGATTTTATCAAAAAAGCCAAAGACAATAAAGCGACAATAATTTTTGGTTATGAAATGTTACTAGGGCAAGCAACTAGAGCCTTTGAGATTTGGCACGGTGTCGAAGCACCTTATAATGTCATGAAAAAAGCATTGTTAGGAGGATTTTGATTGGTAAAAGCAGTAGCCACAGTCTATGGGGCAGTTTCACTGGTAAATGCCATAGCCACAAAAAAAGGAGCGACAGTCGGAATTGGGTTAAAGGTAGTAGCAGAGGTAGAAACAAGTCCAGGAAAAGGGATTGTAATAAAATCAGAAAATAAAAGTCTGAGTTCACGTTTAATCAATAAAACAATTGAAAAAATAATTACAAAAAAAGATTTAGAAGAAAATAAAATAACAATTACATTGCAATCAGAAATTCCCACAGGGTATGGTTTGAAAAGTTCTAGTGCAATTTCATCAGCTGTTGCACTTGGATGCGCAAAAATATTCAAACCAAAAATGACAGACAAGCAAATTTTACTTGCAGGTGTTGATGCATCAATTGAATCCAAAGTAAGCATTACGGGAGCATATGATGATGCATGTTCATGTTACTATGGAGGATTCAACATTACAGATAATGAGAAAAAGAAAAGAATTCATTATGAAAAATCACCTACCAATTTAATTGCAGTAATATTTATTCCAAAAAATAGGAAACGCGGGAATCTCAAAAACCTCAAAATATTATCATCAGTTTTTGAAAATGCATGGGAACTTGCAAGAAAAGCAAATTATTGGGAAGCAATGATAATTAATGGATTAGCAACAGCATCAATATTAAATTCAGATCCAAAAATCATTACAGATTTAATTGAGAAAGGGGCACTTGGTGCATCTGTGTCAGGTAATGGACCATCAATAGCTGCAATCACAAAAAAAGAAAATGAATCAAGTATTAAAAAAATATTTTCAACCCTCGAAGGAAACATTATTGTTTCAAAATTAAGTAACAAAAAGGCTGAAGTTCATGAGTTGTAAAGTAGAAAAATCAAAAATTTCAGGGGAGATAGTTTGTCCATCAAACAAGAGTTATTCACATAGAGCAATTTTTCTCTCATCACTTGCAGGAAATAACAGTAAAGTGAATAATGTGCTACTATCATCAGATACTTTAGCAACAATTGAAGCATGTAAAAAATTTGGAGCAGAAATTGAAATTAACGATTCATCAGTAATTGTCAAAAACCCAATAAATTTAGGCACAAATGTGCCTGAAATCAATACTGAGAATTCTGGGACAACTATCAGAATAGCCTCAGGTATTGCAAGTTTGTTTTCTAATGAAATTATTCTTACAGGAGATGAGAGCCTACAAAAAAGACCAATGCAGCCACTACTTGATGCACTATCAAGTATTGGTGCACAATGTAGTTCAACAGATGGAAAACCACCAATAACCATTAAAGGAAAAATTAAAGGTGGAAATGTAACAATTCCAGGAAATTTTTCTAGCCAATTTATCTCAGCATTGTTTATTTCAGCACCGTTAACAGAAAATGGAATAAATTTAACAATTGAAGGAAATCTTGTTTCAAAACCATATCTTGATGCAACAATTGCAACAATGAGGAGATTTGGGGTTACAGTTCAAACATTAATTCCATACAAAAAATACAACATCACACCACAAATTTACAAAAATTCAGAATTCACAGTGCCAATTGATTTTTCCAGTCTTGCATTACTTTTATCAGCCGCTGTTCTTTGTGGAGAAAAAATAAAAATCAAATGCGAAATAGGAGATTTACCACAAGGGGATGAAGTCTTTATAGATATTTTAGAGCAAATGGGAGTAACAGTAACAATTAATGAAAAAGAAATTGAAGTAAACTCGCCTGAAAAATTAAAAGGTGGGAAATTTGATCTAAGTAATTCTCCAGACTTGTTACCACCTCTTGCAATTTTAGCACTTAACATATCAAGTCCAATTGAAATTTTTAATGTAAAACATGCAAGATTAAAAGAGACAGATAGAATTGCCATCATTTCAAGAGAGATTTCAAAATTAGGAATTAAAGTAGATGAAAAAGAAGATGGATTAATTTTAGAGCCAACAGAAAATATCAAAGGTGCAAAATTAAATTCAGAAAATGACCATAGATTATTTATGGCATTTTGCATTGCAGGGATGTTTATTGGAGATTGTACAGTTACAGACCCAGAATCAATCAAAGTATCATTTCCTGAGTTTATTCAAGAAATGAACACTATTGGTGCAAAAATCAGAATAGAATAGAAATTAAAAAATAAATTTTAGAATAAAGGCGCGACCCTGTATAGAGTGAAAAGCATTCTCCTCACCCGCGACGCTTTTGCGAAGATAACATGTAATTTTCATAGGGCCGCGCAAATTATTCGTTAAAATTTGCACGTTTATTCATATAATGTGTATGTAATAATGGTATTTAAGATTATATTGAAAATATTACATATTTTTAATTAAAATTATGTAATTCTTATTTTAGTCGTATTTTACCTAAAATTAATGAAAATAAAATTTAAAAAATGAAATTTTCAGAATGAGGAATTATAAGCATCATTTAGCATTAGTAAAATATTGTCTGGAAGTTCAATTGGTCAACGTCTTGTTTTAACAAGTTTTGGTGAAAGTCATGGAAAATCTATCGGTGCTGTTTTAGATGGATGTCCTGCAGGATTGGAAATTGATGAAAAAGATATTCAAAAAATGCTAGACCAAAGAAGACCAGGTCAGAATTTAATTTCAACTCAAAGAAAAGAAAAGGATATTGTAGAAATTATTTCAGGTGTGTTTAGAGGACATACAACTGGTGCCCCAATTACAATGTTAATTTGGAACAGTGATCAAAAATCAAAAGATTATGAGAATTTAAGAACTAAATTAAGACCAGGTCATTCAGATTATCCTGCAATGATGAAGTATAATCAATATAATGATCATCGGGGGGGAGGAAGATTCTCAGGAAGACTAACTGCAACTCATGTAATGGGAGGAGCTATTGCAAGAAAATTACTAAAAGTAACATTAGGAATTGAAACAAATTCATTCACATTACAAATTGGAAAAACAAAGATGGAAAGAGAATTTAATGAAAAGATGGTGAATTCAATTTATAAAAATGATGTCAGATGTCCAGAATTAAAAACCGCAAAAATTATGAAAGAGAATATACTAAGTGCAAAAAAGAAAGGAGATTCACTTGGAGGAATAATTGAATCAATTACAACCAAAGTTCCAGTAGGATTAGGTGAACCAATTTTTAGTTCACTAGAATCAGAGCTGAGTAAAGCAATATTTTCTATCCCATCAGTAAAGGGGGTAGAATTTGGTTCAGGATTTGCAGGTTCTGAATTGTTTGGTTCTGAAAACAATGACTTGTATACAATAAAGAAAGGAAAAATAATTACAAAAACTAATAATTCAGGCGGAATATTAGGGGGAATTTCAAATGGTATGCCAATTACTATGAGAATTGCATTCAAACCAGCATCATCAATTGCTCAAAAACAAAGCACAGTTGATATTAAGACCAAAAAAGAAGCCACGCTTCAAGTCAAAGGAAGACACGACCCATGTGTTGTGCCAAGAGCACCACCAGTAGTTGATTCACTAGTATCTCTAACAATAGCTGATCAGGCATTGATTTCAGGCGTAATTAAACCAGTTTTGTGATAAAATGACTGACATCGATAATCTCAGAAACAAAATGGATGAGATAACACTTGAAATGATAAAACTTCTAAAAACAAGAACAGAGATTGCAAAAGAAATAGGAGAAGTCAAAAAAAATATCGGAAAAGGAATTACTGATGAATTACGTGAGGATAATTTAAGAAATAAAGTAATTTCATTATGTAAAGAACTAAATTTTGAAGAGTCAATTGCAACAAAATTTCTGAATTTTCTATTAAATGAATCAGTTAAAGTTCAAACAACAAACAAACAAACACATCTTTCTATTTTCTTAAAAGCAAAATCACTAGAACAACAAGGGAAAAAAATAATCCACATGGAAGTTGGAGAACCAGACTTTTTACCACCAAAAATTGTCAAAGATGCGTTAACTGAAGTATTTGATAAAGGATTTTTGAAATACGGTCAAGTAAGAGGGATGCCAATTTTTAGAGAAGAACTTGCAAAATATGTCTCAAATAAATTCAATACAAATGTATCAGAAGAAAATATCATAGTTAGTCCAGGTGCAAGATTCTCAATTTTTACTGCAATTACAACTCTGTTGAATCCAGGAGATGAAATGATTGTCATTGAGCCCGCATGGCCAGCTTACAAAGATTGTGCATTAAATTCGGGAATTAAAGTAAGAACAATAAATACCACATTAGAAAGCAAGTGGGAACCATCATTAGAACAAATTGAGAAAACAATCAACTCAAACACAAAAATGATTGTGTTGAATTATCCAAATAACCCTACAGGAAAAATTCTTCCTGAAAAATTACAAGACAACATTGTAGAGTTGGCCAAAAAAAATAACTTGTACATACTTAGTGATGAAATATACTCACAGTATGCAAAAACCAACTGGAAAAGTATTCTAAGTTATAATTATGAAAAAAGTATTGTAACTCAATCATTTTCAAAATCTCATGCAATGACAGGATTCAGGGTCGGATATGCAATTGCAAATTCCAAAATTGTTGAAAAAATGGCAAAATTAGAAGCACTGTGTCTCACTAATGTTTCAGAACCAATCCAATACATTGCCATGAAAGCATTAGATGCAGATACATCAGAAAATACAAAGATAGTAAATAGTAGATTGGAACTTTTGGCTCAAAAAGCAGATGAGATGGGATTAGATTTTGTGATCCCAGATGGTGCAATGTACATTTTTGCACGAGTCAACAAAGAGCAATTTGACGGAGTTTCATTTGCAAATAGTACACTTGAGAAAGGACTGGCAATAGCCCCAGGAGAAGGATTTGGTGATTACAAAAATTACATCAGAATATCGGCATGTCAAGACGAAAATACGCTTCTTGAGGGAATGAATATACTTAGGGACATTATAGGTAAGCATCAATGAAGAAGAAAATTACAGTTATAGGCGCCGGAGGTCAAATGGGCCAATGGTTTGTAAAATATTTTGCAGATAAAGATTTTGAGGTAACAGGACATGATTCAGAAAACAAGGTTACAGGCAAAAACGTTATTGTGTCAGAATCACTAGTTGGGGCAATACTCAAAGCAGACTATGTTGTGTTATGTACACCAACAAGAAGAACCCCAGAAATTATCAGATTAATTGCAAAAGAGATGAAACGAGGAACATATCTTCTTGAGATTTCATCTGAGAAATCAAAAGTAGTATCGTCATTATCAAAAATGCCAGCTAAAATCAATCCAATTTGCATTCATCCAATGTTTGGTCCAGGAATTAAAACAATTAAAGGTCAAAATATAATTTCAGTTCCAATCAAAGATGCTAAAAAAGAATTGACAATGGCAAAAACACTCTTTGAAGGAGCAAACTTTGTTACAATTGATGCAATTGAACATGACAAAAAAATTGCAGTGATTTTAGGATTGACTCATTTAATGAATTTAGTCTTTGCAAACATTATTTCAAAAGATGAAAAGATGAATCTTACAGATAAAATGTCTGGTACGACATTTAGAGTTCAAAAAACACTTTCAGAAAGTATCATGACTGAATCTCCAGAATTAATTGAGACAATTATTGCAAATCCAGAAATTCGAAGAGTGGCAGAAGAGCTTTGGAAAGATATAGGCAGACTACTCACATCTGTTCAAGAATCAAAAACAGAAGAAGTAATCACATACATCAAAGAATGTCAAGAGAGACTAGCAAAACATACAGACACCAATGAATCATACAAAAAATTAGCAAAAATGGTAAAAGCCGTTGAAAAATAACGGATATGCGTTCAACAAAAATTGTTACATCATTCATTAAAGACAACGAAAAATTATTAATTTTAAAACGAAGTGAAAAAGTAAAATCCATGAAAGGTTTGTGGGCAGGTATTAGTGGAATTATAGAAAGTAATGAAACTCCCCTTCGAAGAGCCAAAGTTGAAATTTTTGAAGAAGTAGGAATTACTGAAGATAAAATTACACTAATCAAATCAGCTCAAGAAATGAGAATTAATTCCCCACAATATGAAAACCATGAATGGGAAGTATTTCCATTTTTGTTTGAAGCAAACAATCAAGAAATTAAACTTAATTGGGAAAATTCTGAATTCAAATGGATTGGCATTAAAGAGTTAGAAAACTATGAAACAGTTCCCAGTTTAGAAAAAGTATTATTCAATTTGTTGTAAATTTTCGTTTTCCTTATCGTATTTTTTTTGTTGTGGCAACATCATGTATACACATGCACCACCACACATAGTACAAGGAACATTATTTCCAGGATGTTGACCGGTTCTACTATGTATTTTTGCTGCCTCTTCAGGATCAATAGATAATGCAAGTTGTTTCTCCCAATCCAAAGTACGTCGAGCTTCAGTCATTTCCATATCCCATTTTATTGCCTTTTCTCTAATTTTTACAAGATCACCAGCATGAGCTGCAATTCTATATGCAATGAGTCCTGCTTTTACCTCATCAGCATTAGGTAATGCCAAATGTTCAGAG
This sequence comes from Nitrososphaerota archaeon, assembly GCA_018668425.1. GTDB lineage: Archaea > Thermoproteota > Nitrososphaeria > Nitrososphaerales > Nitrosopumilaceae > Nitrosopumilus. Next base: position 20,184 of record JABJDB010000055.1, on the reverse strand, counting down.
GGAGTAAGATAACATAAAAGATCAACACCTTCACTTGCAGAAACTGCAGCACCAATTGCACTTGCAATATGATCATGACCAGATGCAACATCAGTTACAAGTGGGCCTAGAACATAATATGGAACATCACCAATTAGTGATTTTGCCAATCTAACATTTGCTGCAACTTCATTTAATGGGACATGTCCAGGACCTTCAACCATTACTTGGATATCTTGTTCATGTGCACGTTTAGTTAATTGAGAAATATTGATCATTTCTTGAACCTGTAATTCATCATGAGAATCTAAAATTGAGCCAGGTCTAAGAGCATCACCGAGGCTAAATGTAATATCATATTTTTTTGCAAGTTCAATTAAATAATCATAATGAGTCAAGTATGGGTTTTCTTTATCATGTTTTAGCATCCAGGCAGCAGTAAGAGTTCCACCTTTACTAACAACACCACCATATCTTTGAACTTTAAGAATTCGTTTTGCAATATCTTTAGTAATTCCACAATGAATTGTAGTATAATCAACTCCATCTTTTACATTATTTTCAAATGCTTTTAAAAAATCATCTTCAGTTAGATTCAAAGGATTTTTGTGAACCTCAACACCATAGTTGTAAGCCTCATAAATTGGAACAGTGCCAAATGTAATAGGGGCAGTTTCCATCAGAGTTCTACGAATATGTTTTACATCACCACCATCACTAAGATCCATAATAGTATCAGCATGATATTTTATTGCAACTTTGGCTTTTTGGATTTCTTCATCCAAGTTTACATTAAGAGTAGAAGTTCCAATGTTTACATTCACTTTAGTTTTAAGACCTTTACCAATTCCAACATTGTGAATTTTTTGAGGTCTAACGTTATTACTTGGAATAATTATAGACCCACGTGCAACTTTAGAGATAAGCCAATCAATTGACACATCCTCATCTTTTGCAACTTGTTTCATTTCATCAGTTGCCACACCACGTCGTGCAGAAGTCATTTGGGTTGCCATAACAAAATCTAGGCTTTACCTGATTTAAACAATCGTGAAAATTACAAAAATTATTGATCGCTCACACAATTTTTCTTTCTATATTAAGAGATTTGATCGATCTTATATGTAATAATGAAATACTATCTTCGTGAGAACAGCAAGGGAATGTATGCATTGTGGACGAGAGTTTCAAAGTATGAAAGATGAATTCTGTTCTTTTGAATGCGTTAGTCAAGCATCATAAATTATCATTTTGATTCAAGTTCAATTCTTTTTCTAAATCAAGTTTTTCAGATTTTATTTTTGATAATCGGTCCAATATAGGCACGATTATTCGTTGAGAATCAGGAGAGTCTTGAAAATTTTGTTTTATTTCAGCAATTCTTTTTGAAAATTCTATTTCAGAAAAAATTAATAAAATATAATTTCGTAATTTCTGATTTTCTAATTTTAAAGAATTAATTTCAGACAAAGTATCTATCTTGGAGGACTCCAATGTTCTTCAACATCATTAAAATTTTTAGAGGAGACAATAATTTGTTTGCCACATTTGAAACATTGCCAAAAGAATTTTTCATCTTTTTTTGATTGATATTGCATAGGAAGTAAGCAATTAGTGCAGTTTAATTTTTTAGAAAATGAATCATCAACTAGAGGAAGTTTTGACATTAAATAATAAAAATCAACAAAGTATAAAATTCCTATTACAGACACCGTTAAAAAATAATTAAAAGAAAAATAGATTAGGGTTAGAAATAGACAAAAAATATGAATTTATTATCAATAGGAGGATCTGATCCGTCATCAGGTGCAGGAATTCAAAGTGATATAAAATCATTTTCAAAATTTAATGTGTACGGGTTAACAGTAATTACAGGTATCACAGCACAAAATACTAAAAATTTTGGAATGGTAGAACCAGTTTCTGAAGAAATTTTAAAAGATCAATTACAATCTGTATTTTCAGATTTTAAAATAGATGGAATAAAAATAGGCATGGTTTATAATTCAAAAATTATCAAAGTTATTCACAATCAATTAAAAAAATTAAAAATTCCAATAATAGTTGATCCAGTAATCAAATCAACTACAGGAGGAACACTATTAGAAAAATCATCTATCAAAGACTTTCAGAAATTCATCATTCCAATAGCCACAGTAATTACACCAAATGAATATGAAGCCAAAATTTTGTCTAACACAAAAACAAAGATTTCAAATAAAAAAATGGCTAAAAAAATTCAGGAAATGGGCTCAAAAAATGTCGTAATTACAGGAGTTAAATCAAAAAACAATGAAATAATAGATTTGGTTCTTGAAAAAAATCAAAGTTATTACATTTCAGATAAAAAAATATCTAAAATTAATCACGGTAGTGGAGATATTTATTCAGCATCATTACTTTTTTCACTAGTAAAAAATAGAAATTTAAAACAATCACTCAAATTTGCAAAACAATCCACATTTGATTCAATAAAAAATGCTAAAAAAAGAGGTAAAGGAAATACAATCACAAATATTCAAAAACAAGATTCCATCAACATAGAATTAACAAATGCAATAAACAAATTTACAGAAATTAAAAATATTTACAAAACGATTCCAGAATGTCAAACAAATTTTGTGTATTCTAAAGAAAAATCAAAAACTACAAAAGATATTTTAGGCATATCAGGCAGGATAATCAAAGCTGGAAAACAAGTTTTAGTTGCAGGTAAATTAGAATATGGAGGATCAAAGCACGTTGCAACAGCATTACTAATTATGAATAAAAAATCACCGCACATTCGTTCTGCAATTAATTTAAAATACCAAACAAAGATAATTTCAAAAATCACAAAATCAAAATTAATTTTGTCTGAATATGATAGAACAAAAGAACCAGAAAATATCAAATTAAAAGATTCAACTGTCGCATGGGGAATTAAAACTGCAATAAAAAATTCAAAAAAAATACCAGATATTATTTTTCATAAAGGAGATTTTGGAAAAGAACCAATGATTATTGTATTTGGAAATAATCCTGAAAATGTTCTGAGTAAAATTTCAAAAATTATCTAATCAAAATTCATCCTCGAACATAAATACTCACATACCAAATAATGACTATGAAAGCAGTGATTTTGGCAGGAGGATTAGGTACAAGATTGCTACCATTGACAAAAACAACTCCAAAACCCATGCTCACATTAGGTGAAAAACCAATTTTAGAGCACATAATTGATTGGACAAGAAACAACGGTGTAAAGTCAATTGTGTTATGTGTAAGTTATTTACGAAAAAATATTGAAGATTATTTTAAAGATGGAGAGAAATTTGGAGTAAACATAGAATATGCAATTTCAAATAAACCACTTGCTACTGCAGGTCAATTAAAAACTGCTGAAGAATTCATTGACGATACTTTTGTTTGTGTATATGGGGATTCCATTTTTGATTTTAGTCTTAGAAATATGATAAAACAACATAACAAGAAAAAATCATTTGTGACAATGAGTTTGTATGAATACAAAACTAATTTAGAATACGGCGCTATTGAGACAACACCTAGTGGAAAAGTAACCAGTTGGAATGAAAAACCAGAAATTAAAGCTAACATAAACATGGGTTGTTACGTTATGGAGCCTAAAGTAATGAGTTACATTCCAAAAAACAAACCATATGGAATGGATGATGTAATCAAAAAAGCAATGAAGCAAAAGAAATTAGTAAATAGTTTCATCAGTAAAAAAGGATTTATGGATATTGGGAATAAAGAATCATATAAAATAGCATGTGATGAATATGTTCAAAAACCAAATAAAACTAGAAAGTTAAAATGAATGAAATAACAATTAGAGAATTAAAGATAGAAGATTTAGAAAATGGATTTCTCACCACACTTGATTCATTAAGATTAGCAAGTAATATTGATAAAAATAAGGCAAAAGAAATTTTTAAGAAAATAGATTCAAATCCAGATCACATTATAGCAGTTGCAGAAGTAGAAGGAAAAATAATTGGAGCAACAACATTACTAATTGAATCAAAATTCATCCATGAAGGGGGATTAGTAGGCCATATCGAGGATGTCGTAGTTAATGAAAAATTTCAAGGTCAAAAAATAGGTGAAAAAATTATGAAGTATCTTTTGGAATTAGCAAAAAATCGAGGCTGTTACAAAACAATCCTTGATTGTACAGATGATGTAAAGGGATTTTATGAAAAATTAGGATTCAAACATACAGCAAATGAATTAAGATTTGATCACAATTAGAAATATTCTTTTTTAGGACGTACTTGTCTGAGTCTCATCAAATAAGCCCCAACAGCAATTATAGGAAAAGAGAGAATAATAAACAACACAGGAGTTAACTGAAGATAATCAGTAACATAATCATCGTTTATTGAATCAGATATGAAATAAGAGCCCAACATTCCTGCCAACAAAATCACACCACCTGCAATAATTATCATACCAGTAGATCTTGAACCGTAATTTTTTGTCATTATAAAAGAAACACCAGCTAAAATTCCAGCAGGGCCAACACCAATGGAATAAAACATGAATAGTTTAGAATCAATAAAGTTCTGAGTATAAAGTTCAGGATGTTGAGCACCAATCAATAAATATTCTAGAGAAATTATTTGACCTACAAACATTACAAAAAAAACAAGACTAGTTATTGCAAGCCAATTTTCAATCGGCATTTTAATTTTAAACATAGTTTAACAGGTTTTAGATGATAAATAAACCATTCAAAAAATCAAACGATTCCAACAAGATTGGCTAATTCTTTTCTACAAGCAGCACCTAGTTTCTCTGCGGCTTGCTCAGGGGAGATATCATTTAAGAAGACACCATATCCTCTTTCTAAACCAGACCAAGGCTTAGTTATTGGGTAAACTTCAATGTGCCAATGAATCTGTCTACTGTTTTTCTTTTCAGGAGAAAGATGAAACACAAAACTAAATGAGACATTTTTGATTACTTTAGATAATCCACCCAACGTTGATCTTAGAATTAAAGACAGGTCATTGATTTCTTTTTGACTGATTTTTGAAAAACTAGTTGTGTGTTTTTTTGGAGCAATCCAAAATTCGTACGGATGTGAAGGTGCCCAAGGACAAAATGCAACAAAACCTTCAGTTTGAAGAACTTGTCTCTTACCTCCAAGTTCCTCATTAAGGGTTTGACACATGTGACATACACCTTTTTCATTTAGAATTTTATGAGAAGCTTCTGCCTCTTCTTCAATAATAGGAGGTATTGCAGAAAAAGTAAGTAAATTCAGATGAGGGTGAGGATTAACATTTCCAGATAATTCACCATGATCAGCATAAATTGAAACATATGTTACTCCTTTTTGAGTATAGAGCCAACGTAATCTGTCTTGAACAACAACTAGGACATTTGACCATTGTTCAGTGTCAATTGTTGCAAAAGTAGATTTAGTATTTGGGGATGCAACAACTACATAGTGATAACCATATGCTGGTTCACTGTAAAAAGGACGGTCACTGTATGTGTTATCAGCATCTACAGATACAATAGGATTTTTACTTTCAAAAACTCTAATGGACCAATTTTTCACATACTCACCATCATCGTCTTGAAGACGTTGAAGCATTCCATCTTTTGCAACAAGAGATAAGACAGAAGGATTTGTCATAGATTCATTTCCAGGTGCAAACGGTGATTTTTTTGGATCAATTACTTTATCAGTTTTTTTGGAGATAATCATAAAATGCTCAGAAACATAATCTTTGCGTATTTCCCCCATAATGGTAATTTGAAGTTCAGCGTGTGTTAAAACGTTTACTGAGATCTAAAAAAATCAAAATTAAAAAAAGTTTTAAAAATTTTTCTAAAATTAAGAAATTATTATTTTCATGAAAAATTAATTTTAAAAAAAGATAGAAAACAAGATAAAAAATTTGATCGCAATATTTGCTGCAAGATTTAAAACAGAGCAAAAGGTCTTTGATAATTAGGAGATAGTATGGATAATTCTGACGTTCATATGATTTACGTTCTTTTAGATGGTGTAGGGGATTTACCGCATCCAGATTTAGATGGAAAAACACCATTAGAGGCAGCAAACACTCCGGTTTTAGATAAAATCGCAAGTAATGGTTCAATTGGAGAAGTAATTTCAGTTGGAAAAGGAATAGCTCCTGAATCAGATATTGCAGTCTTTAACATGTTAGGATACAAATTCAATCATGCAGATTATGCAGGTAGAGGAGTGATTGAAGCAATAGGAGTTGGTATTGATTTTAAAGATGGAGATTTGGCATTAAGAGGTAATTTTTCAACATTAAACAAAGACGGAGTGATTATTGATAGAAGAGCAGGCAGACATATCGAAAAAGAAGATGCAGACGGTGTTGCAAAAGAAATTGAAGAAAAAATAAAATTTTCAAATCCAGATACAACAGTGATGGTATCACCAACAATTGGACATAGGGTTACTGTAAGAATTAGAACAAATTCACAGAAATTATCATCAAAAATTACCAATACAGACCCAGCTTACAGCAACATTGGCGGAATGGGTGTTGCAAAAGCTGTTGGGGATTATTTGAAAATAGAAAAATGTTTACCATTAGAAGATATAGAAGATGCAAAATTCACAGCCAATTTAGTTAATGAATTCAATGAACAGTCAATTCAGATTTTAAAAGAAAGTAAAATTAATGAAAAAAGAGGAGAACAAGATAAAAAATTACTTAGTTGTATTCTACTCAGAGATGCAGGAAACAAATTCCCAGAGGTAATTCCAATTAATGAAAAATACGGAATGAAGTTTTCATGTATTGTTGATATGCCAGTAGAACTTGGAATTTCAGATGTATTAGAAATGAAAGCATTTGAAGCTGGTGGATTAACAGACTATGAAGAAAAAGCAAAAGTAGCAGCTAAAGCAATGGAGACACAAAATTCCATATACGTCCACCTTAAAGGTCCAGATGAATTTGGTCACGATGGAGATGCCATAGGTAAAATGAAAAACATTGAAGAAATTGATCAAAGGTTTTTCAAAACTTTAGTTGAAAATATAGATTCAAGTAAAGTTGCAATAATAATTTCAGCTGATCATTCTACACCATGTATCAACAAAGGACATAGTGATGATCCAGTTCCAGTTGTAGTATCGGGAGACTTTATCAAAAATGATGGAACTACAAGAATGACTGAAGAACAAGCAAAAAAGGGAAGTATAGGATTATTACAAGGAGCAGAAGTAGTTTCTAAATCTCTAGAATTAATTAAATCTCAAAGTTAACTAATTGTTGTGATTTTTGCATTTCAGTTGCTTTAATTCTTAATCTATCAATATCAATTGAATGATACTCTGAAGGAGATGTACCTAATTTTTCTAAGACTCGCTTAAGCATTCCAATTCCAATTCTAAGATCATCTTCTTGAGCATGAGCAAATGCTACAGCAAATAAAATTATACCTTGAAGAATTTCTTTTTCTCGTCCATAGCATTGTTTCCAAACACCTTCAAAGGATTCATGACATTCCCAGAATCGTTCATTGTTAAAATAATAAATCCCATCAGTAATTCCTTTCTCTTTTTCAATTTCTTCTTCAAATACATGTCGAATATTATCAATAGAACCAATAGGGGATAATGTTTCAACAAGAACATCAAGGTCTTCTTTTTTAACTCCCACATCAAACTCTACAAATTTTCGGGCAATTCTTACAACTCTTACTGATGCATCAACATCAGATGCAAGATTTCGAGCCTTATGGATCAATTCACGTGAATCTTTGGGAGCATATCCATTATTTTTAAAATGAAGCATGTATCGTTCCATAGCAATATTGTCTAGTAATTTCTTAAATTTCTTATCCATTTCCAATCAAGGTTTATATGAAATATACAAAGGATTTGGGATACATGTCTATTATTGAAACAATTACAGATTTGGATAACGCATTCTTATCAAGAAGAGAGTTAACATGTAATTTTGCAGGTTTGGGCGGAAAACTCAAAAAAATGGAAGCGGTAGATATGGTTACTAAAGAATTCAAGTTAGATGGTAAAGTCGTAATTCCAATGAGACTAAAAACTCATGTTGGAAAACCACTAGTTACAGGTACATTCTTTGTTTATGATGATGAAGGATTGGCAAAAAAACATGTCAATCCAACAATTTTCTCAAGATTAGAAAAAACTAAAGCAAAACTTGCCGAAGCAGAATCTGCAGCAAAAGAAGCTGAAGAAGCCAAAGAGGCAGAAGTAAAAGCAGATGATGCACCAGCTGAAGAAGCCAAAGAGACAGAAGTAAAAGCAGATGATGCACCAGCTGAAGAAGCCAAAGAGGAGAAATCTGAATAATGGCAGTAGAGAAAAAAGGTAAAAAAGGATCTAGTCCAAATGTTTACCAATATTTCAAAGTAGATGGAGATAAAATAACAAGAATTAAAAAAATATGTTCAAGATGTGGTAAAGGAACATACATGTCAGAACACAAAGATAGACACACATGTGGAAAATGTGGATTAACAGAATTCAAACAATAGAAAAATTTTATTTTAAAAATTATTTCAAATCAGTATAATTTCTTTTTACGAATTTTAAGACTCTTTTCTTGTAACTGATCAATTTTTGAAATAAAAGTAGGTGAAATTTTAATTTTAGAAATAGATTCAGCAGATAGTTTCACAGTGTTTGAATCTAAAGATATGTTTGATGTTGGAAGGTTTTTGCCACTCCAAAATTTTGCCACTTTATCTTCTAGTTTATAATCACGAAATCCAGCTGGAAATCGTTTTGTTATATGATTTAGTAGAGTTCTGTCTTTAAAGACTACTCGAGGTTCAAACAATCTAGTTTCATCACTGTAAACATTTTCAAATAAATTCCCAGATATTTCATCAGATAGTAAATCCATTTTTGAGATTTTACGAATTAATTCTAAAAAATGTAAAAATTCATGTGCCAAAATTGCATGTATTGTGCCCTTTAACCCATATGCAACCAAAGGTGCAGAAATCTGAATTACAACTTGAAATTGATCATCAAACAAGACAGGAAGGGTTCTTGCAAACAAAATCCCATATTCATAAGAATTAGGGCTAGGAGAAGAAATAACAAGTGATGGCTCCACATATGCGACAGGATACTGAATTCCCGATGCTTTTTCAATTCGATTAATTCCCTCAACAATGATTGGAAAACGCTTTACAGTAAGATCAAAAACATCATCAGGGATAATTCCTTTTGAATGTGCATCTCTAAAACGTACTAGTGGATCCAATATTGCTTCTCGTTGATTTTGAATGTAAAAAGGTTGATTAGATTATGAACGAGGTTTTCCGCCTTTTGCTTTTTTTACTCTAAGTCTTTTGGCACTTTGATCAGCACGTCTTTGGTGTTTACCTTTTTTTCTTATTGGCATATAGATTTACGATATTTCGCGCTAGTTAATTGTTATCATTCCACTTCAATATCAAGAAAATCAAATTCATGACAAATACACGGCACACAGAGAATTTGAGAAATATTTGGCGAAATATCATCACCACTCACAAATCTCTTGATTGGAAGGCCCCCCTCAGCTTTGAGGTGTAAGAAAAAGGAGTTATCAGACGTTTTTTTATATGATAATGAAGAAATTTTCTTTTCAGAACGCTTTCCTGAAGGTTCAGAAACAATAACATGATTGTTTTGAAGAATTTTCAAATTTTTTAACAATTTTGTATCTATATTAGATTTAGAGGTAATCTTGATTTTAATTGAAGATATGAACTTGATAGGTTTTTTTGGAGACTCGTTTACTATTTTTAATTCAAAAATTTTTAGTGAATCAAGTATTTTTGTGGTTTTTCTAAAATTTCGTTTATTAGGATTTTGAAGTTTTACAAAAAATGGTCGTCCAGAACCCAAAACTAAACTGGATTTATCCTCACCTCCAATCCAAGTAAATTTTGCAGTAGTACCACCCAATTTTTCAAAAATATAACGAGAAATCACACCCTCAACACTATCAAATTTTGAGATGCCATGAAAATCACAAATTCTGCATCCCTTTCCCGAACAATTATCACATGATTTTTGTCTCTGAGGGATATCTCTCAAAGTTTTGATGTATCGTCCAGAAAGAATAATGAGTTTTGAGCGAATAATACAAGATTCGTCTTTCAAGTTTACAGTGAAAGAAACCTCAGGATTTTGATTAGATACATGATGCTTTGTTTTTTTGGAAAACAATTTTCCCAATTCTTTAGTTATATCAGTTTTAATTCCATCAATTCCTTTTAATTTAAATTTTGAGCGAATATTATCATCTCTATCAATAATGGATGGTTTGAGTGTGGTTCCGATACTAAAAGAATCAAAAGAATAGTTTGAGGATACATCAATCATCATTTTTAAAAAATAATCTAAATTATCAAAAATATTTTTACACACATGACACTTTTGTTTTTGTTTTTGATTTTTTCTTAATTTTTTTCCTAAAAGTTTGTTTGAAGATAATCGTAATTGTTTTGAAAATAAACGCCCTAAACAATTATCACATAACTCATATTTTTTTAATATTTGATTTGCTATAGGAGAGATTTTTTGGTATTCAGACATGTTAGGTATAGGATGTTGAATTATCCTAATCCCATTTTTCTCAAAGTACCTTGCATTTGACGTCCCTTTGAGGCCTTCATCATATTCTTAGAATTTTTATAATTTTTGAGTAATTCTTTAACTTCACCTTCAGGCCAACCAGAACCCCTAGCAATTCTTTTGATGCGTGATGAGTTTAGTAAATTATCAGGATCTGCTTTTTCTCCCTTGGTCATGCTTTGAATTATGTATCTCCATTTTGAAACTCGTCCTTCCATTTGTTCTACTTGATCACCTTTTACCATACCTGAAAGACCAGGCATACTATCAAGTAATCCCTGCAATGAACCCATTTTACTCATATCTTCTAATTGAGAAAGGAAATCTTCCATGTTCATTTTTCCACTAGAAATTCTTTTCATTCGAACATCATCACCTTCATTTTCTAATCGTTTTGCTAAATCCAAAACGGCCTGAATATCACCCATGCCAAGGAGTCTTCCAACAAATCTAGTAGGTGAGAATTTTTCTAAATCATCAATTCGTTCACCAGTTCCAATGTACATAATTTGTGCACCAGTGGCAGCTGATGCGGCAAGTGCACCACCACCCTTTGCAGAACTATCTAATTTTGTAATAATAACACCACCTACAGGAATTGTCTTATGAAATGCTTCTGCTTGGTTGAAACATTGTTGTCCAATGGTTCCATCAATTACAAGTAATGCTAAATCAGGATCTGCAACTTTGTTAATTCGCTCCATTTCTTCAAGTAAATCTTGTTCTTCTTTATGACGGCCAGCAGTATCAATTAAAATGACATCTAATGGTTGACCTTCAAAATGTTTTAATCCATTTTTTACAATATTTGGAGAATCTTTATTATTTTCTTCACCATATACTTCAACATTTGATTTTTCACACATAGTTCGAAGTTGAACAAGGGCGCCAGGTCGATAAGTATCAGCACCTACAACTCCAACTTTGTATCCTTGTTTTGTTAAAAATTTTGCAAGTTTTGATGCAACAGTAGTTTTTCCACTACCTTGAATTCCAAGTAAAATAATTTTATTTTGTTTTCCGGCTTTAAAATCAAAATCAGATTCGTTTCCAAGTAATTTTGAAAGTTCATCATATAGAATTTTTACAATATGGTCTTTTCTTGAAAGTCCAGGAGGAGGAGTTTCATTTAATGCCCGTTCTTCCAAATGTTTTGTAATCTCAAGAACTAGGCGTACATTTACGTCTGATTGTAGTAAAGCTCTCTGGACATCTTTTGAAAGTTCTTTGATAAGTTCTTCATCTATGCCTGAAGATTTTACAATTTTTTTGATTGCATCACTCAGACTAGACTTTAATCCATCAAGCATTGTAATTTAACCCAGCATCCACTATTTCAAACCTTCCTCTATAACCATCCCATTTTTTTTCAGACTGAATAATTTTGATCGAATTTGAAAACAAGGGACAATCAATTACAAATGTTTCAGCTTCACCACCTTCAAAATTCAAATTAAATCCAAACTTTTTTGACAAATTTTTCAAAGTGTTAACATCAGATTTTGAAATAGATTTTCCCAACCATTTATCATCTAACCCATCAGAAGATACAGTAGTCATTATAAAATCAAAATTAGAATCAACTAAATCATCCATATATTTTTCAGGTTCGCTATCCCACAAAGGAGTAATTGCAATCAAATCTAATTTTAAACAAAGTGATTCAAATTTTTCTTTTTGAAATTTACTTTTAATTCCACCATGAACCAATCCTTCAATGTGAAATTTTTCTTTTGCAGTTTTTAGTAAACTTTCCAATATAATCAATTCATCATCAGTGTTATCAGAAATAGATTGAATAGTTAATTGAGGAATATTCATTGATTCGGATTGTAATTTTGTCCATTGTAAGTTTGGATGATGTAGTAAATGGCTTTCATCAGAATTTGCAAAAACACTAAGAAGGCAGTCTACTTGATGACCTTGTTTTTGTGCAAGATAAATCGCATACATACTATCTTTTCCACCTGAAAAAAGAGAAGCTAGTTTCATTTTCTAAAAAATATTTTATTCAATAAAGTAAATTTATTCAAAAAGGACGCTTCAATACTCATAATCGTCATCATAAAATCAGACGGCTTTTCCGATAATCATCAGCATCCGCACTAGCTCTTAATGCGCATGATTTTAGTTTTATCCATAACGACCCAATATTCTACATTTTGGCCATTTTCCAATTTTCCTTTAACTTCATCATCAATCAAAGCTACGTCAAGTGTTTCAAAAGTTTCAGAGTCCATTACCTGGACAACGTCACCATTAATTGAGATGATTTGACCTACTTTTTTGTTGATCATAGGTACGTGAATTTGCATACTGACAGGACCTACATGAGGTCTTTTTTGTCCATCAAAGATACCTTCACCCACAATTCTTGCTTTTGCAGATCCGTGTTTTCCAGGTTTTGATGTATCATATTCCTTAATTTGACATGGCTCGCCACTTGGTTGATCAGTGTGAGGTAACAAAATGTAAGATCCAATTTTCAAAGAACCAAGGTCAGAAGGCTTACTCATGCAAATCAGTTTTTTGTCGAATATTAAAACTTTCTACTTTAATTGTTCAAGAATTGATAGACTCATCAAATTTGTCATTGTGAGTCCTTTTCGGTTAACATCTCTTCTAGTTTGATCACAATATTTTTTCATGCTTTGATGACTTTTTTCACTTGCCACCTCGAGTACCATAATATTGTCAGAATATGGAAATGTGAATTTTGGAGATGTTAAACAAAATGTAGTTAGAAATCCCAAACCAGAAGTATCAATTTTATTTCGTTTTAGTAAAAGATTTGCAATTTCTTGGTGATCATCACCATCTTCACCATCTTCACCATATTCTAAATAATAGACAGATATGAAATTTGTATCTCCTTTAACCTCCCTTGAGAACAAATCATCTCTAATACTGAACATAAAAGAGGTTTTTTCTTGATTGTGTGTTTTAAAATCATCAGAAATCTTAGCACTGTCTTTGAATTTGGCTAAAAGGTAATGATTAGTTGCATCAGTAAAATACGGTTTACTTTCAGAAGAAAATGTCCCAGTTACAAAAAATAATTTTTCAATATTTCTTGATTTCATCCATTTTTCTTTAATGGAGATAGATTCGTGTGAATGTAGATAAGGTGTACAGACATAACCAGAATAAGAGAGTTCTAAATTAGACACTGCGGTATTCAATTTTTATGATTATTTATGCCTATTTTGAATTTCCAAAGATCGGAATGTGGCTTCGATAGTTTTTTAATAGTAGAAAACTTTGTTTTTTTGTCCCGTGGTAGCTCAGCCTGGTAGAGCTCCTGGCTGTAGTTGTTGGCTTTAGATGGCTAATCAAATAACAGCCCATCAGGCATACAGAAACCGGGTTGTCGATGGTTCAATTCCGTCCCGCGGGACCACAGTTTTTTCTATAATCTAAAAAATGATTTTAAAAATAATAAAAAGAAAGACTAGTTTAAGAAAACAAAGATGAAATCTTAAATTAAAAATTCATTGTCTATTCTATTTTTTTTACTTTTTGAGCAGCTGGGCCTTTTTGACCTTCACCGATCTCAAACTCGACTTTGTCGCCTTCGTTGATGAATCCGTCAACATCTGATTTATGAACAAACAGATCGTCTCCACCTTCTCGCTCTACAAAGCCAAAGCCTTTGGTTCTATTGAACCATTTTACGGTACCTTGTTCCATGTTAATTTTGCAAAACTTGTTCACTATATTAACTAAGTTATCAAAAGGATGTTTAGCAAAGACTAGAAGTCTTTAGCGATGTGGTCATTATCCTTTAGCCATTGTACTTGTGGAAGTGTAAATCTCCAAACAATATCCCCACGTTCATTTTCTTTAAAGTCCCAAGGAGCAATAATCACAATATCGTTATCTCTAATCCAAACTCTTCGTTTTAATTTTCCTCGGATTCTGCCTCTACGAGTAATATTGTCAGCACATTTTATCATGACATTTTCACCACCCATCATTTTTAATACACGTCCAAAAAGTTCACCTTCTTCAGGAAGACGAATTTCTTTTAGTGCACTTTCATTTTTTACTTGGCGCTTACCCATGTGTGTAATTATCATAATGAGCATATAACTGGTAGGGTTATTGTTGTGACAAAAATCAGAAAAAATAGATTTTATCTATAACAAACAAGGAGAGGTTTTGTGGAATTTCAATGTGTAGATGAATGTTCTCAATGTTGTATTGAAAGAGAATATTATCCTAGTAAAAAATTTGGGAAAATTGGAGTTTTAATACTTCCTGAAGAAAAACAAAGATTAGAAGACATTGCAAAAAATAAAAAAATAAAAATTAACATAATACCAAGAATTGGAATTTCAAATGAAGATGCTACTTCACCATCAAAGGTTTTAGCATATCAAATGATGGGAATTGAAAAAAATGGAAACACATGTCCATTCTTAGATACAAAAAGTGGAAACAAATCACCACACGGAGGACATCCATGTAGTATTTACAAAGAAAGACCACTTGCATGTATGACTTATCCATTAATCGAATCAGATCCAATCACATTAGATGAGAAATGTAAATTTTGCAAAGAACACAAAACTGCAGATGAGAATTTGGATTCAGAAATTGAGACGTTACTTCGGATCAAAGAAAAAATGGATACAGATGCAACATCAATTTGGAGATTTGCAACAGAAGTGGGGGAAAAAGAAGATCAGGAAATTTTTGAGAAAGGTTGGATTCAGGATAGATAAATACACAAAATATTCAATGTTTTAAAAAATAAAACCAAAAATTCAAAAGGCATTAGAACTTTTGTCGTATATGAGTGATGATGCATGGTCAAATCTAGATAAAGTAGATCAAAAGATTATTGAAATTCTCAATGAAAATGCAAGAACACCATCAAAAGAAATTGCATCAGAATTAAAAAAATCAGGCCATGATGTATCAGATAGAACAATTAGAAAAAGAATAGAGCGTCTAGAAAAAAGTGGAATCATCAAAGGATACAAAGCAGTTCTAACAGATGTATCAGGAATTAATGAATACCAAGCAGTAATGATGAAATTAAAACCATCAAAATCACTAGAAGCAGTCAAAGATTCTATCAAAGATTTCATCACCAAACTAGACAACTATTTGCTTGTAGCAAACATGGAAGGAGAATGGAATATGTTAGTAATACTTCAAGTTGAATCAAACAAAGTAAACACATCCCAAAAAATCGTTGAGAAATTTTCTGATGAATTAATTGATTATAGAATCAATGAAATAGATATCAGAGACACAAATGTTCTAAACATGTCGTTATTGTTATTATAATTAAAAAATTATTCTTCTAACAAAGAATATTCAGATTCAGCAACGCTAATTGCTTTTGTTACTTCATCTAAAGTAAATGGTTTTTGAATAAATGCTGAAACGCCAGAACTGATTATTTTGTGTACACGTTGAGTTGTTTTTTCATCAGCAGTAATTACTACAATTTGTAAACCAGGTTTTTCTTTAAGTAATTTTTTTGCAACCTCATCACCTTCTAAATCAGGTAATCCCATATCAAGTAAAACCACAGGAGATTGGTTTTCAGAAAATAATTTCTTGCACCCTTTAACAGCATTTTTTCCATTTGTAAATAGTTGAATTTCAGAATAACCTAATTTTTCAACATATGTTTTTAATTTTATTCCAATTGCATCACTGTCATCAATAATTACAACAGGTCTTGTTACTTGAATGTCTGAAGAAATAATTGATCTTGACTTTTGATATGTTTCACGAGCTTTATCAAATTCACCTAATCTCAAAAAACATTTTGACGCACATAACAATGCACCTCTAAGATTTTTCGAATCTTTTTTTGAATACTCTAAAAATAAATTTCCTGCCTCATTAATTTCAGTTTCAGAATCTTTCCCATGTCGAGTTTTACATTCAGCAGCTAGAACATACAGTAATGCAGATTTGATATAGTCTATTTTTTTTATAGATTCTGCCTGATTGAGAAACATGTTATGTGCAGACAAATATTGTTTATTTTTAAGATGTGTTAATGCAATTTCAGAATTAATTTTAGATGGCAATTATAAGAACTGATTATTTTTTTAGTTATAAAATTTTGTAGTCTAAATAAATTATGGATTAATTACAGCACGACCAATTATCTTTCGAGCTTTAAGATCTTCTAATGCAGTATTTGCCTCATCAAGAGTATATCGTTTAGAAATTACAGGATTGATAGTTCCTTTTCTTGCAAGATCTAATAGTTCCACCATATCATTATAATTTCCAGTGTATGCACCTTGAATGATTATAGATTTTAGTGGAATAGTGACAAGGGATAATTCTAAAGAACCACCAAAGAGTCCAACAAGTACAAGATTACCTCTTTTTCGTAATACTGCTAAACCAGTTTTTACTGTTGGTGGGGCATTTACAAAGTCAACTACACTATCTGCACCTTTATCATTACATAATGAAAGTATTTTTTGTACAGTTTCAGGATCTTTTGAATTTACAGTAAAATGAGCACCCATCTCTTTTGCAGTTTTTAGTTTTTCATCATCCAGATCTATACAAATGATTTTTGCATCAGTAATTGCACTAGCAATTTGAACACCCATTAGTCCCAATCCACCAGCTCCAACAATTACAATAAACTCTGGAGAATTTTGATTTGCTTTTTTAATTGCAGTATAGGCTGTTAATCCAGAACATGCAAGTGAAGTTGCAGCGTCAGGATCCACACCATCAAGTTTTGCTAAATATTTAGAATTAGGAATTAAGGTATAATCAGAATAACCGCCATTTTGAAAAAGACCCATTGATTTTGGAGTATCACATAGATTTTCATTTCCAACTTTACATGCAGGACATTCACCACAACCGATCCAAGGATAAACCAAAACATCATCACCTACAGAAACATCAGACACGTTTTCTCCAATTTCTTCAACAGTTCCAACAATTTCATGGCCAGGAGTAACAGGGTATTTTACACCTCTATCAGTAACTTTCAAAAATTTACCATCACCAAGATCATATCCGCCTTCCCACAAGTGTAAATCACTATGGCATACACCTTCAGATTTCACTTTAAGCAAAACCTGGGTTCCTTGTGGTTTTGGATTTTCAGATTCAGTTATGACAAGTGCTTCATGAGGGTTTGGGATCTGGGCAGATTTCATAGTTAAGATTTTTCTCCTAACAATATAAGAGTTGACTGGATGTGAGAAAAAAATAGAGCCATTAGATATTATTGAATACTAAGACCATTGATCGTGTGAGTGAAACACAAACTCCCAATAGTATTTCCCAAGAACCAGTGAATATTCTATTTAGTCCAAAAGATGTCGCCAAAAAAGATGTTTGGGAAATTGATCTAATTCAAATTTTAGATATGTTGATAAAAATTTTAGAAAAAACAGGCAAAAAAGATCTCAAAGTTGCAGGAATGGCAGCATTATCATCATCGTTAATTTACAGAATGAAAGTAGAAAGTATTTTTGCATTACAAAAAGCAGCAATGGAGAAAAAACCAATGCATCAAAGAACAGATGTAGATATTGAATTAATTGATATCCCATACAGACATGAATCAACATATCCAGTTTCATTAGATGATTTGTTAGGGTTACTTCAAAATCTAATTGGGACAATTGCAAATCCTCAATCAAGGAGAGGAGGTAAAACAGAGATTGAGCCACTAGTAGCTCCTGATTTTGATGAAATTTTTATTTCACTTGAAAGTATTATTGGAAAGTATGAAGATTTGATTATGAAAAAAATATCCCAATCAGGTTTTGGATTATTGAGAGAGATTATTGCAGATTTGGATCAAATAGATTCTATCCGATGCTTTTTTGCATCGCTATTTTTAGCAAGAGACCAAAAGGTGGATTTAGAACAAGTAGAAGATGATATTAAAATAACAATAGCCAAAGAAGAAATAAAAAATGATGACATCTCAAAGGAGTCAAAATTAGATGGCAAGAATTGAAAATATCGACGAGTCAACTGCAAGGGTTGAATCAGCACTATATTCAGCAGGAAGACCACTAAGAATAGAAGATTTGATTAGAGCATCAGGCACAGAATCAAGAACAAAGACCTTAGAGATACTAAACTCAATTATGAAAAAGACAAAGTCAGCATTCAAAGCACTTGAAGTGACAATATTACCAGATGGTTCGTATGTAATGCAATTAAAACCAGAATACAGTTCAACTGTCAAAAGATATGCATCAAAACCAGTTTTACCAAATGCAACATTGAAAACTCTATCATACATTGTATATCAACAACCAATTTCATCAAAACAACTTGTTGAAACTAGAGGGTCTGGAGTTTATGCACACCTTAAAGAATTAAGACAATTAGATTTTATCAGTCATCAAAATGTTGGAAGATTGAAAATTTATACAACTACTACAAAGTTCCAAAAATATTTCGGAATTCAAGGAGATGTAGAAGATCTAAAATCAAGATTGTTTTCCAAAGTTAGAAAAACAGCTAGTATGGGACAAAAAAACCCAACACCAGAGATTATTCAAAACTAAACTAGTATTTTCTATCCAAGGCTAATTTTTTGCGTTTTGTATAAATTAGAGTAATTAAGACAAATTTCTATGAGAAAGTCAGTAGAAAATCTAGCAACCAGTAAGATAACTGGAGGAAGACGAGTTCCACTTAGAGTTAGAAGAAAATATGAAACTGACAGATATCCAAACGAACCAATCAATGGAGCTCAAGTTACAGTTACTAGAAGAACTAGAGGAAGTAATAACAAAACAGCTTTGAAATCAATCGATTTTGTTAATCTTGCATCAGGTGATGCTAAAGTTAAAAAAGTAAAAATTGAAAAAGTTTTAGAAAATGCAACAAACAATGATTACAAAAGAAGAGGAATTATTACAAAAGGTGCAATCATTGAAACAAAAGAAGGAAAATGCAGAGTAATTTCAAAACCAGGACAAAACGGAATAGTTAACGCAATTTTACTAAAGGAATAAAATGAAAGATTACGAACATGTCGTAATCTGGTTGGATTATTTTAATAAAAATTTAAAAAAGTCTAAAGGCCGTAGAGTTGGTTTAGAAAAATGTGTTTTTGATCCTTCATTAAAAGAATTAATGGATGCAACAAAGTTAGCAGGGTTTGAAATTACAGAATCAGATGACAAAGTACGATTCCCTAAAAGACCGTTTGTAAGGTCAGGGTACATTGTATTGCCAAAAGGATCCTCCAAGACAACAATTCTTAACAAAATTTCAGAGAAGCTTGTTGCAAAAAGAGCCAAGCAATCAAAATAAAATCAAATCCAGCTCTTAGCTAAAGTAAAGAAAGCAAAAATTATCAAAGTTTTAGAAAATGCTACAAACAATGATTACAAAAGAAGAGGCATCATTACAAAAGGTGCAATTCTTGAAACAGCAGAAGGTAAATGTAGAGTTATTTCAAAACCAGGACAAATCGGAATCGTTAACGCAATTTTACTAAAGGAATAAAATGAAAGCTTACGACCCGCTTAATGTCGTTTTAGTTTAATCAATTATCTTTTTTGTTACGCGTCATATCTACTACAAATAGTATTTTGGTCAAAACGACTTAAGAT